>NZ_CP150660.1:2390283-2714252 GCF_038023995.1 Polaribacter atrinae
TATTACAATTGCACTAGGTATTGCTGCTGTAGCACTTAGTTTGATAAAAGGTAAAAGTTAATAAACCAAACATTAAATTGCTTAATAAACCACTTAGAAATAAGTGGTTTTATTATGTTTTATCCTAAAATAGTTTACTCTGGTCTTGCTTTAAATTTTCTGATAAATAACGAATACACATAGACTGTAATTATACTAACCAACAGTATTGCCCAAAAACCATAATTCTGAAACCAGATTTCAAAATTACTTTTATAATTATAATTTTGAGGGTTTAACTCTAAATAAACATCTTTTAAATATCTAGAATAGCTAAAAGCTGCAAATAAAAAGAAGGTTGGTACTGCAAATAAAACTAAAGACCAAAAGATAGATATTACCGTTTTTTTCCATTTTAAAATATAAGAAAAAATTGAAAAAACGATAATTAAAAACGAGATAAATAACATTATAAAATACTCGTTGTACTTACTATACCCAAACAAATTGTTTGAAGAAGACATTAACCAAACTATTAATACCAAAACAACCAAACTTGCTACAAAACTTAACAATATTGTTTTAATACTTGTTGTTTTAAATATTAAAATAAGAATGCTTAAACAAAAAGAAAAGGCAATTATAAAATACATAAAGATAACATCAAAACCAGAGAAATAAGATTCATATACGTTCTTAAAGAAATTATCAGTATCATTAAAATCAAAGTACAAACTCTTAGAGTACGGAATATCTTTACCCGAAGATAAATTGTTGCCTTCATAACCTACACTTGTATAATATTCTACTTTAGGATTGCTTGAATGTATCAATTCAGTTAAAAGGTAACTTGGTTTATTATCAATTAATTCAAACCAATTATCTATTGTTAAGTTATGTTTTATTTCGTATTTTTTTGATAAAGAAAGCACCTCATTTAATCCTTCTTTTATTTTAACATCATCTTTATTACTTAGTATTTCTTCATAGAAATTAAGTTGATTTTTATAGTCTAAAGAGTCTTGACCGTAATTAAATTTCTCTTCTGAATAATTGAATAATGATGGATTTAAAAACTCTTTAAACTCACTTATATCAATTATAGTTCTATCACCATAATGATCAAAAGCAATTGCAGATCTAGTTTTGTTAGAGTTGTTCGTTTCTAAATTAGAATTATTATTGAACTTATAAAACTGTAAAAAATGACCATCCTTTTTAAAAAAAGCTTGAGTAGTATCAATATTATCTGTTAAATTATAATCATAACCAACTGCAACTTTTAAAGGAAAAGGAGCCGGATATTCTTTTTTATCTATTTCATATTTAACTTGTTCTTGCATTAAAAACAAACTAAACTTATTAAAAACCTTAATATCTCTATCTAATTCTTGCCAATTATAAAGAGATCTTGTTTTAATTTTCAACCCCGCTTTAAAAGAATAAAATTGTGATGTACTTATTAAAATGATAAGAAAAACAATACAAAATTGCTGAAAAACCATTCCCTTTTTTATAGAATATAAATTTTTAAAAGCATTGTTTCTTAAGTAAAAAATGATCCAAATTAATAAGATAAAAATAGAAATCAACACATTGTAATACACATTAGATGTATTAAAGAAAAAATTATCTAACTTATAGTGTTCTTTTAAGTCTGCTAAACCATTAACGGAAGAAAAGCCTATTAAAAAGAAAAGTAAATGAACAATTATATTTACTCCGAGCATCCAAACTAAACGAGTATTCCATATTAATGGGTAATGCTCTAAAAGGTATTTATTTATTTTATTGATGAAATTCATTTTTATTGTTTACATGATTAAGATACAAAAAAGCGTCTGGTAGATTTAGAAATATCTCTAATATACGTTACATTTAATTGATGAATTGCAATTGTATTTAGCACATTATTAAATGTAATTTCATCCTTAAAGTACAAGATATAAACACCTCCATTAAACTCTAGCTTTTCTAAATTCAGTTCTTTAAAAACAGTTTCTAATTCTTCTCTAGAGTTGGTTGCATCTAATTCTATAATTAATTGCTTTTCTGTTTTTTCTGCAATGTTTAACTCATTAGAAGGTTTACCGTTTCTTAAATAAATAACCTCATCAGAAATTTTTTCTACTTCATATAATTGCTGAGAAGAAAACACCATTGCAATTGGGTTTACAGGCGATTTAGACATCATCTTTAAATCTTCTAAGATAATTTGTTGTGCCAAAATATCTAAGTTTGCCAAAGGCTCATCTAACAAAATAATTTCTGGTTTGCGTAACATTGTTCTTGCCAACTCAAAACGCATTTTATATCCAGAAGAAAGTTCGCTCCATTTTAAATCTTTGTATTTCCAAAGACCAAACCTGGCAACCATCATTAAAACTAATAAATCATTTTTTTTACCTTTTACACCATAATGTACCAACGCAAATTTTAAATTATCTAAAACTTTACCATACCAAACAGCCGTTCTTTGTGGTATGTAAACCAACTTAGACAACACATCGTACGCGTCTTTATTTTCTGATGAAAAAGAATACTCTAAACTACCTGCAGATACTTTATTTAAAGAAGCCAACACCGTTAATAACGTTGTTTTTCCATTTCCATTTTCGCCAACTAAACCAAAAATATCTCCTTTTTTCAATTCTATATTTACAGGACCTAAAACAAAACGACCACTGTTATAATCTTTGGTAATATTTTCTGCTTTTAAAATGGTTGTACCAACTAAATTTTTGGTTTCAATTTTTATATTTTTTAGTTGATTACAGCATTCTGTAAACAACAAAAGCAGCGACGATTTATCATCACTACTTTCAGTTTCGTATTTTTCTACAAAGTCTAACACCTTAGTAAAAACTTCTACAGAATCGGTATTTAAAGAAGCATCTAAAAGCGTTCTATAACCTAAAGAAAAATCGCCTCTCTTAAAATATAAAAGCGCATTTTCTATTAATTCTTCTTGTGTTTGTATCATATTTCTCTGAATTCTAGCAATTTTTCTAATTTAGAAGTAATAAATTTATTTAATCGACTCAATCACACCTTTTAAAAAGGTGTTTTCATCAAAATTTCTCAAACCAAAACGGACAATCACCATCTCTTGGTCTGGTAAAACATATACTCTTTGTCCTTGAAAACCATCTGCATAATACATGTTTTTAGGTACATCTTTAAAATCATTTTCTGCATTTAACCAAAACTGTGCACCATAAGTTCCGTTAGAACCTAGTGTTGGCGTTGTAGCATAAGTCACCCAATCTTTAGTAAAAAGCTCTTCTCCATTCCAATTTCCGTTTTTAAGGTATAAAAGACCAAATTTAGACCAATCTCTTGCCGTTGCCCAAGAATAAGAAGAACCAACGTAATTTCCGCTTAAATCGGCTTCTAAGACCATAGAGTTCATTCCTATTTTATCAATAAAGTTAGTGTACCAAAAGTCTAAATATTCTTGATGTGTTTTAAAGTAAGTTCTTAAAATACCTGACAATAGATTGGAAGTTCCAGAAGAGTAATTCCAACTTTCGTTTGGGGTACCCACCAAAGGCTTATTTTCTTGCATCTTGGTCATATCTCTTTCTAGAAACAACATTTTAGTCGCATCAGAAATTTTTTCATAATTCTCATCCCATTCTAAACCAGAATTCATTTGTAATAAATTGTTAATGGTAATATTTTTACGATCATCATTTTGCCAAGAAGCAATTGGAGCTTTATCAAACACATTAATTCCACCTTGAGTTTCCATAATACCAAAAACAGTACTTAACAAACTCTTAGTCATAGACCACCCCAGTAATTTTGAATTTTTATCAAATCCGTCTACATATTTTTCTGAAACAATTTTATCTTTATAAATAACCAAAACCGCTCTTGTTTTATGTACAGCATCAAACAATAAATCAACCGATTCATTTAACTTATCATAATCTAAACTTGCAAAAACGGTATCAATTTGTGGTGCATTTCCGTAAGGATAAGGCGTATTATTGTCTGCTTTTAACCTTCTAGGAACTAAATAATCTGCAGTTTCATCGCTCTCTTCTAAAGTTAAAACAGCCCCTAAACCTTCTCTAAATATAGCTTTTCTGGTTAACAAGCCAAAAGCAGAAGACGTTGCATTCTTATTCTCTAAATCAATGGCATCAGCAGCCAAATTAACTGGAGAAAAATCATTGTCTGTTGTATCTGTAAACTCTAAAGTTCTATCTGCAACAAAAACAGACGAGGCGATATTTTTAGCCGAATAACCAGCCAAAAGATTCAATTTTGGGTAATTGTAAATAACAACACCAACTATAGTAATCAATATCAAAAGTAGAATTCGTTTAAAAATTTTCATCAGAAAAGAGTTTAGTTATGTAAAAATAAGAAATTCATATTGTCTTTATTACAAGTTTCACACTTCAACGGTTATCTTTGTGTTTTAAATTGATTTTGTATGATAAATGTTGATAAAATTAGAGCAGATTTTCCAATTCTAAAAAGAACGGTTCACGGAAAACCTTTAGTCTATTTTGATAATGCTGCCACTTCACAAACACCACAAGTTGTTATTGATGCCATTGTAGATTATTATAGTAATTACAATGCTAATATTCATAGAGGTGTACATACTTTAAGTCAGGAAGCAACCGATAAATATGAACAAGCGCGTATTAAAATTCAGCATCATTTTAATGCAAAAGAAGCGTATGAGATTATTTTAACTGCTGGTACAACAGACAGTATTAATAGAGTTGCTGCCGGTTTTGCATCACTTTTAAACACAGGCGACGAAATTATTGTTTCAGCTTTAGAACACCATTCTAATATTGTGCCTTGGCAAATGTTGTGCGAAAAAACAGGCACTATTTTAAAGGTCATTCCGATGTTAGAAGACGGTTCTTTAAACATGGAAGCTTACCACAATTTATTGAATGACAAGACAAAATTGGTTTTTTGTAACCATGTTTCTAACGCATTGGGAACCGTTAACCCAATTGAAGTAATTATTAATGCTGCACATAAAGTAAACGCTGCTGTTTTAATAGATGGAGCTCAGGCTACACCTCATATTAAACCAGATGTACAAGCTTTAAACGTTGATTTTTATGTAGCTTCTGCCCATAAATTATGTGGACCAACAGGTGTTGGAATGTTATACGGAAAACAAGAATGGTTAGAAAAACTACCGCCTTACCAAGGTGGTGGAGAAATGATAGCTACCGTAACTTTCGAAAAAACAACCTATGCTGGTTTGCCTCATAAATTTGAAGCTGGAACACCAAATATTTGTGGAGGAATTGCTTTTGGAGCTGCCATAGATTATCTAAATTCTATTGGTTTTGATGAAATTGCTGCGTATGAAAATGAACTTTTAGCTTACGGTACACAAGAACTTTTAAAGATTGAAGGCTTAAAAATTTACGGAACTACTAAAGATAAAACAGCGGTAATTTCTTTTAATGTAAATGATATTCATCCTTATGATATTGGATCTATATTAGATAAATTAGGAATTGCCGTTAGAACAGGCCATCATTGTGCACAACCCATTATGGACTTTTATAAAATACCAGGAACCATAAGAGCATCTTTCTCTTTCTACAACACAAAAGAAGAAATAGATGTTTTAGTTGCTGGACTAAAAAGAGCTGTAATGATGTTGTCTTAATTGTCATTGCGAAGAACGAAGAACGAAGAAATCTACTTATTCTAAGCTACAAATTTTCAGGTATTATATTCTATAATATAAAAAAAGGTTGAGAATTAAAATTCTCAACCTTTTTTCTGTACTTAATTGTATGTCTTTCTTATTGTAAAAGCGGTGAATAATTTGTTGGAAAATCCCCTGCTTTCGCTAAACCATTTGTAGCGGTTGTAAAGTTAGATCCAAATTTAGTGTCCATAGCAGCTAAAATTTTATTAGCCATTAAGGCATACCCTCTAGCAGTTAAATGAACTCCGTCTAAACTTACTAAGCCACCAGTAACTAAACTTGTAGTCATAGTATAACCATCAAAAACAACTCCTGTAGAAGCTTCTTGTAAAATACCTTTAAAATCTACCATTGCAATGTTATCATTAGAAGCAACAGCATCTTCTATTACTGTATTATAAGCATCTGTAGCCGTTTTAATTGCTAATTGTTCTTGTGGTGTAAGCACCCATTTATCTGCTAATGGAAGTGTAATTCCTTCTGCAGAAAACTGACCCGCTAAAGTTGCTGGTAAAAGTCCACCACTTTGAGTAATCAAAGTCCCAGCTGCAGTCATATTTACTTTTCCAATAACCGTACTACTTGGTAAAACAAATAAATCATTAGAAGTAGCAGACCTTGCTTTTCCATATTGTTGTCCTAATAAGCCAGCTACCAAAGGTGCAGCTGCTGCAGGTAAACCTAAAGACTCTACAAAAGGTACAAAAGTTGGGCTTGCTCCTAAAGCTGTAGCAATTGCCACAGTTAGATCTGTTGCATCTTCATCATACACAACCACAGGGTTTGTTTCTGTTGTAGAAAAGACAATAGAACGCTCTGGCTCTCCAGCACCTACATATATCTGATTAACAGCACCAAATACAGAGTTTAATAAAGGTATTTGAGCTTTTAAAGTTGGTCCTGTTTCTGCATCATTAGGATCTAAAGGGTTATAAGGCACCGTTGTAAAATGTGCTAATGTTGTAATATAAGGCAGATTAGCAACCACTCCTTTTGCTCCTCCGGATGTTAAGGTAGCAACCATGCCGTTAAAAACATTTGCAAAAACTAAAGGGTTTGTAATATCATTACTTCCATATGTAGCAGGATCTAAATTTCCTGTTGGATTTATTGCTGAAGGAGATTGATCTACTCCAGAACCTCCAGAAAGTGCATATCCTAAAACATCATTACCACCAATTTCTGATAATGTGAAAAAAGTTGGTGCCTGTGCCATAGCATCACCTAAAACAGTTGCTGAAGATGAAGATGCCATTCTTGCAAAATAAGGATTTGCTAAACCTGGAATAACGCCTGCAGAATTACCATAACCTGGCGCTAATAAATGAAAGCTTTTTGCACCTGGAATACCAAAGTTATTTAAGTTTCCGCTTACAGAAGAAGTAACTTCTGTAGTTGGCATTGCTGTTAAAGATTCTGGACCAGCACCATTAAAAAATAATCTTGGTCCTTGTATTACATTTCCTGAATATAACAACCCACCAATATTATCATTCATTAAAGGTTGATTAAAATCAGTGCCAAACTTTTTAGCTAGAATATTAGGAAAAGAGTTTTCTTGGGCTGCTTTAAACAAAGCTCCATCTGTAAAACCTGCAGTAAAAGAAGCTCCTATAGAAACATATTTAGAGAAATCTAAACCATTTACATTTAATTGAACTTCTGCTGCTATTTCTTCTTGAATTGTATCTAAATCATTGTTTACATCACAAGATATAAAACCAAGAGTTAAAAGAAACAATCCTATATATTTATAATTTTTCATAAATTATTCTATTTTTTTTTAGTTATTAATTGTCCAAGAAAGGTAGTATTGAGATCCAATTGCACCAACACCAGGCGCACTTAAATATTCTTTACCTGTTAAATTTGCACCTCCTAATTTAAATACAGATTTCCAAGTAGGAACACTGTAGTTAATTTGCGCATCTAATACAGTTCTAGAAGCAATAGTTGCGTCTAAGAAAGTAGATTCCCATCTATATTCATCTTGCCATCTTGCATTGATATTAAAACCAAAGTTTTTAAATAAATCTGTTTTTCCAAATTGTAATTTTACTTTGTGTTCTGGTGTATTAAAACCTGCTTCAAAATCAGGATCAGAAGATTGATCAAAATCAAATTTAGCATACGTGTAATTTAAACCTAAGTTAAAATCATCAAATACCTTAGTATTTAAACCAATTGTTGCACCGTAAGAATTAATATCTGCTGCAGAGTTTGTGTAGGTCTGAAATGCTACAAAATCTCCACTCCCTAAAGCAACTAAAGACAACGGAACTAAAGATCCACCTGGTCCAACAGGTGCTGTTTGTGTAAAAGCAACATCACCATAAAAAGGAACTACCACATTTTTATTTGCAATAAAGTCTTCATATTGATTGTAATACACACTTAAATCTACCGTAATTCTTTTCGTATCGCCTGTGTTAACAATACCTCTATAACCAACTTCAAAAGCGGTTACTCTTTCTGGCTTTACTAAAGCTACCTCAGCAGCAATAGGAGCAGCAATTTTACCTGCAGCAAAATTCTGAACAGAAATTGCAGAAAAAGCATTCTCATATGCAGATCTACCAGACACAGTAGTAGTACCAGAACCGGTAAAGTTTTGTCCTGTTCCACTAACAATTAATGATTGAGTAGAATATCTATCTAAATTATCTGGAGCAGAACCTACTAAATAAGCTCTTCCTGCATTTAAACCAATGTATTGGTCTTGTGTAGATGGGTTTCTAAAACCTGTTTGAAAAGAAGCTCTAAAATTTTGATTTTTATTTTCTCCACCTGCATACGCAAATGAAATTCTTGGAGAAAAATTACCTTCAAAGTTTTGTGCTTTGTCATAACGAATAGAGGCAGTTACTTTTAAACGATCTTCTTCTAAAAACTTCTTTTGTACTTGTGTGTACACACCATATTCATTGTACTTTATAGGACCATCATAATCTGTAAAAATACTTCCGCTAGAATTTAAAGAATATAATCTATAAGAACCACCTACTTGAAACTCTGCCCAATCTATATAATCTTGCAAGTTAAGGTTACCATCTGCATGGTAATATTTTGTATTGTCTTGAAATTTAGCCCCTGTAACTAAACTTGGGTCTGCTGTAACTTGATCAAAAGCAGCTTTAAATCCTGCTGTACCAGGTAATAATCTACCTGCTTCTGCTGTTTGTCTTGCAACTGCATGTGCTTCTTCTGCATTTAAACCACCTAATGTTCCTTGTACAAAAGCGCCAGTATATTGACCAAACCAAGTATTATCATCTTTCCAATATCTATTAATATTAATAGCTGCAAAACGAGAATCATAAGAGTTACCAGCATCTTCATTTGTTACGTAACCTCTAACAAAGAAATTTTTACCTTTAAGTTCTAATTTATGTTGCTCCATAAAGAAGTCCTTAATATTGTATCTATTAGTACCTTGATAAATGGTATTTCCAATACCAAATTTAGTGTTCCAAATAATTTCTAAACGATCATTACCCCAAGGGCGATAATTTAATGATCCTCCAAATTTTACACTTTTTGCTTCATAAGACATTAAATCACTTTCGTTGTACCCTGTTCTACTTACACTTTCATCAGGTAATAAAGCAGAAGCTCCAGCTGGTAAAATACCTAAACCTTCTAATGTCTGCGCTACACCTCTTAAGTTTGTAGAAACCTCATCTCCATAAACATTTAAACCATCATAATTTCTATCAGAATCTCTATCTCCAGAAACATACACTCCATCTTTTGTATTTCTATAATCTGTTGCATGCCACTCTTCTCCTTTTAAATAAGATAATGTAGCTTTTGCTGCAAACTTATCAGAAAAAGCATGCGCCATTCTAATATTAAAATCATAAAACTCATTGTCTCCTGCTGCTTCTTGACTTGTAATTCCTCCTTTTAAAGAAACACTAATTCCCTGATCATCAAAAGGGTTTTTACTTGTCATAAACATAATACCATTAAATGCGTTTGCACCATACAAAGCAGAAGAAGCTCCTGGTAATAATTCTACCGTGTTTACGTCTAGTTCAGACATACCAAGTAAATTACCCAATGCAAAATTTAATGCTGGAGATGAATTATCCATTCCGTCTACCAACTGCATAAAACGCGTGTTTGAAAAAGTAGCAAAACCACGCGTGTTTACAGATTTAAACGTTAAACTATTGGTATTTACATCTACTCCTTTTAAATTCTCTAATCCGTCATAAAAAGAGGGTGCAGAAGTGTTTTTAATAGCTCTACTATCCATTCTTTCAATGGTAACAGGAGATTCCATAACACGTTCTGGTGTTCTAGAAGCAGAAACTACAATTTCATCTAAAGAGGTTTCATTTTCTACCAAGCTAACCATTACTTTTTGATTGTTTTTTGTAATCTCAACTTTTTCTACATGAAACCCTAAAACAGAGATTTCTAAAGTAAATGGTGGGTTGTCTGAAACGTCCAATACAAATTTCCCATCAAAATCTGTGGTTGTTCCTAAAGCTTTTCTAGAAATTTTAATGTTTGCACCGGGAATTGTTTCGCCTGTTTTAGCATCGGTAACAGTACCTGTAACCGTGGTTTGACCAACCATGGCTACACTACTAAAAGCTATAAACGCAAGAAGTATAAGTTTTTTTATCATAATTTTAATTATTTGTTAGTTAAATGCAAAATACAATATTTTTTGAATAATATAATAAATAGGTCGTTATTTTAAGATTATAGCAATAAATCGCAATTATATTATCAAATAGAAAGTTCAAAAAAAACTACTCTTTTTACTATTAGCAGAAACACTTAGTTATTGTACATTTGTAATATCTTTAATTATCTTTTTTTGAATACAATTCAGAATATTTCTAATTTTTCTACTTCAGAAAAAACCTACGTTACCATTGGTACTTTTGATGGGGTACATTTTGGGCATCAAAAAATTATTGATAAACTTGTTTTAGAGGCTAAAAAAGCAAATAGAAAATCTGTTTTACTTACCTTTTTTCCGCATCCAAGAATGGTGTTGCAAAAAGACGCCACTATAGAGTTGATTAATACAATTGAAGAACGTGCCGAATTACTTAAAAAAACAGGCTTAGATTACTTAATCATTCATCCTTTTAGTAAAGATTTTTCTAGAATGACGGCACTTGAGTTTGTTCGTGATATTTTGGTGAATAAGCTTAATATTTCTAAATTAATTATTGGCTACGACCATCATTTTGGTAAAAATAGAGAAGGAAATATTGTTCAGCTTACTGAATATAGTCATTTATATGATTTTATTGTAGAAGAAATTCCAGCACAAGATATCGATGATGTTTCTGTAAGTTCTACCAAAGTAAGACACGCTTTAGCAACTGGAAACTTAAAAACTGCCAACAATTATTTAGGCTATAATTTTATGTTAAGCGGTACTGTTGTAAACGGGAAACAGTTAGGTGGAAAAATCGGTTATCCTACAGCAAATATTGATGTAAAAGAATCGTATAAATTAGTTCCTAAAACAGGCGTTTATGTAGTAAAATCTACCATAGACAATAACACCGTTTTTGGAATGATGAATATTGGTAGCAGACCAACTGTAGATGGAACTTACCAAACTATTGAAGTGCATTTTTTTGATTTTAACCAAGATTTATACAACCAATATCTTACAATAGAATTGCTTTATTTTTTACGTGATGAAGAAAAATTTAGTTCTATTGATGCTTTAATTGTTCAGATTAAAAAAGATGAGAAAACTGCTAGAGACTATATTAAGAATAAGCTTTAATTTTCTACCAAGTTTTATTTACACATAGTTTGTCTTTTAGACCTTTTAAGAGAAATCACATAAAGTTGCTCAGGTTTATGGGATCACTGCTATGAGATTTCTCCTTAAGTCGAAATGACAAGTTGGGGGTTTTGTTGTGTCTTTATTGTTATGATCTTTTCGAGACTTCAAAGTGACTGATTAAATTCATTTAGAATCTCTATGCGTTAAGGATAGCGCAATTGTTTGAGCTCTTTTTTGTTTTTCTACAAAAAAAGCGAGTGCAAAAGCCTGACCCTTGTGGTAACGCCCAAAAAACAAGTATTGCAAATCTTCTTTTTACCCTATTTTCTGCACATCTATATACTGAAACTTTTTATTAATGATTTCGTGGTAAAACCATTGTACAAATTATATCTTTGCATTTACAAAAATCTACAAAAATGTTACAAGTACAATTTATTAGAGACAATAAGGAAACGGTTTTAGCAGGTTTAGCTAAACGTAATTTTGCCAATGCAGCAACTATTATTGAACAAGTTTTAACTGCCGATGAAAATAGAAGGGCTACTCAGGTTGAGTTAGATAATACTTTGGCAGAATCTAATAAATTATCGAAAGAAATTGGTGGATTTTTCAAATCTGGAGAAGTACAAAAAGCAAATCTTTTAAAAGAAAAAACAGTTCAGTTAAAAGAAAAATCTAAAGAGCTTGGTGAAAATTTTAATGATTTTGCAGAAGAATTACAAACGCTTTTATACCAGATTCCGAATATTCCACATGCTTCTGTAAAAGCAGGAACTTCTGAAGAAGATAATGAGAACATTTTTAGTGAAGGTACCATTCCGGATTTAGGAGAAAATGCATTACCTCATTGGGAATTAGCTAAGAAATACGATATTATAGATTTCGAATTAGGAAATAAAATCACCGGTGCTGGTTTTCCGGTTTATAAAGGAAAAGGTGCAAGATTACAACGTGCTTTAATCAATTATTTTTTAGATAAAAACACAAAAGCAGGTTATACAGAAGTGCAAGTGCCACATTTGGTAAATACAGAATCTGCAACTGCAACGGGGCAATTGCCAGATAAAGACGGACAAATGTATCATTCTACAGTAGATGATTTATATTTAATTCCTACTGCAGAAATTCCTATTACCAATATGTTTCGTGGTAATTTAATGCAAGAAACAGAGTTCCCTATAACAGTTACAGGTTACACGCCTTGTTTTAGACGTGAAGCTGGTAGTTATGGTGCACACGTTCGTGGACTAAATAGATTACACCAGTTTGATAAAGTAGAGATTGTAAGAATTGAGCATCCAGATAATTCTTATAATGCTTTAAACGAAATGGTAGAGCATATTAAAGATATTTTAAGAGACTTAAAATTACCTTATAGAATTTTACGTTTGTGCGGTGGTGATACTGGTTTTACCTCTGCCCTAACATTCGATTTTGAAGTGTTTTCTACAGCGCAAGATAGATGGTTAGAAATTAGTTCTGCCTCTAACTTTGAATCTTTTCAGGCTAATAGATTAAAACTTCGTTTTAAAAATAAAGAAGGAAAAAGCGAATTAGCGCATACCTTAAACGGAAGTTCTTTGGCTTTACCACGTGTATTAGCAGGAATCTTAGAGAACTACCAAACAGCAGACGGAATTAAAATACCAGATGCTTTGGTACCTTATTGCGGCTTTGATATTATAGATTAATAATTAGTAAGCAGTATTCAGTTGGCAGTAAGCAGTTGGCTTGTTTGTATACTATTTGTTTATACAATTGAGTCCTGTTTACTTCAGCTACTAGCTGTAAACTAATTTTAGTTGGCAGTATTCAGTTAGTTTTTGTCTGAGTACTGAAGACTGAAAAACGGTAGACTAGTTTGCAACTACAGCTACCATTAATCTTTTATATTTATTCATTTCTAAAAGAGCATTTAAATACGCACTAATTTGTCCGTTTTTCATAAACTCGATAGAATTATTTTTTGCTATTTCGTATTGTTTTTTAAATGTATTCATCTTCTTAAAATTTGATTGGTTATTACTCTTTAGACAAGTTTCGTGCCAAAATGTTACAAAGAACACCCTAGAATAGGAGTCTTTAATAAATTTTTAACATATTTCTTACCTATCTTTGAAATTGATGAAACAACTGTTTTTACTTATTTTTATTACTATAACTAGCGTTAGCTTTTGTCAAAGTGATTATTATTTGGCGGAAGATTACTATAGAGAGGGAGAATATGAAAAAGCAACTCAAATTTTTAAAAACTTATACTCTAATAACCTTTTTAATACAACCTATTTAAGTAGATTAATTTCTTGCTATCAAGAAACCAATAAATTTAGTGAAGTAGAAAAACTATTAAAAACCGCACTTGACAAAGACCCTAAACAAGCTTTTTTTTATGTGCATTTAGGGTACAATTACCAAAGACAACAATTAACGGAGTTAGCAGAAAAAAATTACGCTATAGCTTTAAACTCTATTGATACAAACAGTTTTTATGGTGGTTTTATTGGTAGACTTTTTAAAGATTATAACCTTTTAGATCATGCAATTTTAGCTTACACAAAAACAATGGCTAAAAATAAAAAGGCAGATTATAACTTTAGAATTGCTCAGATTTATGGAGAAAAAGGGAACCTAAAAAAAATGTTTGAAGCTTACTTTAAGCTCGTTGATAAAAACATTGAAAATTACGATTTAGTAAAAAGATATACAAGTAGTTATATTACAGATGATGCAAAAAATGAAGCAAATATTTTATTTAGAAAAACACTTTTAAAAAAATCTGCAAGTAACCCAAAAGATGTTTGGAATGTATTATTAAGTTGGCTTTTTACACAACAAAAAGATTATAATAAAGCCTTTACACAAGAAAAAGCTTTGTACAAAAGAAACCCTGTTGACTTAAATTCGGTTTTTGATTTAGGAAAAATAGCTTTTGAAAACAAAGATTATAGTACTGCTAAAGAATGTTTTTATTTTATTACCCAACAAAAAACTTTACAAATAGAAAAAATTGAAGCTTCTTTATACCTTACAAAAATAGCTGTAGCAACGAATAATCCTGAAGTAGAAAAAATGTTTCTATCTCTTTTTAATCAGTACGGTAAAAATACATCAACCATAAAATTACAAGTGGAGTATGCTGATTTTTTAACTTTTAAAAAAGACAAACCAAACGAAGCTAAAACTGTTTTAGAAGAAGCTTTAAACTATTCTCGATCACGATTTGACAAAGCAAGAATAAAATTAAAGTTAGGAGATATTTTGGTTTTTACAGGGAACTACAACAAAGCATTAATCTATTTTTCTCAAATTCAAACGCAACTTAAAAATCACGAATTAGCACAACAAGCACGTTTTAAAGTAGCTCAAACAAGTTATTATAAAGCAGATTTTGCATGGGCTAAAGCACAGTTAAAAGTATTAAAAGGCTCTACAACACAATTAATTGCTAATGATGCATTAGAGCTGTTTTTAAAAATTACAGATAATGAACCAGTAGACTCTATTCCGTCTGGATTAAAGCAATTGGCAAAAGCAGAACTACTTTCTTATCAGAATAAAAATGAGGAAGCATTAACGGAATTACAGGGTTTATTTACACCTAAAAATGTTTTTGAAAACGGATTAACACCAGGAGAAGTTATTTATGATGATGTCTTATTTTTTGAAGCAAAACTATTCATCAAACAAAAAAAATATGAGGATGCTATTGTAAGTTTGTCTAAAATTATTGCAGCCGACAATCAAGGTATTTATGCAGATGATGTGTATTATGAAATGGCAGAATTGTATAATAATCAATTAAACAATCCAGAAAAAGCTTCAGAATACTATCAAAAGATTATTTTTGACTATTCTTCTAGTATTTATCTAGTAGATGCTAGAAAAAAATATCGAAAATTAAGAGGAGATAAAGTTTAGCGCTCTTATTTTTACAATTAAACATTTACCAAAAAATTACAATTACACAGCATAATGTACATATACAACGTAACTATAAATATAGATGAAACCGTTCATAAAGAATGGCTTACATTTATGGAAACTCATATTTTAACAGTCTTAAATACTGGTAGATTTACTGCAGCAAAACTAACTGAAGTTTTGGTAGAAGAAGAAATGGGTGGTAGAACTTATTCTATACAATATACTGCAAATACTAGAGAAGATTTAGACGATTATTATAAACACGAGGCAGAAACATTGCAACAGAAAAGTCTTCAAAAATTTGGTGATAAAATGTTAGCTTTTAGAACAGAATTAAAATTGATAAAAGAATTTTATCCTACAAATGCTAGTAATTAAGAACAAATATCTTACTTTTTAAAAACAGAAATATGTCAGTTAAAGCAAAAAAACATTTAGGTCAGCATTTTTTAACAGATGAAACCATAGCACAAGATATTGCCAATGCATTAACTGGTAATGGATATGATGATGTCTTAGAAATTGGCCCTGGAATGGGTGTTTTAACCAAATATTTATTACCAAAAAAAGCAAAGGTTACTGTCATGGAATTAGACAGAGAATCTGTTGCTTATTTGCATGAAACATTCCCTTTAGAGCACATTAAGTTAGACACTTCTAAAGAACATTTCGAAATTATTGAAGGCGATTTTTTAAAGAATCAAATTCAAGAGATTTTCAACAAAAAGCAAGTAGCAATTATTGGTAATTTCCCTTATAATATTTCTACACAAATTGTTTTTAAAGCGATAGAAAATAGAGAGTACGTACCAGAATTTGCTGGTATGTTTCAAAAGGAAGTAGCCATGCGAATTGCAGAAAAAGAAGGAAGTAAAGTGTACGGAATTTTGTCTGTTTTAACACAAGCCTTTTTTGATGTAGAATACTTATTTACGGTTCCGCCAACAGTATTTAATCCACCTCCAAAGGTAGACTCTGGTGTAATACGCTTAGTTCGTAAAAAAGATTATTCGTTACCTGTAGATGAAAAACTATTTTTTAGAGTTGTAAAAACAGCATTTAATCAACGAAGAAAAATGCTTCGTTCTAGTTTAAAGTCTTTCAATATTTCGGATACCTTAAAGGAAGACCCTATCTTTGCGAAACGCCCAGAACAATTATCTGTTTCTGAGTTTATTTCACTTACGCAAAAATTAGCAGAAAATGACGTTCGAAATCACTGATGAATCTTTAGAAAACCTTTCAGAGCTTATCATTGCTAAAAATGATAAAGAAATAACAGCATTATTTTCTGAAGTCCATTTTGCAGATATTGCAGAAGTTTTAGACGAAGTAAATTTTGATGAAGCTATTTATATTATCAAACTTTTAGATAGCGAAAAAACATCAGAAATACTTACAGAATTAGATGAAGATACGCGTGAGAAAATTTTAAAAAACTTATCGGCAAAAGAAATTGCCGATGAAGTTCGAGAAATGGACACGGATGATGCTGCCGATATTATTGGTGAACTTTCAGAAGAGCGTCAAAGGCGGGTAATGTCTGCTTTAGAAGATGATGATCACGCAGCAGATATTAAAGAATTATTGTCTTATAATGATAATTCTGCAGGTGCTTTAATGGCCAAAGAGCTGGTAAAAGTGTATGAAACCTGGACCGTTGCCGGTTGTATGCGTAGAATAAGAGGGCAAGCAAAAGACGTTACCAGAGTGCATTCTATTTACGTAGTAGATAAAGAAGATAAACTGGTGGGTAGAATGTCTTTAAAAGACTTAATAATTGCCAAATCAGACCATAAAATAGCAGACATCTGTAAAGCAAAAGTAGATGCTGTAAACGTACATGAAAATGATGAAGAGGTTGCCAAAATAATGGCAAAATATGATTTAGAAGCCATACCTGTTGTAGATGATAACAATGTTTTAGTAGGTAGAATTACCATTGATGATATTTTAGATGTTATTAGAGAAGAAGCCGATAAAGATTACCAAATGGCCGCTGGTTTTTCTCAAGATGTAGAAGCAGATGATACCATTTGGGAACTGACTAAAGCACGATTACCTTGGTTAATTTTAGCCCTTTTTGGAGGTTTTGTATCTGTTTCTGTCTTAGGTAGTTTTGATGGTGCCATAAACAGTTTTCCAGAACTGTTCTTTTTTACTCCATTAATTGCTGCAATGGCAGGAAATGTAGGCGTACAATCTTCTGCAATTATTGTACAAGGTTTGGCAAACGACAGCTTAAAAGGATCGCTTTTTAAACGATTGTTAAAAGAAATATTACAAGGTTTGTTAAACGGTTTTGTATTGGCAGCGTTGTTAATGTCTGCAGGAATGTTGTTTTTAGGTTTTCCTTTAGACTTAGGTATTACCGTAGCAGCATCTTTAATTTCTGTAATTATAATTGCCTCAATTATCGGGACTTTTATCCCTATTCTTTTAGCTAAAAAAGGCATCGACCCCGCTTTAGCAACAGGACCATTTATAACTACTAGTAATGATATTTTAGGAATTTTAATCTACTTTTCTATCGCTAAATTAGTCTTAGGTTTTTAATTTTTTTAGAAGCTATTTCCAGCTTTCTGCTATATCTTTTTGCTAAAAAAGCAAAAAGGATGCCGCTTCAATCTGGGCTAGACTTGTTTGCTAACTATAAGATTTTTAAAAAAAAATTAATAATTTAATGGCTCTTTCCTAGAATGTTTAACTCTTAAAATATAAATTTCGTTATCTTCAATTAAATAAGAAATTCGATAAGAATGTTTTTGAAAAGCTCTAATATTTCCTTTGTTATTCGTTTTAAAGTATCTAATTTATAAATTTCTGAATCTGTAGAAAGTATAGATACAGATTCGTAAACTTCTGTAATTATTTTAGAAGTAATATCAACAGATTTAGATTGTTCAAGAAGTTCTAAAAAACAATTATATAAATTTGATTCAGCTAAATTAGTCCAAATTATTTTTTTGACCATTGCTTAATATTTTCTCCAACTTTTTCATGAGAAAGTACCGATCCTTCCTCAACTTGATTTATAGCTTCTTCAATTTCAATATTATAACGTTTAATATCAATTCTTTCAGAAGAAGCAATTTTTCTATTTTTTAAAATCATTTTTATAGATTTTATCAAGTCAATATCTTTAACCTCATCAAGTTCTTTATGTATCCAATTTAAATCAGCTTGTAAATCCATAATTATTTATTTTTAAACCAAATATACAATTTATCAAGTTATTTTCTTAATTTCGAAAACAAGTCCCAAATAACAACTCCTGTAGTTACAGAGATATTTAAAGAATGTTTGGTACCCAACTGCGGAATTTCAATACACAAGTCAGAAGCAGTTACCACTTCTTGTTGCACACCTTTTACCTCATTCCCCATTACAATGGCATATTTTTCTCCTTCCGTCGGATAAAAAGTATCTAGCTTTGTACTATTTTCTGCTTGTTCAATTGCCAATACTTTTACACCGTCTGCTTTTAATTTTTCTACTAAAGTTAGCGTGTCTTCTACATATTCCCAAGCAACAGATTCGGTTGCTCCTAAAGCTGTTTTATGAATATCTTTGTTTGGCGGAGTTGCACAAATACCACATAAATAGATCTTTTCTATCAAAAAAGCATCACTAGTTCTAAAAACAGAACCAATGTTGTTTAAACTTCTAATATTGTCTAAAACTACTATAATTGGGGTTTTCTCTACAGTTTTAAATTCATCAACTGTAATTCTACCTAACTCGTTATTCTTTAATTTTCTCATAATTTAGTTTGGCTAAAGCCAATATTTTGTTCATTATTTATAACAATTGGGTTAAAACCCATTGCAATTGATGTCTTGCTTTTTATCAAATTAAATTCTGTTGTATTGAATCTAATTGAATTGCATCAGCTTTAGCTAGATAATTATAAACATCTAAAATGGTTTTAGCCAAACCTAACTTTGTTTTGTGAATAAGTTCACTACAAACTGCTACTGAATACTGCTCACTAATTTTTATCTTCGCAAAACTAACTGAAAATTTCCAAAAACTTGGCAAAATCAAAACCAAAAAAGGTTACTCCTTTAATGAAACAATACAATGCTATCAAGAATAAATATCCTGATGCGATGTTACTTTTTAGAGTAGGAGATTTTTACGAAACTTTTGGTGAAGATGCTAAAAAAGCTGCCGGTGTTTTAGGAATTACGTTAACAAAACGTGGTGCCGGAAGTGAAACAGAAACTGCTTTGGCAGGTTTTCCGCATCATTCTTTAAATACCTATTTACCTAAGTTGGTAAAAGCAGGAATGCGTGTTGCTATTTGCGATCAGCTAGAAGACCCAAAAATGACCAAAACCATTGTAAAACGTGGTGTTACAGAATTGGTTACGCCTGGTGTTTCTTTAAACGACGAAGTTTTACAAACCAAAACAAACAACTTTTTAGCGGCTGTTCATTTTGATAAAAAACAACTCGGAATTTCATTTCTTGATGTTTCTACTGGTGAATATTTAGTAGCGCAAGGAAATGCAGAATACATCGATAAATTGCTTCAAAATTTTGCTCCGAGTGAAGTTTTGGTTCAGAAACAACACAAGCAACAATTTTTAGAATTATTTGAAAACAGATATTATACGTTTTATCTTGATGATTGGGTTTTTCAAAAAGAATACGCAAACGAAACGTTACAGAATCATTTTGAAGTAAAAAGCTTAAAAGGTTTTGGAATTCAGGATGTTAAAAACGGAATTATTGCTGCCGGAGCGGTCATGTATTACTTGTCGGAAACGCAACATAATCAACTAAAACATATTCAGCATATTAGTAGAATTGCAGAAGACAATTATGTTTGGATGGACCGTTTTACAGTCAGAAATTTAGAATTATACAATCCGAATTCTATCAATGCAGTCACGCTTTTAAATGTTATTGATAAAACCATTTCGCCAATGGGCGGAAGACTTTTAAAACGTTGGTTGGCATTGCCATTAAAAAATATCGACGAAATTAAAAATCGTCATGAATTGGTAAAGTTTTTTATAGATTCAGATAAATTTTCACAAACGGTAACCTACCAACTAAAACAAATATCAGATTTAGAAAGATTGATTTCTAAAGTGGCAACCGGTAAAGCATCACCAAGAGAAATTGTACTTTTAAAAGATTCTTTAAAAGCGATTCTGCCGATAAAAGCATCCGCAGAAAAAAGTAAAAATAATACAGTAAAAGCACTCGGAAATCAATTACATACGTGTGCAGATTTAATAGAAAAAGTTTCGCAAACGTTGTTTGATGATGCACCTGTAAACATCAATAAAGGAAATGCAATTGCTACTGGAGTTCATCAAGAATTAGACGATTTACGTGCCATTTCTAACTCTGGTAAAGAGTATTTAGACAATATGTTAGCACGTGAAACGGAACGAACCGGAATTACAAGTTTAAAGATTTCCTTCAACAACGTTTTTGGCTATTATATAGAAGTTAGAAACTCGCATAAAGACAAAGTTCCACAAGAATGGATTCGTAAACAAACCTTGGTAAATGCAGAGCGTTATATTACCGAGGAATTAAAAGAATACGAAACCAAAATTTTAGGTGCCGAAGAAAAAATAGCCAAATTAGAGCAAGATATTTTTACTAAATTATTACAGTACATCATTCAATATGTACAGATAGTCCAAGAAAATGCACAGGTTATCGCAAAAATAGATTGTTTACTCTCTTTTTCTGTTTTGGCTATTGATAACAATTATGTGCGCCCAATTATGGATGAAAGCACAGATTTAGAAATTAAAAATGGTCGTCATCCAGTAATTGAAAAACAGTTGCCAATTGATCAAGCATATATTGCAAACGATGTGGTACTGAACAGAACTCAGCAACAAATTATAATGATTACCGGACCCAATATGTCTGGTAAATCGGCTATTCTAAGACAAACTGCATTGATTGTTTTACTAGCACAAATGGGAAGTTATGTGCCTGCTCAGAATGCAAAAATAGGAATTGTAGATAAGATTTTTACGCGTGTTGGTGCAAGTGATAATATTTCTATGGGCGAATCTACTTTTATGGTAGAAATGAATGAAACGGCATCGATCTTAAATAACGTTTCTGAGCGCAGTTTAATTCTTTTAGATGAAATTGGTAGAGGAACCTCTACTTATGACGGAATATCGATTGCTTGGGCTATATCTGAGTTTTTACACGAGCACCCAACCAAAGCAAAAACATTATTTGCTACACATTATCATGAATTGAATGAAATGACTACCACTTTTGAGCGCATTAAAAACTTTAATGTATCTGTAAAAGAATTAGAAAACACCATTATTTTCTTACGTAAACTGGTTTCTGGTGGTTCTGATCATAGTTTTGGTATTCATGTAGCTAAATTAGCAGGAATGCCAAATATGGTGATTCATAGAGCGAATAAAATATTAGCACAGTTAGAAAAAAACAATAAAAGCGGTCAAGTTAAAGATGTTTTAAAACAAGAACAAAATGAAGAAATGCAACTCAGCTTTTTTCAGTTAGATGATCCGTTATTAGAAAATATTAAAGAAGAAATTTTAGCAACAAATATTGATACTTTAACGCCTATTGAAGCCTTGATGAAGTTGAATGAAATTAAACGAATGTTGATTAAAAAGTAATGGTAAATAATTTAGAACAAGGTTTTTTCGGCATTGGAATTCAGAATGGAAAAACGCCCGAAAATTTAGGAGTTCTTTGGCGTTCTGCCCAAAATATGGGTGCTAGTTTTATTTTTACAATTGGTAATCGCTATGCTAAACAAGCTTGCGACACACACAAAGCAACAGGTGCAATGCCTTATTTTCATTACGAAACTTTTGAGGATTTCTTTAACAACCTCCCAAAAGGTGCTATGTTAGTGGGTGTAGAATTAGACGAAAAAGCAGTACAATTAGAAACTTTTACCCATCCTAGACGTTGTGTTTACTTATTAGGCGCAGAAGATCATGGAATGTCTAAATTAGCTATTGAAAAATCGCATCATTTAGTAAAGTTCAAATCTGAATTAAGCTTAAATGTTTCTGTTGCCGGAAGCATTATTATGTATGATCGGCAAGCGAAGTTTAATTTTTAAGTCTAAGAGAATTAAAATTACTTTCTATTAAGAAGCGTTGTTTTATTTTAATCGCAACTAATTTTGATAAAGCACTAATTTAGTAATTTTTCATAAACAGTGTTGTGTCACATTATTTTCTATTTTGGTTCAAACTTCCATTCAAAATCTGGTGTTATCATTGATTTGAAATCTTCCATTAAAAAATTCTTATAATCTTTATCTTCAGGTTTGAGGTCTTTCCATATAATAACATTTTTTTCAATTGTAGCATATTTTGAAAAAGTAATATCAAATTTCCCAATAGATTTATTGATGTTTTTAAGTTCTACAATATAAAACCGTTTTACTTTTAAGTTATTATCTACAAAATTTGGATGAATAGCCATATTTATTCCTTAATAATTAGACTGCTTGCTTGGATATATTAAAATATCGGTTGCAAAATTATGTCTTGCATATAAAGTCCTATGTGCTAAAGTCGCTGATAATTCATAACTATTATCGTTAATAAAAATATTCTGAAGATATTTTGTCAACTCTACAATTCCTGCTTGTTTATCTAAATTTATTCTCTCATCGATTGGTTTCTGCAATTGTTCACTTTCTTTATTTTTTAGCACGTTAAAGTTATTGTCAGGATGCAAATCTGTTTGTATAAATGTTTGAAAAGCTAGTTTTTCGTTTGATTTTTTAAGTTCCCATTTTGAAATACAATATTTTTTACCTTCTAAATTATTTTCTCTAAGAACTTCCATAAGTGAAATCATAGGATTGTCAGAGCAATAAAAAACAGGGAATTTAGGGAAGTTACATCTTCCAAATCCAACTAAATTAATTGGTGGATAACTATGTTCTGAAAATAAATTTTTGTTATTGAATGAATTTAATTCTCTAACTCCATAAAAAGGTAAACCAAAATTTTTATGTTCAATAAATTTAAAAATATTTGGTAAAAACTCAAATTCAGTTTGAATCAAAGCTTCAATTTTCTTTACAAAATTCTCAACATTATCTGATTTATTAAATTTTGAAAATTCAAGTTTTTTTAATCTTTCTATAGATTTGATTGTTTCTTTAAGACTTGGAAATTTTTCTATATCTAAATTCATTTTTTAATGTTGCACAACGTTTTTGTATAAGCTTTGTTTCCTGTTTTAATCAGTGAAGTTAATAAAATAAAACACAAACCAAGAAAATCCGCGAGGACTTTCGCAAGTGAGCAAAAAGCCAGTAATAAAATTTATAAGGTGTTATATGCCGCTATTTTTCCATTTATTTAATTTGTTACGGTCTAATTTTTCGTCAATTTTGTATTCAAATGCTCTAATTATCTTGTCATTTTCAATATTAAAAAACAGAACTCCATAATCGTTAAGTTTGACACACGGAATTTGTCTGTCTTTATTTTCGTATTGAAAAATCTCTGTCCATAAGCCCATCATATTTTTACGTTCAAAATAAACGCTGTCAATAAACGACTTTTTTGTCCTGCCGAAATAACGGCTAATACAAACAAAGTCGTCTGAGGTGATTTTATACAATCTTTCAAATTCTTTCACATTACAACAGTCAACAAAAATCTTCATCAATTCAATTGTCTTTTCGTCATTTATTAAGTATGTGTAGTTTTTATGATTTACGATTTTGTCAAGAGTTTTATATTGTTGCCTAACTTCGGAGTCTGTCGGATTAATTTCCAACGCCATTTTATAATACTTCAATGCTACTTCGTCTGCACTGTCGTTTGAGAAGCTTAGATTTTTCTCTGCTGTTACTATGTATTCTTTGAATTGCTCTAAATTCTCCATTTTATAAAGCATATAATATGTTGAATGAAAGTCCTGAATTGGTTTTCAAAAAATCAGTTTCTCTTTCTTTAAGTAATTCTATGATTTCTTCTGTTGTCATTGCCCTTTTATATATGTGTAATAACGTTGTTGTGTTATGGAAAGTTACGTATTTAAGCAATGAATTTACTAAATTAAATACGAACAGCGAAATTCCGAAGGAATTTCCCAAGTGAGCTATAATTAGCAATAAAGTTTATACAGCTTAAGTTAGCAGCTTTATTTTATTTCAAATTCTTTCACTATTGAATTTATTGGAATTGCTTTGACTTTCTCACCTTGCAATAAAAAAATTACATTTTTCGTTTTTCCAATTACTATTCCATTAACATTTTCATTGTCAGAGTATTTTAAGTTTATTGGAGAACCTCTTTGTTTGTTTATTTGTGAATTTTCCATAAAAATCAGCAGAAAGGTAAAGGTAGAAAATAAAAAGAATGAAAAATAAAGAGTACCTGTAAGAATTGAACCAGCTTTTTTTATCCCAACCAAAGTTCATTCTCGAGTAATTTTTAGGGATTTTTTTTTCATAAAAACTATCAAGTTTAGAAAATAGAAAAACTAATATTATTGTGATTGTAGAAAATAATAATATTTTAAAATCTGAAAAAGGAGCTACTAAAAAATCAAAAACATCTGCATAATCAAAAATATTGATTCCGAATTCCGAGTATTTTTGATAAGTAAAAAGCATTCCAATTCCAACAATCAAAATATAGAAAACTGTAATAACTGTTTGTATTTCTTTAAAAATAAGTTCGTAAGTATCTTTAATTAATCCTTCTTTCATATTCTTGGTCATATTGCTGCTAACGTTGTTGTGTTATGGAAAGTTGCGATTTTGTGAACGAGGAATTTCCAGCGGAAATTCCGAAGTTAGCAAAAAAGCAACAAGTTTTAAATTAAGCTAAATATAGCATTTTTTTATACAAGGTGTTGGCTACAGTTTTTTTATTTCTTTTGTTAATAAATGTAAATATGTATCTTTTCCAAAAGTTAATTTCATGGTTTTTTCATCTATTGGATTTGAGTTGTAAGGAACTTTTCTAATTTCGTGTTTTTCACAAATTAAATCTGCAATTGAATTCTTTGAGATTCGAAATTTTAAGTACTCATTATTTTTTGTCTTTAAAAAACGATTGAATTATTTCGGGAATATTTACTAAACCCAAAAATGGAAAAATAAATTTTAAAAATCTCTTAATATATTCATAGCGTTTTTAGTTTAAATTTTTGGCAATAGTTTTTTACTAGCTATAATTTTATATTCATATTTGTTTCCAAACAACCAACTCCATTTTCTCTTGTAATATGGGTCTTTCATTTTGATTATTCTTTTTCCTTTCTCCGAAATTGGATAAATTCTTTTTCCTTCTATTTCAAATATTCGAGTATTTAATATTTTTGGTGTTTGTGAAATACTATCTTTTATACTCATACTTATCGGTTTCCACATAAAAATATAAAAATCAAAAGTCAGTTTGTTTTCCTTTATTTTATATTCTCCATATTCACTCCAACTCAAATCATATTCATTTGTCCATTTAAAAGTTTTGTCAGGATATAACTCAAAAGATTCCAAAAGAAAAGTTTCTCTTAAATTACCTTTTATTCTAATTGTGTCCTGTCCGAAAGATTTTTGGTAGTTAAAAATCAAAATCAGAATGAAAATCTTCAATATGTTTTTCGTTTTCCTCAAATTGTAGCCAACGGTTTGATATCACTATCAAAAGTTCTTTTATCCCATTATTTAATGGTTTTGCTTACTTCTGTGATTTTCAAAAGTTATATTCCTCTGTTTTTTTATATTTTTGAAATGAGCGCTTAAATTTCAGTTACTTTTTTAGCAATCTGTTTTTATCCAAATTTACAACAAAAAGAATATTTTTGTGCCCCTATAATGCTAAGAAATAAAATATCGGTTAGTCTTTTTTCAATTGTATCCAAGTAAGACGATGCCATAATTTTTCTAAAGGCCCTTGTCCGTATTTGTTTATCCACCATTTAAAAAAGTAAAACTGAATAATCCACAATACAATACCGATTCCTAAACTTACCGTATGTCTTACATTTGGCCCTAAACCTAAGCCGTAACCAAAAAATACAAAGCTTCCTAATATAGATTGTAGCACATAGGCTGTTAAGCTCATACGACCAACATAACGCAAACCACCTACTAGTTTTCTAAACCCACCATATTGATAAAGCAACATAAAACCAGAGACTAATACAAATGTAAAGCTCAAGTTTTGATACATGGTAATGGCTTTTCCTAAAGAACCCACCACCACTTTTGTTTCTACCAAAGCAGCAAAATTTTCACCCAAGAAATAAAGCGGTATAAAAGCAATAGCAGCCACCACAAGCATTCTTTTCCAGAAACGAATAGAAGCATTACTAATAACAAATAGATCTTTAATACCTAGCCAATAGCCTAATACAAATAGTCCTGCAGTTTGTACGGTTCTACCTACTTGTAAAGACCAATAGAAAGTTACTTTATGTCCGTAAAGCGTGTTTGATTTTACTAAATCAAAAAAAGAATCACTCAATTGCCCTTCTTTAAGCATACGCCACAAATTACCTGTAGGCAAAACGGGTAAAACATAATCTGGGTCTATTAATGATTGTACATAATGCCACAACTCAATTGGCTGTAATAAAAGTAAAAAAGCCGCTAATAAAACAAAATTAGAAGACCAACCACGTACAAGAATAAGCACTACTCCTACCATGGCATAAAGTGACAGTATTTCTCCAGGGAAAAAGGCTCCGTTTACAATAGCAAATCCAACTAAGAGAATAAGTCGCCAAAAAAAACGACCTCCAAAATCTACACCAGCTTTAGCTTGCTTGCGATACATCATACTAAACGTAAGTCCGAAAAGCAATGCAAAAATGGCATACCCTTTACCTCCAAAGAGAAAAAACAACGTATCCCAAATATAACCATCTAACGTAGTTAACCATACTGGTTGTAAAGAAGCATCTGGAAATACATAAAAATTGAAATGCTCTATACTATGTAAAAGCATAATGGCTAAAATAGCGAAACCACGAAGCGCATCAACAGCATCTAATCTTTGCTTAGTGTTAGGTACGGAAGCTTTCATATGTAAGTTTTTGTGTAAAAATAAGGAATGATTTTAGCTTAAAAAAGCATAATCTATTGAATATAATATTCCACTTAACAATTCATTATAAGAGAAAAGAGCACCTATCACCCCAAAAAAAAGAGGAGAATTATTTTTTACTAAAACGTCTAGATACTTTGTATAAAAAATAGACCAATGCTGCTAAAAAAACTATTTGAATTACTTGCCAAATAAGAATACCTGCACTAAAATCATTTATTATTTCTTCCATAGTTTATGCTATTTTAATCAATATTTTTAATAATTATCTCTTAGTTCCTCAAATATCATTTGCATTCTCTTTTTTACTTCGCCGTTAGAATGCATGTAATGATTATTCATATAACTAAAAATCAATATTTTACCCGAGTTTGTAATTAAGTATCCGCTTAAATTATAATTATTTCCTAAAGTACCAGATTTTGCATGAATATACGGTTTTGGATTTCCAGAAAACCAATTTTTTAAAGTGCCTGATTTCCCTCCTACAGGAAAAAACTGAAACAATCTTTTTTCTGGCATATTTTGATACATTTTGGTTAAAACTTCTACAAAAGAAATAGGGGTAAATAAATTATACCTACTTAAACCAGAACCATCTACCCAGCGTGGTTTTTGTTTTAAATCTTGTAATTGATGTTCTAAAATAAAGTTTCTTGCTTTTGCAGAACTCAATGTATCTGAAAGTGTTGAGGATGCTAAAACTAAAATCTGTTCTGCTAAAAAATTATCGCTTACTTCCATCATTCTTTTAAATAATGAATCTTTAGGAATGCTATAGGCAATTGTAGCTGGTTTTAAAGGCGATTTATCTATCAAACCTACTTTGTTAGGTAGAATATCATTCCAGAGACTTAAAAGTAAAGAATCATTTATAATCATCGGAATTTCGGTGTCTCTTTTTCTATTTTTTCCGAAGTAAAAAGAATTAGAAAGCTCTTTTCTCCCATAACTTCTATCTGTGATTTTTAATTTATCAGCAAAATAAGTTGGGGTTAGTTTTATAGAATATTCATTTTGTATTGCAACGACATTTCCATACATTGGAAAAGCACTAACTTCTGGACTAAAATAACTATCGAAGTCTTCCCAAGCCCAACCTGGTCCGTATTTTTTATCAGAAATATTATTAGCAAGTAAATGTACTTTTTTATATTTTTTTGCCAATTTTAAAGCGGTACTGTCTTTAAAAAATGGATGTAAAAAAGTAGGATCTCCTGTGGCTTGTATGGTAAGTGTATCTTTATTTACAGCGTATTTAAAAGCCGGAATTGAATCTGGCAACATTTCTAAACCTGTAAAAAGTGTAAAAATTTTGGTATTACTAGCAGGAGTAAAATACTTATCTGCATTATAATTATAAAGTATTTTATCTGCTGTTACATCATAAATATAAATTCCTGTAAATTGATTATCAAAAAAAGAAGTTGTTATTTTTTGATCGATACTTTTAGCTAATTTAACAGTTTTACAGCTTGTAAAATACACGGTTACAAACAAAGTTACAAGGACTCTTTTAAGCATTTAAATTGTTTTTGATATATTTTTTTTCTAAACTACAAATATTTTGGTTTGTGAAGTTTATATATTGAATAAATATTTACCTTTGTAGTATATGAATACAATTCTTTTATTTATTAGTGGTCCAGAAATAATGGTTGTCATGTTAATTGTGGTAATGCTTTTTGGTGCAGATAAGATTCCTGAAATTGCTAGAGGATTAGGAAAAGGAATGCGTCAAGTAAAAGATGCAACCAACGATATTAAGAGAGAGATTAACGAAAGTTCTAAATTACCAAAAGCAGAAACTGATTCTGCAAAAGAAGTTACTCAAGGTGTTGGTGAAGATTTTAAAAAAATTCAAAACGACCTTAATAAAGGAATCAATTCTGTAAAGCAAGATATTGAAGATTTAACTGGTCCTATAAAGCGTAATTTTTAATTTCTACTTTATTCTAAATTTATTCTTAGAATAATGTAGTACCCTTTTTTTTAAAAAAAAATCACCTTTACTTCGCAGTAAGAAAAATCATATTTATACCCGTTAAAACAGAAACTATTTTACTCTAGTTATTGTTAAACCATCTCTAATAGGTAAAAGTACAGTTTCTACTCTATCGTCTGTATTAAGCAATTTATTGTACTCTAAAAGCACTTTAGTGTCTTTGTCTTTAGGATCTAATTTTTCAACTACTTTTCCACTCCAAAGTACATTATCAGACAAAATAATTCCGCCAGAATTCATTTTATCAATAATTAAATGAAAATAATTGATGTAATTAGATTTGTCAGCATCAATAAAAACCAAATCAAATTTCTCATCAATGGTAGGAATAATCTCTATTGCATTACCAACAAATTGTGCTATTTGATTTCTAAAGCCAGATTTCTCAAAGTATTTATTTTGTAGTGTTTCTAATTCTTCATTTTTATCTAACGTAAAAATTTTTCCTTCGGATGCCAAACCTTCTGTTAAACACAAAGCAGAATAACCAGTATAAGTACCAATTTCTAAGATGTTTTTTGGCTGAATTAATTTTGAAATCATAGACAATACTCTCCCTTGAAAAGCACCGCTTAACATTCTAGGATTCAAAACCTTTTGCCAAGTTTCTCTGCTTAATTCTTGTAAAATTGTAGGTTCTTGTTGTGAGTGATCTACAACGTAAGTATCAATATTTTCTGGTAAAAAATGCATCTTATAACTGGTCGAGCGCAGTCGAGACCTTATTAAGTTTCTTTAAAAATCCTCTCGACTGCACTCGAAAGGTAAAAAACAAAAGTACAAAAAAACGGAATCTATATTTCTATAAATCCCGTTTCAATCTAACAAAAAATCAAAAAATGTAGTTTTTTAAAAACTACCAAAATATTTTTATTCTTTAATTTTATTCAACTCTATTTTTAGAGCTTCCTTTTCTTCTTTACTAAGGCAACGGTTTGTTGTTTTGCAACTTTTTGCATGCCCTTTGTATACCTTTGTAAGTGTATTATTTTGCTTTGTGTATAATGAGCAAATTTTACATCTTAAAAAATGAATACTTAATTTCACTTTTTCCCCTAGAGTAGCAGCACCATATTGGCTTTTATCACAAATGGTTGTAGCTTCATCGCAGGTAATTTTTAAATTTTTAAACATGTCTTAATTATTAAACCAATTATCTTCCATACATTTTCTGAGCTGTGTTCTTGCCCTATGAATGATAACCCATAAATTTGACGCTGTAATATCTAATTCCTTACAAATTTCTTCAGTTTCAAACTCTTGTATGGTTTTCATTCTAAAAACCATTGCATATTTTTCAGGCAAAGCATCTATACAAGATTCTAACTGACTTTTTAATTCTTCATTTTCAATGGTTTTTTCAGATTGATTATCCCAGCTTTTTGGCACTCTCTCTTCCAACCAATTACCTTCATTTTCGCCATCATCATAAAAATTCATTCTAACTTCGGCTTGTCCTTTTTTAGAATTTATTTTTCTGTAATAATCTATTATTTTTCTTTTTAATATAGAAATCAACCAAGTTCTTTCTGTAGATTTTCCTTGAAAATTTTTAGCAGATTTTAATCCGGCAAAAAAAGTATCTTGAACTAAATCTTTAGCTAAATCACTATTATTTACACGTACAACAGCATAATTATACATATAATCTGCATAATTATCTATCCATTTGTCTGTGTTTAATACAACTTGCTCTTGTGTCATCTATATAAATAAAAACCAAATATAATGTTATTTTTTAATCTTTGCTCTTTACAATTCTTACTTCTTTTTATATCTGTCAAATAATAAACGACATTTTTGTTCTTAGAAAATTAAATCTAAATTTATAATTAGCCAACAATAAACTTACATAAATAATCTATTCTTAAAATTTTATCTTCTTAAGATTAACGAAAGATTAACTAGTATAATATTTGATGCTTTTCCTTACATTTACATACTATTTAAAAAACAAAAAGTATGTCAACAGCAAAAAAAGAATACAAAAAAGTTACAGTAAAATCTTTGGTAGATATGAAGAAGAATGGAGAGAAAATTTCCATGTTAACTGCCTATGATTTTACAATGGCAAAAATTTTAGATGGAGCTGGTATCGATGTTCTTTTGGTTGGTGATTCTGCTTCTAATGTTATGGCGGGCCATGAAACTACATTGCCTATTACACTAGATCAAATGATTTATCATGCAAGTTCTGTTGTTAGAGCTATAACTAGATGTTTGGTAGTTGTAGACTTACCTTTTGGTAGCTATCAATCGGATCCAAAAGAAGCGTTACGTTCTGCGATTCGAATTATGAAAGAAAGCGGTGGACATTCTATAAAACTAGAAGGTGGTAAAGAAATTAAAGAGTCAATTAAACGTATTTTAAATGCCGGAATTCCAGTAATGGGGCATTTAGGTTTAACGCCACAATCTATCTATAAATTTGGTACATATACTGTTAGAGCAAAAGAAGAAGAAGAAGCAGAACAATTAATGGAAGATGCTTTAATGTTAGAAAGATTAGGCTGTTTTGCCGTTGTTCTAGAAAAAGTACCTGCTAAATTAGCACAAGAAGTTGCAGAGGCAATCTCTATTCCGGTAATTGGTATTGGCGCCGGAAATGGTGTTGATGGTCAAGTTTTAGTTACCCACGATATGCTAGGAATGACTCATGAATTTCATCCTCGTTTTTTACGTAGATATTTAGATATGCATACAGAAATGACAGGCGCTTTTCAATCTTATATTGGCGATGTAAAAAGTGGAGATTTTCCAAGCGATAAAGAACAATATTAAGTATCGATGATTGGATAGTTAGATTATTGGATTGTTGGATTGTTGGATTTTACATAAACATTCTAAAAATTAGATGAATGAAATTTACAATTTTCTAACAATCTAATTATCTAAAAAATTATAAAAATGCATCGGTATAAAGATTTAAAATTTTGGCAATTAAGTAGAGTATTTTGTAATGATATTTACATTATTACTAAGTCTTTTCCTATAGATGAAAAGTTTGGATTAATTTCTCAATTAAGAAGAGCCGTAGTATCTATTCCTTCTAATAATGCAGAAGGAGCAGCAAGAAGTTCTAATAAAGATTTTAAACGTTTTCTAAGAATTTCTTTAGGATCTTGTTATGAAATTGAAACACAACTTTTAATTTCTTTTGATTTAGGGTTTCTTGAAAAAGAAGAACTTGAAAAACTTAATAACACGCTTCAACAAATTATTAAAATGATGTCTAAGTTTAATTCTTCTCTAAAAATCTAAAACTCCAACAATCTAAAATACTAAAAATGAAAATTTTACACCTAGACTCAAATCACGCGCTCTTAATAAATCAATTAAATGATTTAGGATATCAAAACGATGAAGATTACATTTCATCCAAAGAAGAAATTATAACTAAAATTCACAACTACGATGGTTTTATCATTAGAAGTAGGTTTTCTATTGATAAGGCATTTTTAGACAAAGCCACCAACTTAAAGTTTATTGGACGTGTTGGTGCAGGTTTAGAAAACATAGACTGTGCGCATGCAGAAAGCAAAGGAATTGCATTAATTGCTGCTCCAGAAGGAAATAGAAACGCTGTTGGAGAACATTCTTTAGGTATGTTATTATCACTTTTTAACAAGCTAAACAAAGCTGATAAAGAAGTTAGAAACGGAAAATGGTTGCGCGAAGAAAATCGCGGAATTGAGCTAGATGGTAGAACAGTTGGGTTAATTGGTTACGGAAATATGGGGAAATCTTTTGCAAAAAAACTACGTGGTTTTGATGTAGAAGTTTTGTGTTATGATATAAAACCAAATGTTGGCAATGCAAATTGCAAACAAGTTTCTTTAACAGAATTACAAGAAAAAGCAGACGTTTTAAGTTTACATACACCACAAACGCCACTTACTGAAAACATGATAAATTCTGATATTATCAATGGTTTTAAAAAGAATTTTTGGTTGATAAATACGGCTCGTGGAAAATCTGTGGTTACCAAAGATTTAGTTTCAGCTTTAAAAACTGGTAAAATTTCAGGTGCTGGTTTAGATGTTTTAGAGTACGAAAAAGCATCTTTCGAAAACCTTTTTTCTGATGATAAAATGCCAGAAGCTTTTCAATATTTAATCAATTCAGAAAATGTTTTATTGTCTCCTCATGTTGCCGGTTGGACTGTTGAAAGTAAAGAAAGGTTGGCACAAACCATAGTAGATAAAATTAAGGCAAAATTTTGTTAACTTGTATGCATCTAAATTGATGTTATGCAACCAAAGATTATTTCACCAGAAGATTATATAAATCAAGCCTTAGAAGAACGAAAAGAGTCCCTTAATAAATTACGTAAAACCATCTTAGAAAACCTTCCAAATGGTTTTGAAGAAGGGATACAATACGGAATGATTGCTTATTATGTTCCGCATTCATTGTATCCAAAAGGATATCATTGCACCCCAAAAGAACCTTTGCCTTTTATGAGTTTTGCTTCTCAGAAAAACTCCATTAATTTATACCATATGGGTATCTATGCGGTTCCAGAAATTTATAATTGGTTTGTAAACGAATATCCAAAGCATTGCAAACGTAAATTGGATATGGGTAAAAGTTGCATACGTTTTAAAAAAATAGAAGAAATCCCTTTTGAATTAATTTCACAATTATGTCAAAAAATTACAGTTGACAAATGGATTGAAATTTACGAAACGAATATAAAAAAGAACTAAAAATGAAAAATAGAGTTACAGGAATTGGTGGGATATTTTTTAAATCTACAGATGCAAATGCAGCAAAAGAATGGTACAAAAATCACTTAGGTTTTGATACTGATGATTGGGGTTGTACTTTTTGGTGGAAAGATAAAAACGGAAATAAATGCTCTACACAATGGAGTCCGTTTGCAGAAGATACCAAACATTTTGAACCTTCTAAAAAAGACTTTATGTTTAATTATAGAGTAGAAAATTTAGTAGAATTGATAGCAGAATTAAAAAAAGAAGGCGTTACTATTGTTGGTGAAATACAAGAATACGACTATGGTAAATTTGGTTGGATTTTAGACAACGAAGGAAACAAAATAGAGCTTTGGGAACCTATTGATGAGGCTTTTATTTAGAATTAGAAATCAAGAAATTAATCAGAAAAAACATGACAGAAAAGAATAAAAATTTAGACGAAAACGTAAAAAAAGCTGCAAGTTCTATTTCTAACGAAGCAAAAGAAACCTTAGAAAATACAAAACATAAAGCCAGTGAATTTGCAGACACCGCAAAAGAAAAAACAACTGAGTTTGTAGAGGATGCTAAAGAAATTTTTGAAGAAGCAAAAGGAAAAGTAAATGAGCTTTTATCTGATGAAAACATAGAAAAAGTAAAACACAAAGCAGAAGATTACTCCGAAATTGCAAAACAAAAAACTAGTGAATTTACAGAAGATGCAAAAGAAACCTTTGAAGATATAAAAGAAAAAGGTTCTGAATTAGCTGGTGAAGCTGCAGAGCATTTAGCAGATTTTGCAGAAGACGCCAAAGAGGAGCTAACAGATATCAAAGAAAAATCGAAAAGCTTTTTACAACGATTATTCAAAAAATAATAAAGAAAAATAAGTATGCATTTTTTATCTGACTACCCTACTGAGATTTTAATCTTAGTATTTTTAATCATTACTTTCTTAATATCCGCATTTGAAAAAATGTTAGACTGGAAAGGAAATGTATCTTTTATAAAAGATCACTTTAAAAACTCTCCATTAAAAAGTAGTGTTCCTTTTTTATTAGCCATTTTATTAATCATAGAAATATTTGCTGTAGGATTTATGATTACCGGAGTCTATCAAATTTACACTTCGCAAGTAAAAGAAATTGCATTACTCGGAATACAGCTTTCTGCGATTAGTATAATTTTTATGCTTGTTGGGCAACGTCTTGCAAAAGATTATCCAGGAGCGATGTCTTTAGGTGTCTATTTTATCATTTCACTTTGTGGTGTCTATTTACTAAATAAGTAAAATTGATTTTTTTAAAAGATTCTATAAGTAATACCTATTAAAAAAGCTCTTAAAACAATCGTTTTAAGAGCTTTTTTAATTTAACCAAGGTATTTCTATTCTATTCCATACAAAGATTTAATAACTCTTTTTAAAATCGATTTCAGACACTTTTAAAGCATAAAAACTAAAGCAGGATATTCTTTTCTTCTTTTTGATGTAAATTTTACTAAAAATTGATTTTATGATGTTCTTTTATAATTTTTGAGATGTCCTTATTTAAAATAGCATCATTTATTTTTCTTATGTTTTTCTACAACGTTATTTCATTACAATTAATGATGAAATTTAATATTAATAAAATACAGCTTTGTATGAATGTAAAAGCTAACAATGATTGATTAGAAAACGAATTATAATTTCAGATCTAAATAAGAATAACATTCTGAAGATCTCTTTTTATAAAAGTGGTTACTATCTACTGAAGCATCTTAGCTTTTAAAACTAATTTTAAATAGAAACAATTACTATTATGTATCTCATAAAAAAACACCCCTACTCCAACATTAGAAATCTTAAGGTAAAATTAAACCTTCCTTCATAAAGAATCTATTTTCTATTTATAGCTAAATTATAAAAACAGTTCTTAAATAGATTTTTAATATTACTTTAAAAAAGCACTTCATTTTATCTTGAAAACTAAATTGTTCCACGAGGAACAACTTGTTTTATTTCCATAAAAAAACCTTCAAACTTTTAATTTTGAAGGTTTATAATTATTAAAAATAAGATATATATAATTCTACTTCTTTTTAATTACATAAATTAAAGAAGAATATTCTTTTGTTTTTTTTGCTTTCAAATTTGAAACAAAACCTCTGTAAAATGCTTTAAGAGGATTCATTTTACCTGTTTTATACTTTTCACTTAAAAGAGAAACGTAATAAGAATCAAACCTCATAGGCAATACTTTTTCTACAACCATATTCTCTTCAAAAAATATTTTATGAATGGATTGTTGAGAAAAATGCCAAAGGTGTCTTGGTACATCAAAAGCAGCCCAATATTCTTTGTAATGTTTTGCATCATCACTTTTATAATTTGGAACCGCAATAATTAATCTACCATTATCAGCAAGTAACTCTTGTAATTTTAAAATATAATCAGACAATTTTTCTACATGTTCTAATACATGCCAAAGCGTAATTATATCAAATTTTTTATTTTGAATATTAAGTAATTCTTCTTGCAATAAAACTCCTTTTTCTTTGGCTATATTTCTTGCATCAGAACTTGGTTCTACACCAAGCACATTCCATCCATTAGAGTCACATACTTTTAAAAAATCTCCAGTACCTGCTCCTACATCTAAGATGTTTTTAGAATCTGTTTTAAAAGAATTAATTAAAGACAATTTTCTTTTTAACGTAATATTTTTTACAGCCTGATATGCTTTATCCATAACTGATTTTTTACTATCTGTATGTGAAATATAATTTTCACTTTTATAGTAATTTTCTAAATCTACAGGAATTGGTGAAGTTACCAACATATCATATTCCGTATTAAACATTACTTCATAAGTTTCATCTGAAACCGTAAAATCTTTACAATTTAAAAAAGGTTCTAATTTTTTGTGAAGCCCTCTTTTTTCCCCCATAATACTTTTTCTTTATAACATGTTCCACGAGGAACATTAGCAATTATTTTACATATTTTATCGACCCATATAAACTAAAAGAACAGAGATGTCGCTAGGGGAAACGCCACTAATTCTACTTGCTTGTGAAATGGATGTAGGTTGAATTTTACTCAACTTTTCTCTAGCTTCAAAAGATAGAGATTTTACTTTTTGATAATTAAAATTAGAAGGAATCATCACATTCTCTAACCTATTTAATTTATCTGCATTATTCTTTTCTTTCTCTATATAACCAGAGTATTTTAAATGAATAACAGCTTGTTCAATTGCTTCATTATCTATATTATTTTCTTCTAAGAAAACAGCTAATTTCTTTACGTTTTTAAAATCAGAAAACTCTAATTGTGGTCTTGCAGCAATTTTATAAAGCTTCATAGATTGGTTAATCAATGCCAAATTCTTTGCTTCTAAAATAGGATTTATCTCAGCTTCTTTAACACTTATTTCTTGTAAAAACTTAATTAACAAATCTGCTTTTGCTTGCTTTTCTATAACACGATCTAATCTTTCTTGAGATGCTAAACCTAATTTATACCCAATAGGTGTTAACCTTAAATCTGCATTATCTTGTCTTAAAAGCGTTCTATATTCTGCTCTAGAAGTAAACATTCTATAAGGTTCTTCTGTACCTTTAGTAATTAAATCATCTACTAAAACACCTATATAAGCTTCGTTTCTTTTTAAAACAAAAGGATCTTTTCCTTGCGTTTTTAAAGCAGCATTTACACCTGCCATTAAACCTTGTGCAGCTGCTTCTTCATAACCAGTTGTTCCGTTTATCTGACCAGCAAAAAATAAGTTTTCTATGATCTTAGTTTCTAAAGAATGTTTTAACTGTGTTGGCGGAAAATAATCATACTCTATTGCATAACCATATCTTAAAAATTTTACATTTTCAAAACCTGCAACAGAACGAATTGCCTTGTCTTGAATATCTTCTGGAAGAGACGTAGAAAATCCGTTTACATACATTTCACAAGTTGTCCATCCTTCTGGTTCAATAAACATTTGGTGTCTATCTTTGGTTGCAAAACGATCTATCTTATCTTCTATAGAAGGACAATATCTTGGTCCTGTAGATTTAATTCTACCATTAAACATTGGTGATCTATCAAACCCAGTACGCAACAAATCATGCACATCTAAATTAGTATATGTTAACCAACATGAACGTTGTTTTTGTAATGGTTTTGTAGTTGGTAAATAAGAAAATTTTTCGGTTACTTCATCTCCAGGTTGCTCAATCATCTTAGAATAATCTAAAGATCTACCATCAACTCTCGGAGGTGTACCTGTTTTCATTCTTCCAGATTCAAAACCTTTAGCAACTAAGTCTTCTGTAATTCCGGTAGAAGCTCCTTCTCCTGCTCTACCACCACCAAAACTTTTATCTCCAATATGTATTAAACCATTTAAAAAAGTACCAGCAGTTATTACCACAGTCTTCGCTTTTATTTCTAAACCTAAAGCTGTTTTAACACCAATAATTTTATTTCCATCAAACAATAAACCGTTCACAGAATCTTGATAAAAATCTACATTTTCTGTTTGCTCTAACATTGTTCTCCAACATTCTGCAAACTGCATTCTATCAGATTGTGCTCTCGGACTCCACATAGCAGGTCCTTTAGATTTATTCAGCATCTTAAATTGTATCGCTGTTTTATCAGTAACAATTCCACTGTAACCACCTAAAGCATCAATCTCTCTAATTATTTGTCCTTTTGCGATTCCACCCATTGCAGGATTACAACTCATTTGTGCAATATTTTGCAAATTCATTGTAATTAACAAAGTGTGAGCACCCATATTGGCAGCAGAAGCAGCAGCCTCACTCCCAGCGTGACCACCTCCTACTACAATAACATCGTATGTTGTTGAAAATAAACTCATTATATTATAGTTCCACGTGAAACCTTGTATTTATATTATTGATTATCAATTATTTGAATTCAGATAATGCCACATTTTCGGCATTTCTCATTTCTTTTTTTTCAGCTTCAGACTTATCTTTATATCCCATGTAATGAAGTACTCCATGTATCATTACTCTATGCAATTCTTCTATAAAAGTAACCTCAAAGTCTTTAGCATTATCGGCAACACGCTCAATAGAAATATAAATATCACCACTAATCAACTTGCCTAAAGTATTATCAAAACTAATAACATCTGTTAAAGTATCATGCTGTAAAAACTCTACATTTAATTTATGAAGATAATCATCATCACAAAAAATATAGTTCAATTCTCCAAGACTAAAACCATTTTTTGAAACCACATTATCTATCCAATATTCTAAAAGATTTTCATCTTTTAAATCAAATTCTGTTTCGTAATTAAAAGTAACCATAACTATTGCTTCTTTGAGTCAGAAAAATACGCCCTAACTTTGTTTTTATAATTTTGCTGCAAAGGTAATGATTGTCTGTTTAATATCTCTGTTTGATTGTAAAACTGCTTTTTAAATTCTAATGCTTTTATATTTCGCTTTTCAAACTCTTGTAAATTAGCATCGGATTTACGTTTATTATCCTCTCCTTGTTCTAAAGCTGCTTTATCTAGTTTTAACAATTCGTAGTTTAATTCTTGCATTTTTTGAAGTGTCGCTGCATTAAAACCTTTCTCTAAAATTTCGTTTTCTAAATCTTCCATTTTCTTTAAAGCTTTTTTAGCTTTATCATTAACCTGATTTCCTTCACCTTCAGAAATTCTAATTTGTTCTTGCAATTCTTGTCTTAAGAGACTTTGCTGTTTGTAAATTTCATAAATTTCTCCGTCTAAATCATTTTGAGGCTCACCTTCGCTACCATTACCTTTCTCTCCATTACTTCCTTCTTTACCTCCTTTACCCTTTTCTCCTTTGCTACCTGGTTTACCTTTATCACCTGGTTTTTTACCTTTTTCTCCTTCATTACCTTCTCCTTTTTTATCACCAGGTTTAATTCCTTTTTGCATCTTTTCAGATAATTCACCTTGCTTTTTTATAAGATCAGGCAGACTAATACCTTGGTCTTTTCCCTTTTTTCCTTTACCCATTTTCATAGACATGGAATTTTTCATACTACTTAACATATTACTTAAATAATCTGCCAAACTATTTACAGAAGTAATTACATAATGCTGGTTAGAGACACCGTATGAAAAAAGATTCTCAGAAAAATTATATAAAGATTGTTCTAAATTATAATGTGTTGTAGATAAATCATCTTTAATGATCGATGAAATTTTTGGCAAACGCATAGACAACACATACAAACTATCATCTATATGTTCAAAATAGGTTTTAAGTTCATTTTGTTTCTTTAAATCTTTTCCAAAATCTGGATGTGAAGTAGAAATTTCATCAAACTTATGCATTAAAGATTCTTGTTTGAAAGAAAAAATAACAAGGTTTTCTAAAATTTTACGCAAGTCATCTATGTTTTCTTCCATAGATTCTCCTTCCATCTCCATCATTACCGTTTGTATTTTAGCACTCATTTCTTTCATCTTTTTTGATGAATTCTTTTGATTCTTTTTAGCTCCTGCCTTAATTTCTTTAGAAAGGTTTTCTTCAGACTTTTTTAGTTCAGAATCAATAGCTTCTTTTTCATCCTCCACATCCGGAAGCTCCATAGGTTCTTTTAACTTGTTATTATCTTTAGTTAACTCTTCTAAATCATTTTTTATAGTTTCAAATTCTTTTTTTATTTCTTTCTGATTATCTAAATTATTATGTTTTTCTTGAGATATCTCTTCTTGTTTTTTAGCCAATTCTTCAACCTTATTAGCAATTTGCATTGTTTTTTGCTCAACATAAAAACGTTTTGTCAATTCTAAAATACGTTCTAGACTTCTTTCTTGCTGTTTATTTTGTTGTGATAATTCTTTCGCCTTTTTTAACAAATCTTCTTTGTTAAGCTTCTCTCCCATTTTCTGAATTTCATCTAACAACTTTTGCTGCTTGTCTAATTTTTTAAGCTCTTCAATACGTTTTTTTAACTCCTCTTTTTTATCCTGAAGATCTTCATTCTCTTCTTTTATTTCATCTAAATTGTCATGCAACTTTTCTGTCTGACGCTGCATCATTTGATTATAATTCTGCTGACGTTCTACAAATTTCTCTATCTTCTTTTTATCATTCCAGTTAATTTGCTTCTTACCTTGTAAATCTTGCTGAACTTTTTCTAATTCTTGCTGTTGCTTTTGTTGCTTGGTTATTGAATTTTCAATATTATTAATAGTATTTTTTTGTTCTTGAAGCAACTCCTCTTCTACTTCATCATTTGTTTTTTGGCGATACTTAAAAACTTGGCTCTTTGTTTTTTTACTTCCATTTACCGCATCATTATCAAACACCTGAAAAAACATTTCATAATTAATACCTGTTTCTAAATTTAATCCATCAGGAAACTGATAAAAAAAAGTTTGAATATTTTCTTTCGTTATTTCAATATCAAATTTATTTTGATTTTGGGGTTGCTCATCATTATAATAAACGAGTTGTAATTTTTTAATTCCATAGTCATCAGAAATCTGACCAGCAAACTGTGCACCTCCACGTGAAATACTATCTATATTAGATTGCACTGTAATTAATGGAAATTCATCTTTTACAACATCTACAGAAAACTGTAAATTCTCAAAATATTTTAAATCTTTATTAGATGATGATATTTGATAATTAAGCGGATTTGTAATCTTTTTAGAATAAGTAAAAATATTATCTGAATTTATATCAAAAAAAACACTTTCTTTATTGTTGATAAAAGCCACAGCATTTGTTTGATTTGCTGTTACGCTCCACGTAATAGTAGTACCTTCTGGCACCATTATATTACCAGTACTTTTAATCATTTCATTTTTCTTACCCAAATATCTAGGATACTTAACCTCTAAAGAAATAGCATTAATAGTAGGTGTTTTAACAACTTCAATCTTATATGGTTGAGATTGAACTCCGTTTGCCTCTATAAAAAAATCAATTGGTTTTTGAACATCAGAAAAAGTATAAGAAAATGTTCCGTTGCCTTTATTTTGTAAGAAATAGTACTGGTTTTCAAAATGGATTTTAGCCTCTATGGGCAACACATTTCCGACAGCTTCTACCAAAATAGAAATAGTATTTCCTTGTATCACTTTTAAATTTGAATTTGTTATCGAAAATAAAAATGGAGCTGGCGGATTATAAGCTATTTTGTAATTTACAACACGCTCTAAACTTTGCGATAATTTATCGTTATTACCTGTAAATAAAGTAATTAAAAAAATTAATACAGGAACTATTGCATATTTTAAATACTTTTTATTTTGCGTAAAATCTACTGCTTTTACAAACGGAATTGGTTGTAACTCTACTTCTTTTTGATGAATGCTCGCTAACAATAAATCAGATTCATTGTTATTTTTTTTTAATTGTAAAACATTCAATAATTTATCTTGAACTTCAGGAAAATGATTTCCAATTATTTTGGAAGATTGTTCATAAGTAATTCCTTTTCTAAGACCAATTAATTTAAAAATTGGTACTACAATAAATCTAATTAATAAAAACACTTCTACTAATAAGAAAAGTAAAAATAAAATAGTTCTAGCCGTTGGTTTTAACCACAAAAAATACTCTATAAATACTGTAAAAAAAAAGTAAAGAAATCCTAAAGAAAGAAATAATATGCTTCCTTTGATCAATTCACTAGTATAATATTTACGTGTAAATTGATGTAGTTTATCTTCTATGTTTATAAATTCTGCCATAATTAACTTTTAAAAATACTATTTTTACATAGATACACCATCAAATAATTGTTAAAACGATTTTTGTAAGTAATTAAAAAATAGTACTACTAAGTTTTAAAATCAAAAAAATTAAACAAATAACCAACTTTCTATTTTTATTCTTAACTATTTCTGCATTTTCTCAAGGTCCTTGGACACAAGAAAAAGGGAAATTTTATACCCAATTATCGTTTTCTACAATACCAAGTTATGATAAGTTTTTTGGTACCCAAATTATAGTATTAATGGAGAAATAACAGACAATACGATTCAGATTTATGGAGAATACGGAATTACAGATAACACAACTTTAATAGTAAATCTTCCATTTAAACTAATTTCTATAGATAATTTAAATTATATAGATCCAGCAGTAAATTGTATTGGAGATGGTTCAGAAAATATTAATGAAAACAAAACGAGTTTAGGAAATATAGAAATTGGTGTAAAACATAATTTCTATAAAAAAGACTGGTTACTTTCTGGTCAATTATCTGTAGAAGCAAACACAAGTTCATTTGATGAAAATTCAGGAATAAGAACTGGTTATGATGCTTTTACTTTTTCTCCCCTATTTTTAGCAGGTAAAAGTTTTAGTAATTCTTATTTACAATCTTATATTGGTGCAAAAATTAGAACTAATAATTACAGTTCTAACTTTAAATTTGGTGGAGAATACGGTTATAAAGTTTTTAAAAATATATGGATCATTGGTTTTCTTGATTTAGAAAAATCTTTTGAAAACGGAGATATTGAGTTACCAAACATTAATAGAATAACATCCTTATATGTTAATAACCAAGAATATGGTGTTGTTGGTTTAAAAGCAATTGGAGAATTTTCTGATAATTTTGGAGTTACCGCAAGTTTGCCAGCTGCTTTTTATGGAAACAATGTTGCCAAACAAGTAGCATTAACTGTTGGTGTTTATAAGAAGTTCTAAATAGTTTACAATATACATAACAAGTTAAAAGCCTTTTCTAAAGGCTTTTTTTTATGCCTTTAGAAAACTATCTTTGCAACCATAAAAAAACAGAAAAGATGGAATCTAATGTACGTGTTCGTTTTGCACCAAGTCCTACAGGGCCTTTGCATATTGGTGGTGTAAGAACAGCTTTATATAATTATTTATTTGCTAAAAAATATAACGGAACTTTTGTACTTCGTATAGAAGATACAGACCAAACACGCTATGTTGCAAATGCAGAACAATATATTATAGATGCTTTAGAATGGTGTAAAATTCCTTTTGATGAAGGCCCAGGAAAGAACGAAAAATTTGGTCCTTATAGACAATCAGAACGTAAAGAATTGTACAAAGAATATGCAGATAAACTAATTGAAACTGGTTGGGCATATTACTGTTTTGATTCTTCTGAAGCTTTAGATGCAGAAAGAAAAGCACATGAAGCAGAAGGTAAAACTTTTATCTATAACTGGCATAACAGAGCAGGCGGAACTTTAATAAACTCTTTAGTTTTAACTGATGAAGAAGTACAAAACAGAATAAATTCTGGCGAAAATTATGTAATCCGTTTTAAAACTCCTCAAGATGAGCTTTTAAGAATGGAAGATGAAATTCGTGGAAATATTAGAATTGATACCAATACTTTAGATGATAAAATTTTATTTAAAGGAGATGGTATGCCAACCTATCATTTAGCAAATATTGTAGATGATCATTTAATGGAAATCTCTCACGTTATTCGTGGAGAAGAATGGTTACCTTCTATGCCATTACATGTTTTATTATACAAAGCTTTTGGTTGGGATGCTCCTAAATTTGCACATTTACCATTAATTTTAAAACCAGTTGGTAAAGGAAAATTAAGCAAACGAGATGGAGATAAATTAGGTTTCCCAGTGTTTCCTTTAGAATATACAAACGATGCTACAGGTGATGTTTCACGTGGTTATAAAGAAGATGGTTATTTTTCTGATGCTTTTATAAACATGTTGGCTTTCTTAGGATGGAATCCTGGAACAGAACAAGAATTATTTAATTTAGAAGCTTTAATTGAAGCTTTCGAATTAAAACGTGTTAGTAAATCTGGTGCAAAATTTAATCCAGATAAAGCAAAATGGTTCAATCAACAATATATGCAGACAAAGTCTGATGATGAATTGACTGACTTATACCTTCCTATTCTTAAAGAAAAAGGAATTACTAAAGACAAAGAGTTTGTTTTAAAAGTAGTTTCTTCTATTAAAGAAAGAGCTGTTTTTGTACATGATTTTTGGGATTTATCAAATTTCTTCTTCGAAACTCCAACAGAATATGATGCAAAAGCTAGTAAGAAAAACTGGAAAGAAGGTACTGCAGAGTTAATGCAAGAATTAATTACTCAAATTTCATCAATCGAAGATTTTACATCAGAAAATACAGAGAAAGAAATTAAAGAATGGATTACTGCTAAAGAAATTGGTTTTGGTAAAGTAATGCAACCTTTAAGATTGTCTTTAGTTGGTAAATTAGCAGGACCGCATTTGTTTGATATTATTGCAATGATTGGTAAAGAAGAAACTATTAAAAGGTTAGAAAACGCCATCGAAAAACTATAATTATGAAAAAATTACTCTTAATAATTATTCTATTTTGTACAGTTACCGCTCATGCACAATATGGTTACGGAAATAGCCAAAGTAATCGTCAGAATCAAATGATGCAAACCCAACAGAAAGCACCAGAACCAGATTTTAATATAGAAAGATATGTTGGTATTGTAATTTATGACATCGAAAAAGCAGCAAAAAAATCGAGCATTAAACTTTCTTCTAAAGAAGGACAAGAATTTTCTAAGGTATTAACAAAGTATAATAAAGATATTAAAGACTTTACAAGAATTAATACGTTTGTACTAAGAAGTACCAAAGATATGGTAGATAATTTTCAGAAAGAAGTTATAAAAACTGGTGATCGTTCTTCTCAAAAAAAGGTTATGACAACCATGGCTGAAAATCTGAAACCTATTTCTGAAATCTTAAAAAAAGAAGACAAACAACTCGATGCCACTTTAAAGGATTTACTTTCTGAAAAGCAATATAAAAAGTGGATAAAGTATAATAGAAAAATGTATAAAATTTTTCCGAAAGAAGAAGAATAATTTAAAAGCTTAACCCTATAAAAATCCTGTAAAAAAATACTTTTTACAGGATTTTTTTTGATAAAACTGTAACATTTAAATAAAAATGCGTCCTATAAATAACTACTGAAATAGCCTATCTTTACATATAAACAAATTATTCACTTATTAAAAAATAAACTATGATACCAACTTCTATTATTATCCCTATTGTTATAATTGCACTGATATTATTTTCATCATTTTTTATGGTAAAGCAACAAACAGCTGCCATTATAGAACGTTTTGGAAAATTTCATAGCATTAAACAATCTGGACTGAAATTAAAAATTCCTTTTGTTGATAAAATTGCAGGAAAATTGAGTTTAAAAATTCAACAATTAGATGTAATTATTGAAACAAAAACCTTAGATGATGTTTTTGTTAAATTGAAAGTTTCTGTACAATATAAAGTAATCACAGAAAAAGTATATGATGCTTTTTATAAATTAGATTATCCGCATGATCAAATAACAAGTTATGTTTTTGATGTGGTAAGAGCAGAAGTACCTAAAATGAAATTAGATGACGTTTTTGTGAAAAAAAATGACATTGCCATTGCTGTAAAAACAGAATTAAATGATGCTATGTTAGATTATGGTTTCGATATTATTAGAACCCTTGTAACTGATATTGATCCAGATGCTCAGGTAAAAATAGCAATGAACAGAATTAATGCTGCAGATAGAGAAAAAACAGCTGCACAATATGAAGGAGATGCACAACGTATCTTAATTGTAGAGAAAGCAAAGGCAGAAGCAGAAAGTAAACGTTTACAAGGACAAGGTATTGCAGACCAAAGACGTGAAATTGCTCGTGGTTTAGAAGAGTCTGTAGACGTTTTAAACAGAGTTGGTATAAACAGCCAAGAAGCATCAGCATTAATCGTTGTAACACAACATTATGATACTTTACAATCTATTGGTAGTGAAACAAACAGTAATTTAATATTATTACCAAATTCGCCACAAGCTGGTAGTCAAATGTTAAACGATATGGTTGCTAGTTTTACAGCAAGTAACCAAATTGGTGAAGCTATGAAAAATGCAAAACCTAAAAAATTAGATAAATAATTATACAAAATTTTACTTCACCTTTTATAACAACAATAAAAGGTGAATTTTTCTGATAAAAAAAAATAATAAATGATAGTAACAACAACACCAACAATAGAAAACAGACCGGTAACTCAGTATTTAGGAATTGTAACTGGAGAAACCATTATTGGCGCTAATTTTATTAAAGATTTCTTTGCAGGAATTAGAGACATAGTTGGTGGACGTTCTGGTTCTTATGAAAAAGTTTTAAGAGAAGCTAAAGATTCTGCTTTAAAAGAAATGCAAGAAATGGCAAATTCTATAGGTGCAGAAGCTATTGTTGGTGTAGATTTAGATTATGAAACTGTTGGTAAAAATGGAGGAATGCTAATGGTTACAGCCTCTGGAACAGCAGTAAAGTTATAGTAAAATAGCTTTTTTAAGTATCTAATTCTTAATAAAATATTTAAACACAATATTTTATTAAGATTTTTTTTGTTTAAAAATATTGTCATACCTTTTTTATGATTCAAATCTATTGAAGATTGTATAGGAAAAACAGTAGTTTTATACGTAACTTTTATTTTATATATCTTTTAATATGCTGTGTTCAACTCATAAGTGCAACAAACTTATTATTTAAGGTTTCTATTGGGCTAAAATAATTAAATTTTCTGATAGGTCTGTTGTTTATTGATAATTCTACTTCTTTAATTCTTTGTTTAGATACTTTTCTTAAATCTGTTTTCTTTGGAAAAAACCTTCTAATAACACCAATTCTATTTTCAACAGTTCCTTTTTCTTGCGAAGTATAAGGAGTTGTAAAGTACGTTTTTACAATAAACTACCTCGGGGCAAGCCCACGAGGTATTAAAATAATTTGAGCTGTCCAGAATGAATTTTCTTGTATTCTTCTTTATCTTTTCCTTGGTTCTGAACATATTGCTGAATCACTTCCTTTCCTGCATACAAGCCAACCGTATTTGCATAAAATCCACTTGTCCAAAAATTCCCTCCCCATAATAATAATTTTATTTCTGGATGCAGACGGAACATCTCTCGCGCTGTTAAACTCTTTAGTATTCGAACTAATTTACTTATTGACAATTTAGGAACACTTTGAATTAGAAAATGAACATGGTTTGACTCATGCCCTATTTCTATAAACTCAATCTCATAACGTTCAGAAATCTCTGCACATATAGTTATTAAGGTTTTTCCAACATCTTCTGTTATAACACGCTTTCTGTATTTCAAAGGAAATACCAAGTGATACATCAACAAGGTTTTGTTATGGCTCTTATATATATGGTCATCTTTCACAAATTGAAGATACGCTTTTTCAAACTTTTCCTTTGCTACAAACCGAGGCAAGCCTCGGGGAATTCTTTTCGATTAATTCAACGAAAATAAAAACTTATTCTATTGTTAATCAATTAATTAAATTAATTTTAAGGAGCGACTATTTAGGCTTCTCCTCTTGTAATTCTCTATAATTACTTGGTAGTACACCGTATTCAGCTTTAAAACATTTTGTAAAATAAGAAGGGTTATTAAAACCAACCATATAAAGAATCTCACTAACAGTATGGTTTCCTTCAGAAAGTAAACGAGCTGATTTTTTTATTCGTATTAATCGAATAAAATGGTTAATAGATAATCCTGTAAGTGCTTTAATTTTTCTGTATAGTTGATCTTGACTCATTTGTACGCTCTCTGTTAGGCTCTGAACAGAAAATTCGGATTCTGAAATATGTGCTTCGATTTTAGAAATGATTTTTTCAATAAATTGTTTATCCACAGTGGTAGGAATAGTGTCTTTAGATACAGTATCTGCTAATAAAAATTTTCTTTTTAAGATGTCTCTTTCTTCAATTAATGCTTTAACACGGGTTAGTAATAATTTATTATTAAAAGGTTTTTCTATAAAAGCATCACTCCCTTTTTCAAATCCTTCAATTTTATCATCAATAGTATTTTTTGCCGTTAATAATATAACGGGAATATGTGAGGTGTTAATATTTGTTTTTATTTGTTTACAAACATCGTATCCACTCACCCCTTCCATCATAATATCACTTATTACTAAGTTTGGCATTTTTTTATGAACAATAGATAAACCTTCTTTACCGTTTTCTGCAGTATATACACGATACTTTTTTTCAAGAATTTCTTTTAGGTAATCTCGTATATCATTATTATCATCAATAACCAAAACAGATGCTATTTTAGAACTGTTTTCTACTATTTCTTCTGGCGGATTGGTTATATGGGTAGCCTCAGTATCATTATAAATTAAGTGACTATCGTACTGATTAAGTTCTTCTAATACTGGAAAATGAATAATAAATTCAGTGCCTTTATTTACTTGACTTTTTACCTCTATAGTACCTTTATGAGCTTCTACATACTTTTTTACTAAAGCAAGCCCTATACCTGTTCCTTGTAAAGGTGTATTTCTTTTAGATTGCTGAAAGCGAGTAAAAATAGATTCAATTTCATTTTCTGGAATACCTATGCCTGTATCTTTAATACCTATAGAAATGATGTCATCATTATTAGATACAAATATCATAATATGCCCATATTTTGGCGTAAATTTAATAGCATTGGCTAGTAAATTAAAAAGAATAGATTCTAGTTTAACAGGGTCTGCAGCTAGTAACAAATTTTCATAAGAACAAAATACTTCTAAATCAATAGATTTATTTTGAGAGAGTTCATTAAATTGATAATAAACACTTTGTATAAAATCCTTAATCTTAATTTGTTTAATATTAAGTGCTAAATTAATGGTTTCTACTTTTCTAAAGTCTAAAATTTGATTGATTAAATTCAAAAGCATTCGAGCATTTTTAAACATTCGTTGCAATTTTATTCGCATTTGTTCATCTGCTTTCCCACTAGATAATATTTCTTCAAGAGGACTTAATATTAGCGTTAATGGTGTTCTTATATCGTGAGAAATATTGGTAAAAAAAGACATTTTTTGTTGATGCATTTCATGCTCTTGTTCTTTCTCAAATTTTTGAACACGTAATTCTCTAGAAATTCGTGCTTTATTTAATAATATATTTGAAACCCAATAGATAATAATGCTAGATATTAAAAAATATAGGAAATATGCAAAATGGGTAGCCCACCAAGGCTTTAGTTTTATAATCGTTAACTTTTTTACATCTGTACTCCAAATATATTCTTGGTTAGCAACTTGTATATTTAACTCGTAAATGCCTGCTGGTACATTTGTATATGAAGCAGTTGTAGAGATGCTATTGGTTTCATTCCATATCGATTCAAATTTATTTAACTTATAGCGAAGCTTTACTTTTCGGTTTTTGTTAAAAGACAATGCATTAAGATCTATCGAAAATGTTTGTGAAAAATAAGGAAGTACAATTGTGTCATTATAATTAAGCTTCTTACTTAATACTACTTTGTTCTTTATTGGTAGATCAGGTGTTAAATATTGATCCATAATTTTTAGGTTCGATAAGGTGATTTTTGGAACTTTAGTGCTTTCAGGAAGACGGTTTAAATCAACTTTTATAAGTCCATTGTTAGAAGCCGCTAAAAGTAAATTACTCTTAGTGAGATTTAGAAGGTCATAAATTGTGTTGTTAGTTATAGATAAAGAAACATCATCTGTATTGTTTTGGAATGAAAAAAGGCCATTATAAGATCCTACCCAAATATTATTTTTGTTATCTCTAGCTAAAACAGAATTGATTCCTGTATTTAATAAAGGCAAAGTTTCAGGCTGTTTTCCTAACTTAATTTTACCTATACCTCTTTCACATAATATCCATAAATCTCCTGTTTTATCTAAAAAAAGGTTCCTTACACTAATTTTTTGTTTTGTATCTGTAAATTCTTGATAGTGTTTTAGTTCTTTTATATTACTACTAGAATCTAATTTTAAATGGTATATACCTTGTGTAAGTGAGCCAATCCAAGCTTCATTTTTATTCTCATCTAGTATTATAGAGCGTGCTCCAGTATTATTTAATGAGACATCTGTGGTAGATTGAATATTTTCTATGCGTTTTTCATTTATATAATATCGGAACACACCTTTTCTCCAACTACCTATCCAAAGTTGTCCATTAAAACCTAGCGTCATTGAATAAATCCGCTGGTTCTGTAACAAATTAAAAGCAGGATCTTCTTTAATTAGCTTATTCAATGTGGTATCAAATATTTTTATACCATGTCCCCAAGTACCTATATATAATAATTTACTAATTGGATCATAGCAAAGAGAAGATATCGATTTTAATTCATCATTATTTATTATGGAAACAAAACTTTTATCATTAATGTTGTATTGACACAAACCATTACCGTGAGTACCTAAAATAAATCTATCTTTTGGTAATTCTTCTATTGCCCAAACAATATTAGAAAACAGGTTTTTCTCATCTGTTTGGTCATATACAAAAGTGTAGTTTGTTTCATTAAGGTTTAGCAAATCTATACCTCCAAACCAAGTACCTAACCAAAGATTATTACGGCTATCAATATAAGAATGCAATATATAGTTAGAATGCAAACTGTTTCTTTTATTTTCAGAATAGTTAAATTGTTCTAGCAGTTTGCTATTTATATCATAATTATAGAGTCCATTACCTTCCGTTCCTGCCCATAAAGTTTGATTATGGATAGATAAAGTTCTAATAATTTGTTCATTCAATTTCCAGGGAACCTTTAAGGTTTGTAACGTGTTGTAATTTAATTGGTTATAATCTGGTACTTTAAATAACCCAACATTTGTACCTAAAAACAACATATTATTGTATGTAGCTATACAATAGATTGTTTTTACTGAGGTAAGTTCAATTGGATTATCAATTATATAATTTGTTTCCGTTTTGCGTATTCGAGTAACAAAAGAGTCATCGCCACCAACAAATATACTGTTACCTAAAGCTAATATTGCTTCAATACTACCTGATAGTTTAGCAATTTTTGTAGTATTCACTTTTGTAGAAGTAATAATATCTTCTTTAATTTCTGAACTTGAGAAATTATATAGAGTGCCGTCTCCACAGCCGACCCATACAACATCATTTTTATCAACAAACAATGCAGATATATTTAAAGACTTTATTGAAACATTTGTCCTTAATAATAATGGAACTATAACTTGTTTATACTTGTTAAATAAATAAAGTCCTTTGTGTCTACTTCCTATTAAAATCAGCCCTTTTTTAAGAGGTAATATAATTCGTATATTATTGCTAAAACCTATAGTGTTATTTTGATTGTAATTTTTAAATGTATTTCCATTAAAAACATCAAATCCTTCTGCAGTAGCTATGTAAATATATCCCTCGTCATCTTCGGTTATATGATCTACGCTATGTACAGATAACCCGTCCTTACTACTATAATTTATAAATTGAGCATAACTATAGTAATTAAAAAAAAGGCTGATTAATAGTAAGATTAAAGAATTTCTATATAAGGGCATTAAATCTGAATTATCATCTTAGTAAAGATACCATTTTAAATAAAAAAGAAACTATAATCATGAAAACATGTTATAAAAAACCGATTTTATGTTAGTGATTCGAAAATATAATAGACTTTTTGAATCTGTTCTAGTAAATAGTATTTATTATAATCTAGATTTGTTAACGAAAAGTTAATTAACCTAAATACTCTATTTTATGAAAAAAATTTTATTTTTTATTTGTTTGTTCTCATTTGCTCTTGCGAATGCACAATCAAAAGTAGTGACTGGAAAAGTCACTGATGATAATGCTGTTTCGATTGGAGGAGTTAGCATAATGGAAAAAAACACTAAAAAAGGTGTTATGACAGATTTTGATGGTAATTACTCAATATCTGTAAGTTCAGAAAATACCATTTTGGTTTTTTCTTATCTTGGAATGAAAACTTTTGAGCAGACTGTTGCCGGTAGTAACCAGATAAACGTTACTCTTAAAGAGGATGTATCTAATTTAGATGAAATAGTTATAATTGGTTATGGTACATCTAAAAGAAAAGATGTAACAGGTTCTGTTGTAAGTATTAAAGTTGAAGGCTCGCCAGCAGCATTAATGCCAACAACCAATGCATTGCAATTTTTACAAGGTACTGCTCCTGGTGTAAATATTGGTGCTATATCTAGTGCTGGTGGTTCACCTGGCTTATTGGTAAGAGGACAAAATTCAATCTCTGCTAGCAATGCTCCTTTAATTGTTTTAGATGGAGTTATTTTTGATGGTTCTTTAAATCAAATCGCTAACGGAGACATAGCTTCAATTGATGTATTAAAAGATGCAAGTTCTGCAGCTATTTATGGATCAAGATCTGCTAATGGAGTAATAATTATAACCACAAAAAGAGGGAAAACTGAAAAACCAACGATAAACCTAAATCATTACACAGGTATACAAAGTTGGTCACGTATCCCAAAGATGAAAAGTGGTGAAGAATTTATAAAATGGAGAGCAGACAATTTAAGTCTTACAAATGTAACTGATTTAAGTATAGAAAATATTCTTTCAACCAAGGAATACGATGCCTATCAGGCAGGTCATCAAATGGATTGGTTAGATGAAATTAGCCAATTCGCACCAATTCAAAATTACCAATTAAGTATTTCTGGGAGAACAAAAAGCACCAACTATTATGTGTCTGGAACTTATCTTGATCAAAAAGGAGTATTAGATGGTGATGAGTTTACATCGTTTAATTTGTCTTCTAAAATTGAAAACAAAATTACAGATTGGCTTTCTTTTGGATTGAGTACACGTTATGATTCACAAGATTATACTGGTTTTTCTCCAGATATTAATCAGGCTACAATGTATACGCCATATAGTAATAAATGGATTAAAGGAAGAGAAGATATTGTGCTAGATAAGTTTCCAACACCTAGTTTGTTAGTTAATCCTTACAATAACTTTTACAATGATGATTTAGATAAACGTTGGGGATTAAGAGGTTCTGGGTTTGTAAAAATCAAAGTTCCTGGTATAGAAGGATTAAGTTTTAAAAGTACATACACACAAAGTAGACGTGTTTTTGATAATGGTTTTTTTGCACATGAAAGAAGTTTTGTTAATCCAGATGTTGAAGATCAACTTAACAACCCTCAACAATTTCTTAATAAAACTTATGGAAGCAAGAGTAATGTAACTTATAATAGTTGGGTGTTTGACAATGTATTAACTTATGACAAGAACTTTGGCGATCATAAAATTACAGCGCTATTAGGTTATACTAAAGATGAATTTATAAGAGAATCTGTAGCTTTTAGTGGTACCGACTTTGAAAAAGCGGGCTCAAGTGATTTAGGTTTTTATGGGCTTAATCTGGGTAACCCAGAAAGAAAAGGAGGTAGTACATCTATCACCGAGAAACGTAATGTTGGGCAATTTGCGCGTCTTTATTATAATTATAAAAACAAGTATCACATAACAGGAACGTACCGTAGAGATGGGTACTCTGCTTTTGGTGAAGGTAACAAGTTTGGTGAATTTCCAGGAGTTTCTGTCGCTTGGACAGCCAGTGAAGAAGATTTTATTAAAAATAACATTTCACAAATCAACTATCTTAAGTTTAGAGTGTCATATGGAGAAAACGGAAATTTAGGAATCTCCCCTTATGAAACCCAAGCTGGGGTTAATAATGGTGTTACTATTTTTGGAGACCAAACATTTAATACTATATACCAATCAAGCCTTGGAAATAAAGCATTGTCTTGGGAAACTACAACATCTTTAAATTTAGGTTTAAATTTTTCTTTATTTAATAATAGAATTTCTGGTGATATTGAGTACTATAATAGTAAAACAACAGATCAATTACTCAATCGTAGATTACCTCCTTTTACAGGTTTTGGTGAAGTACGTACTAATATTGGAGAATTAGAGAATAAAGGTCTTGAAATTTCTTTAAAAACAGTTAACATTTCTTCTGAAGATTTTAAATGGAGTTCTGGAATGACATTTTGGTACAACCGTAATAAGCTTATTAGTCTTGTAGGAGCAGATGTAGACAAAGATGGTATTCCTGATGATGATATCGGAAATAGATGGTTTATAGGAGAATCTTTAAGTGCTATTTACGATTTTACTGTTAATGGTATTGTACAAACAGAAGATACAGACTATATAGCTACTTATGGTGCGAAACCAGGTGATTTAAAAATTGTTGATATTAATGGTAAAGATGCTAATGGAGATTTAACTGGTTTACCTGATGGAAAGATTAATGCAGATGATCGCTCAATAATAGGAGATGCTGCACCTAATTTTAGAGCTAACATAAGCAATACTTTTAATTATAAGAATTTTGAATTTTATTTTGATATTAATATAGTTGCTGGTGGTGGAAAAGATAACCGTTATCTAGGTAGTAATAAAAGAGCTTTTCTAGGATCATCTCAAGGTAACAATCATGTTGCAAACTGGGTTTCAGGAAGAGAATATTGGATGCCAGATAATCAAAGTAACACAGTGCCTAGACCTAATTACAATAATCCTTATGGGTATGGTTTCTACCAAAGTCGTGGATTTTTACGTTTGCAAAACGTTTCAATGGCATATAACTTTGATGATAGTGTTAAAAAATTGCTCAGAGTTAATGAATTTAAGGTATACGTTACTGGAAAGAATTTATTTACCAAAACAGATTGGGTTGGTTTAGATCCTGAAAATGCTGGTCAGATAGCAAGCTCAAGTCCTGTAATTCGTACGTTCACATTAGGTTTAAATCTTAGTTTCTAATAAATAATAAATACATTATGAAAAAACATATAAATATAACTATAATACTATTAAGTAGTTTGCTTACACTAGTATCTTGTTCAGAACAAGATTTTCTGAAAGAAGAACGTAAAGATGCCTTTACTACAGAAAATGCCTTTTTAAATAAAGCTCAGTTCGAAACACTTTTAGCAAGTAATTATAGGCTAATACAAGAAATTTATAATTCTGGAGATGTAGATAGTGATGTTTGGGCTTTAGGATTAGGAACCGATGTTTGTTTTTGGCCTTTAGGAGATGATAGAGTTTATAATGATTGGAGTTTAGTAAACCCTTTTGATACTTATACAGATAGATGGGTGAGCTGGCAATATCAAATGATTAGAAATTCTAATACAGTAATAGATGCTGCCCAAAAAGAGGGAGTTGCATGGAACAGTGATGCAGAAAGAGATGCTACTATCGCCGAAGGAAAGTTTTTTCGAGGATTTGCATATAGAAATCTTGCTAATATTTTTGGAGGAATGCCTATTGTAGATAGTCCAGTTACTTCGGCAAAAGTAGATTTTGTAAGAAATACAAGAGAAGAGTGTTGGGAGTTTGCAAAAAAAGATTTAGAATTCGCCCGTACAAATTTAAATACAACTGCTAAATACCCAGGTAAAGTTACCAAAGCTGCAGCGGATCATTTATTGTCTGAAGTTAATATTTCTTTAAAAGATTGGGATGGAGCAATAGCAGCAGCTACCCGAGTAATTGACGGTACAGATGGTGATTACAAATTAATGACAGGTCGTTTTGGTACGCGTAAAAATGAAACTGATAAAGGTAAAAATATATACTGGGATTTATTTCGTATGGGAAATCAAAATTATGAAACAGGGAATAAAGAAGCAATATGGGTAGCTCAATTTGAAGATAACTTAAATGGTGGAACTGTTAAATCTGGAAGACCAATTGTGGAACGTACTTGGTGGAATAGAATTTGGCTTTTTAAAAAAGCTGGATATACTGGTGTTGCATCAGATTCTACAGGTAGAGGTGCTTCGTTTGTAAGACCAACAACTCACGCTAATTACACAATTTGGAATAACACAGGTAATGATTTAAGAAATACAGAAGCAGTTATTAAACGAAAATTTTATTTTGCTAAAGATGTTGCTCCATATTTTAAAGGAGATCTAATTCCTAAATCTTTTTTAACCACAGCAGCAGATAGTCTACAAAATGTATATCCAAATTGGTCAAAATTTGGTACAGATAAGCATATTGGTGGTATACCTGATAATGGATACATTAGAGATTTTTATGTAATAAGGTTATCAGAAACATATTTATTAAGAGCTGAAGCCTATTTAGGAAAAGGCCAAAAAGACCTTGCTGCTGCAGACATTAATATTATTCATACAAGAGCACAATCCCCTCTAATTACAGGTACAGATGTAGATATTGACTATATACTTGATGAACGCATGAGGGAATTACTTGGAGAAGAATGGCGTATGTTAACATTATGTAGACTTGGAAAACTATATGATCGAGTATCAAGGTTTGGTTATGCACCAGCAAAAAATTCTATACAATTAAAAAACAACTTATTTCCAATACCCCAAAGAGTAATAGATGGTAATGTGGGAGCTGTTATAAAGCAAAACCCAGATTACTAATAAAATTTTGAGTTTGAGTTAATTTAATATTTGAGTTAATTTTAAAGGTGTCATTATAGCCGTAATGCATATGACACCTTTTTTTTAATTTAATTTCTATAAAAAATGATAAAAAAAAGAAGTTTAGTGTCCATTTGTGTTGTGTTATTTTTATGTAGCTCTTTACTAACTTTAAAAATACATTCACAAGAAAAAGAATCAGATTTTTTTGCTAAAATAGGTAATAAAGTTCAGAACAAGCGTATGAGTCTATTGGAAGAAAAAAAGCCTCCAATACTCTCAGAAATTTATTTACCTATTTCTAACGGTAAAAAAAATGCTTTTAAAGAAGTTAAAGAAATAAGTACAAAAGCTGAACTTGATAAAGAATTAGTGCATCTTAAAAATAAGTTTCTTCCTTTTATGGCTCAAATGGCACCAGAGCTTAAAAGTTATAGAGAGCGAATTTATTTAAAAGAGTTTCAATGGAGAATTGAAACAGAAAATGACCAAAAGAAATTTATTGAAACTTTAAAAGGTGGTGGTAATTGGGAAACAGTAAGTGTACCTCATTTCGGGGCACCTGTTGGGCGTGCAGTAACCTACTATTATAAAAAAGTAGTAATTACTGAGAAAATGCTTAAAGACAAAGCGCTCTTTATACATTTTAAAGGAGTAGATTATAAAGGACAAGTTTTTTTAAATGGTGCTTTCGTAGGCTCTCATGAAGGTTTTTTTGCACCTTTTGAATTTAATATTTCTAAATATGCCAAAGAAGGCGAAAATCAACTTTTAGTAAAAGTTGAAAACGATTATACTACAACAGGATTTGTTGCACCTGGTAAAGGACAAAAATTTGGAGATAAAATTTACGGAGTAACGGGTCTAGGTTATGATAATTTTTATGATGGTGGACATCAATGTGCAGCTGGTATGGGAATTTACCAAGATTGCTACATAGAATCACGCGACCCAGTTCATGTTAACGATGTTTTTGTAAGACCTAATTATAATACTGGAGAAGCAGAAATAAGATTAGAAATAAATAATTATAATGAAGACTCTAAACCAGTAAGCTTTAATATTTCTTTATTTGGACAAAATTTTAAATCTCCTAAAATAATAGACACACTTATTGTTCCTACTGTAATGCATGTCCCTGGAATAGGAGATTTACAAAAACCAACAGATTGGAAAAAAAGTAAAGTAGAATTAGGATATGGTGTAAATTTCTTTAAATATAAAATTAAAATACCAAACTTTAAGTCTTGGAGTAATGAAACACCTTGGCTATACCAATTACAAGTTAAGGTTCTTGATAAAAACAAACAAATAACAGATACAAAAAAGCAAACTTTTGGAATGCGATCTTTTACTATGGATACAGTTTCGATACCAAAAGGACAATTGTATTTCAATAATAAAAAAATTAGATTACGAGGAGCTAATACAATGGGTTTCTTGCAGCAAGATGTATATAAAAAAGACTGGAATCAGTTAATAGAAGATATTTTATTAGCGAAAGCTAGTAATATGAACTTTTTACGTACAACCCAAAGACTTGTGCAGCCAGAAATATATGATTATGCTGATCAACTGGGATTAATGTTACAAACAGACTTCCCAACTTTTGGAGGTATTAGGTATAATAAATGGGAAGAAAGCGTAAGACAAGCCTCAGAAATGGAACGATTGGTTCGTAACCACCCCAGCACTATTCTTGTAACTTATATCAACGAACGTTTTCCTAACGGAGAAGGTCACCCACATCGAAATATGGCAGAAGCAGAACAATATTTCTCTTTGTTCAGAGCTATGGATGAAGCTGTACATAAAGAAAACCCAGATAGGGTAATAAAAATTGGAGATGGTGATTATGACCCTCCTACTCCCGGTTTGCCAGACAACCATTGTTATAATACATGGTATAATGGGCATGGATTGAGTATCGGAAAAATGCACAAAGGCTATTGGCAATGGGTAAAACCAGATTGGTATTATGGCTGTGGGGAGTTTGGTGCAGAGGCTTTAGATCCTGTAGAAACCATGTATAAGTATTATCCAAAAGAATGGTTACCAAAAGATAAAGAAGACGATAAAAATTGGACTGCCAATCGTATTTTTGCAGCTCAAACACATAAGTTTCATTATATGTGGTACAATACTCAACATTCATTAAAAGATTGGGTAGATGCAAGTCAAGACCATCAAGCTTGGGCCTTAAAAACAGTTACAGAAGCGTTTAGAAGAGATAACAATATGATTACCTTTGCTGTACATCTTTTTATTGATGCGTGGCCAGCTGGATGGATGAAAACTATAATGGATGTAGACCGTAATCCAAAGAAAGCATTTTTCTCTTACCGAGATGCTTTGAAACCAATTATTGTTACTTCACGAAGCGATCGTAAACATTTCTTTTCTGAAGAAAGCATAAAAGTAGAATCTTGGATAAGTAATGATCTTAATAAGAACCCTAAAAATTATACACTAAAATATCAATTTGAACAAAAAGGTAAAATTTACCTAAGTGGTAGTATAAAAGCCAATGTTCCATCTAATAGCTCTGCTTTTCAAGGGTATATTTCTTTTGATGCTCCTAAGGTAAAAAAACGTACGTCTTACATCCTTAGAACAGCCGTTTTTAATGAAAAAGGGCAAAGCGTAGACCAATCAGAAATGGTTATAGATGTATTTCCAAAAAACAAACTAGAAAAAGAAATTAAAAAAGTTGCATTTTTAGGAGATGGTAATGGGGTAACGAATTACTTAAAGAAAAATTTAATATTAACAGATACATCTCAATGGCAAAAAGCAGATGTTATTTGGATAAACGATTTTAAACAATATCAAAAACATAAGGTAGCCTTAGATAAGCTAGTAGAATTGGGTAAGAAAGTTATTTTATACAACATTCCTGTAGGCAATCATCAAATTGCCTCTACCAAAGTAACGGTACAAAATACTACTATGGGGAGTTATAATTTTGTTTCACCAAAAACAGGTCACATAATGACTAAAAACGTGCAACCATTTGATTTTAAAATGTGGTATGATGAAGATGCAGAATATATAACACCTTTTTTAGATAAAATTGTACTATCTAACAATTTAAAACCTATACTTGGTTCTGGGAATACCAATTGGTTGGAAGACCAAGGAACTGCAATGGCTGCTGGAAGTATTAATGTAGGTAAAGGACAGATCATTATTTCACAAATAGATCTCTTAAATAGAATAAAAACAAATCCAACTGCTCGTAATTTTGTAATTAATTTATTGACAAAATAAGCATAGTAAATGATAATTAAGCTTTAAATAGAAAACTAATAAACGAAATATCATGGCGAAAAAAATAAACCGAAAACAAGCAATAAAAAATATCTTGGCAGGAATAGGAGCACCAATTTTAGCAGGGCCATTATACGGTCTATCTAATATTGCCGAAATTGGTAAACCCGCACCTGTAAGACCTTTTGGAAATAATGACATCTTAGAACCGATTACTGCAATAACCCTAGGAGCAGGTTCACGTGGTAACGTATATGGTAATTATGGACTTAAATTTTCAAATGAATTAGATATTGTTGGTGTTGCAGAGCCAATTGAAATAAGAAACGAAAGGTATGCAAAGAAGCATAATATTTCGAAAGAGAACAGGTTTGATACTTGGGAACGTGTTTTTGAACGACCAAAATTTGCAGATGCAATAATCATAACAACTCCAGATGATTTACACTATGGTCCTTGTATGAAAGCCCTAGCTATGGGATATGATATTTTGCTCGAAAAACCTATTGCTCCTACAGAACAAGAATGTAGAGATATTTTAGAATTACAAAAGAAAAATGGTAACATTGTAGCCGTTTGTCATGTGTTGCGTTACGCGCCCTACTTTATCAATCTTAAACAATTAATGGATTCTGGTGCTCTAGGAGAAATCATTAGCATACAACATTTAGAACCGATTGAACATATTCACATGGCGCACTCTTATGTGAGAGGTAATTGGCACAACTCAAAAAAAACAACACCAATTATTTTGGCGAAATCTTGCCATGATCTTGATATCTTAAGATGGTTAATTGGAAAAAAATGCGAAACAATTTCTGCTTTTGGTGGACTAAAATGGTTTAAATCAGAAAATGCACCTGAAGGAAGTACTGCAAGATGTGCAGATGGTTGCGCTGTAGAATCTACATGCCCCTACTCTGCCCTAAAAATTTATCATAGAGATAGACAAAGAAACTATGTATTCAGTCTTCCAGAAGATAAATCAAAACAAGGTGATTTTATCTTGGAGCAATTGGCAAAAACTAATTATGGACGTTGTGTATACAAAATGGGAAATGATCAACCAGATCACTATGTAACTTCTATGGAGTTTGAAGATGGAGTAACCGTAAATTTCTCAATGGAGGCATTTACCTCTTATCATGGAAGAAGAACGCGCGTTATGGGGTCTTTAGGTGATGTAGTTGGTGATATGGACGAATTTACGCATACAGATTTCTTAACAGGAAAACAAACCAAATGGGATGTTGCTGTAGAAGATGTTGAACATTATGAAAACAGCGGTCATGGTGGTGGTGATTGGTCTTTAGTAACTGATTGGGTTAAAGCAGTAAAAACAAAAGACCCAAATGTACTTAGTTCAACTATAGATACATCCATAGAAAGTCATTTAATGGGCTTCAATGCTGAAAAAAGTAGGTTAGAAAAAAAGACCATAACTATGAATATGTAAGAATTTTAAGTAATTAAAAATAGTTTTTTATGATTAAGTTTTTAAGTTTTACAATCTTTGTTTTGTTAGGAAATATAGCTTTAGCACAAGAAATTTATGTCTCTGCTTCAGGTAAAAAATCAGGAAAAGGAACATATCAATCTCCGTATAATAGTTTAGAAAAGGCACTTGAGAAATCTATACATATTAAAGGAGAAAATACAACTAAAAAGATAAATATCTTTATTAGAGAAGGTGTTTACAATATTAAAAATTCTATATTTTTAGACAGCACATATTCCTATATTAGTATTGAAGCCTATAAGGATGAAACGGTTGTTTTTTCAGGTGGTCAAAGCATTCCTGTAAAATCTTTAAAGAAAAGCAAGATAAAAGTTACTTCTAATAATCACCAGCTTCCCATATATGAAATTGATCTTAAAAAATTAGGTATTTCCAATTTTGGAAAATTACGGAACGTAGGTTTTTCTCGCCCTTATGGTCCTGCATGGGGTGAATTGTTCGTCAATAAAAAAGCCATGCATTTAGCACGCTGGCCCAATAAAAATATGGTACCAATGGGTAAAGTGTTAGAAAAAGGCTCTATACCTCGTAAAGGTGATTTTTCTAATTTAGGAGGGGTAATTCAGTACGATTCTTTACGAATAAATAATTGGGGCAAAGAAAAAAATGCTTGGATGTCTGGTTATTTTATGTGGGGATATGCTGATGATATGGTTAAAATTTCAAACGTCAACCCCGTAAAACAAACAATGAGCACTGCCACATCTACTTTATACGGTTATGGCAATGGTAAACCTTGGCAGAAATGGTATGGCGTAAATATACTTTATGAATTAGATGCCCCTGGAGAATATTATGTTGATAAGGAAAAGGGAATGCTATACTTTATGTCTGATGCAAAGAAAATTTCGAGTTTAGATTTTTCTATCCTTGAATACCCATTTTTTCAAATTGATGGTGCTGAAAACATTAATATAAAAGGAATTTCTTTTGAAAATTCTCGTGGAATTGGAATCTCTATGGTAAATACCAAAGGAGTAACCATTGATGCATGTAATTTTAAAAATCTTGGTAGTTTGGGGATTACTGTAGGTAAAGGTATTGAACCATTTTTAGAATATAGACATAAAGGTACAGGTGTTGCAAAGGGTGGAAAAGTAGGTAGTTTATTACAACATTTATATAGCAATACTACTTTTAATAGAGAAGGTGGTTTTAATAATAAGATCGTCAATTGTACTTTTTCTCAGCTTGGAGCTGGTGGAGTTTCATTAGGTGGTGGAAACCGTTTAACGCTAGAAGCAGGGAATAATCTTGTGGAAAATTGCTTGTTTTTTGATGTCAATAGAATAGAAAAATCATATAGGCCAGCAGTACATCTTACTGGTGTTGGTAATAAAGTTTTACATTGTGAAATGTACGATTTACCAAGCGTTGCTATTTTAATGCATGGAAATAACCATACCATAGAATACAATTATATTCATGATGTTTGTTTAGAAGTAGAAGATATGGGCGCTATTTATTACGGTAGAGACCCTTCTGAAAGAGGAACCTTAATTAGGTACAATTATATTGCAAATATTCCTGACGAATATAACACTAGTGCTGTATATCATGATGATGCTGCCTGTGGATTAACAGTTACAGATAATGTTTTTTATAAAGCAGGAAAACTTAATGTATTAATTGGTGGAGGCTCAGATAATATCTATAAAAATAATGTCTTTTTAGAAGGTAAAGTGGGTGTGCAAATAGGTAACAGGTTGCAAACATGGGCAAAGTGGGTTTTAGAAGATGGCGGGCTTTTCCGAGAACGTATGGAAGCAGTTAACTTTAAGGATTCACCCTATGTAGATCAATATCCAACACTAAAAACCTATTTTGAAAAGGCAGAAATTCCAACAGGAAACGTAGTTACTGAAAATGTTTTTATTAATTTAAAAAAGGTAAATGTTGGCAAAATAGAATGGTTAGGTTTTACAGATTCTAATTCTGTAACTAATAAAAACTTACCAAATATAAACTCTAAAAATGAATTTATAGATCTAATAGTTCATAAAATTCCTGAACTAAAAAAATTACCACTTAAGAAAATAGGTTTAAAAAAGTAAAATATTTTTATAAAGGAGCAAAAGAAGAAAAAAACTGCTAGAAGTAGATTTTAGTAATCATATTAAAGCTATTGTAAACACGAAACAATACAAACAAAGTGTATGCAAATCTATTGATTTTGATACCGTGAGCGCTGAAATTTAGTTGTTAAAGGTTTAGAGCATTCTTTTAAAACAATTCTAGCTAATAACAAGATTAAACAGATGAAATTAAATATAATTATAACAATTCTATACTCAATTTGTTTGACAATATCTAGTTATGCACAGGATATTTATATAGCTACCGATGGAAACAACAATAATTCAGGTACAAAAGAGAAACCTGTTGCATCACTTGAAGCAGCTCGAGATCTAATAAGACATTACAAATCTATTAATCATTTACCTAAAGGTGGAATTACTGTATGGATTGGTAAAGGGCAATATGACCAAACTAAACCATTCATTTTAAATGAAAATGATTCAGGCGAACCAGATGCTCCTATTGTTTGGAGAACATTACCAGACGAAAAAGTAAGTGTTACAGGAGGGAAACGTATTCCTTCTAACAAATTTAAAAAAGTTACAAATAAAGCAATCCTCAAACGGTTATCTAAAAATGCAGCTAAAAATGTGCTGCAAGTAAATTTGAAAAAACTAGGAATTTATGATTTTGGTAAGATAAAACAGTATGGCCATGCCCTATCTGTTACTCCTGCTCCAATCGAAGTTTTCTTCAATAATGATGCTATGACCCTAGCCCGATATCCAAATGAAGGCTATATTAATATTGGTAAAGTAATTAACCCAGGATCAGTACCACGAAAGCGTGATTATAGCAATCGAGGTGCAATTTTTGAATATACCGATTCGAGACACGATAAATGGGCAGGACAAAAGGATGTTTGGTTTCAAGGATCCTTTATGTGGGGTTATGCAGATGATAACATTCTGGTGGAATCAATTAATACAAAAAAGAAGCAAATTAAGCTAACTACCCCATCACTGTATGGCGTAGGAAGTGGACGTAATTATCAACATTATGTTGCTTATAATATTCTTGATGAACTTGATAGCCCTGGAGAATGGTATGTTCATAAAAAATCTGGGATACTCTATTTTTGGCCTCCAAATAATATTGACGATAGTTCCATTATGGTTTCCATATTAGAAGATCCAATTATTAGTTTAGAAGGAGCAAGTTATGTAACCATTCGTGACTTAACCATTGAGGTTGGAAGAGGTATTGGAGTTTATATGGAAAGAGGCTCTAATAATCTAATTGCGGGTTGCACCGTAAGGAATGTAGGTACAAGCGGGATTTTTATGGGTCAAGGCGCAAAACAAACATTTCCTTTTATTACCCATGATGATTATGAAGGCATACCCATATCAAGAAGAATAGGCAATTTACAAGGGCATATCTATAAATACACGCATTGGGATCGTAAAGCGGGATCAAATAACGGTATTTTAAGTTGTGATATTTACAATACTGGAAGTGGCGGAATTTATATAAGTGGAGGTAGTAAAAGTAAATTGATACCTGGTAATAATTATGCCGAAAATTGCAAAGTGCATAATTATAACAGACGTAACAAATTCCTTTGGTCGGGTATTAATATTGATGGTTGCGGTAATAGAATCTCTCATTGCGAAATATTTGATTCGGAATGGCAAGCCATATATGTTCATGGAAATGAGCATCTTTTTGAATACAACAATATTCATCATGTAACCTTAAACTCTGATGATACTTCGCCTTGGTATATTGGTCGAGACCCAAGTGACAGAGGAAATATTATCCGATATAATTATTTACATCATTGTGGTAACCCCAATCGAATGAATATGGGAATTTATTGTGATGATTCTACTACTGGTGTAGAAATATTTGGTAATGTATTTTATAAGATGGATACCAGACATGGCATGTTATTTTCTAACAGTGGATGGGATTTAAAGATGAAAAATAATATTATTATTGAACCCATTTCTTATACCGCTGAATTTTCTGCTCATTATTATACTTGGGGTAAAGCTGGAGTGCCTAAAGCATTTGGAAAACATGGCCTTTTAAGAAAACGTTTAACAGAAAACGTGAATATTTATCAAATCCCTTATTCTGAAAGATACCCAGAATTAATGAATTATTTAGACCTTATTGTTGATGAGAAAGAATGGGAAGGTATGCGAGCAAAACGAAATGTACTTAGTAAAAACCTTATTATTGGTGGTCCTAAAAATCCATTGCATTTAGTCGGTGGAGAGCATTCACAATGTAAATATGTTAATAATTACAGAACAGATGATGACCCTGGATTTGTAGACTACCAAAATGAGAATTACAACCTGCGTCCAGATTCAGAGGTATTTACAAAGATACCTGGATTCCAACCTGTTCCTTTTGATAAAATGGGATTGTATATTGATCAATATAGAAAAAATATTGATAAAATAATTTATAAAGATAAGTAGTGCCATCAATAAAAAATTAAAATTAAGAATATGAAAAATACTATATGCCATTATTTATTGATTGGTATTGCCTTAATCCTAGGATTAGCACAATGTCAACAAAGCAATGTACATTCTAATATTAGTAATACTGATGTTGTTTGGGAAACTCCTTCTGAAAACTCTTTAGGGGCTATGCCTGCAGGAAATGGAGATATAGGTATTAGTTTATGGGTAGAAAAAAATGGAGACCTTTTATTTTATGTGTCAAAAACGGACGCTTGGAGTGAAAATGGTCGTTTATTAAAATTAAATAAAATACGATTAACGCTTTCTCCAAACCCTTTTAAAGTAGGCAATACATTTCTTCAAAAGTTAGTAGTAAAAGATGGATTAATATTCATTGAAGGTGGAGCAAAAGAAGATAAAACTTCTATTAATGTTTGGGTAGACGCCAATCATCCTGTTATTGAGTTAGATATTAAAAGTTTAAAACCAATTAGCGCAAAAATAACTACAGAACCTTGGCGAGTTAACAAAAGAGTAATTACAAACACCACAGAACTTCATTCTGCTTACGGAATCCACGGAAAAGGTGCTTCCAAAGTTATTGTAGAAAAAGACTCAATACTCAATTCAATAGATAATAATTTAGTTTGGCTACATCGAAATAACCGATCTATTTGGAAAGAAAACCTTAAGTTACAAGGACTAGAAGAGTACACAAAAAATGCGATAGACCCAATACTTCACAATACATTTGGAGGTTTAGTTCGTTCTAATCAACTCGTTAAAACATCCCCAACCACATTAAAAACAACTAATCCTGTAAATAATATATCAGCATCTGTACATATATTAACCCTAAATTCATCAACGGAAGAAAAATGGTTAACTCAAATTAACCAAAACGCTAATTCAATTGAATTAAAATCGCGAAAAGATCGCTTGAAAAATCATAAAAATTGGTGGCAATCATTCTGGAAACAAAGTTATATACATGTATCAACTCAAAATGAATCTGAAAAGGAAAGAGTATTCAACATTTCTCGTGGTTACAACCTACAACGCTATATGAATGCTTGTTCTGGTCGTGGAAATTCTCCCATAAAATTTAATGGATCCATTTTTACAGTCGACACAGAAGATTTGGTTGGAGAATTTCAAGGTTTAAATGCCGATTATAGACGTTGGGGTGGCGCTTATTGGTGGCAAAACACACGTTTACCATATTGGTCAATGCTAGAATCTGGAGATTTCGAATTAATGAAACCTTTATTTAAAATGTATAAAGATGCATTGCCAATACGAAAATTTGCTACCAAAACGTATTACAATCATGAAGGTGCTTTTTTCCCTGAAACGATGTTTTTCTGGGGTAATTATGTAGATGCTAATTATGGGCGAGATAGATCGAAGTTACCGCTTGGTATGACCGAAAATCTATTCATCCGCTATTATTGGCAAGGAGGACTTGAGGTTTCACTAATGATGCTCGATTATTATTCGTTTACAAAAGATGAAGATTTTTTAAATGAAACCTTACTACCTGTGGTCACTGAAATTATTCATTTCTTTGACAAACATTGGGAGCGTGATGAAAATGGAAAAATACTGTTTGACCCTGCTATGGCTCTTGAAACCTACAATAAAGCTATTAATCCTTTGCCTGAAATAGTAGGAATTCATAAAGTTTGCTCAGAATTATTAAAACTTCCTACTTCTTCAACAAGCTCACTTCAAAAAAAACAATGGCAAAGGTTAATTTCTGAATTACCAGAAATTCCATTAGGAGAAGTAGATGGAAAAAAAGTACTAGCACCTGCTCACGAATACAGCGGAAAGCAAAATGTTGAAAACCCTGAGCTATATGCAATTTTCCCTTACCGTGTTTATGGAATGGGCAAACCAGATTTAGAATTAGCACGTCGTACTTTTGAAAAAAGAGCGGTAAAAGGAACTGGTGGCTGGCAGCAAAACGCCATTAAAGCAGCAATTTTAGGCCTAACTGAAGAAGCTTCAAAACTCACATCAACTAATTTTAATACTAAAAATAATGCATACCGTTTTCCAACAATGTGGGGACCTAATTTCGATTGGACTCCAGATCAAGATCACGGTTCGGTTGCTTTAATTGCTTTACAACGTATGTTGCTTCAGTATGATGAAGATCAAATTTTATTATTTCCTGCTTGGCCAAAAGACTGGGACGTAGACTTTAAACTATTTTCTCCAGATAATACAACTATAGAGGCTTCATTTAAAAATGGAAAGATTGAAAACTTAAATGTAAATCCAAAGAGTAAAAAACAAAATATAAAAATAATAACATCTACATCTGAATAAAACAAAATATAAACAATGAATACCACATTTGAAATTAAAGATAAAGTAGCCGTAATTACTGGAGGTGGAGGATCACTTGGTAGTTGTGTTGCAAAAAGCCTTGCATTGTCGGGTGTAAAAATAGTTTTACTAACTAGAAACGAACAGATATTAATTCCTCAACTCGAAGAATTGAGATCTGCAGGTTGCCAAGCAATAGCAATAAAAACAGATATTTTATCTGAAGAATCTTTACTGCAAGCAAAAGAAAAAATAATTGACCTTTATGGTAGAGTTGATATTTTATTAAATATTGCAGGAGGTAATTTACCCGGTGCAACTATTGGAGAAGATCAAACAATTTTTAATCTTGCTATGGAAGATTTTGACACAGTAACTAAATTAAACCTTAACGGAACAGTAATCCCTTCAATTGTATTTGGTAAAGTAATGTCAAATCAAAAAGAAGGTGTCATCATAAATTACTCTTCTATGGCTGTGCAAAGAGCAATTACAAGAGTAGCGGGTTATTCAGCATCAAAAGCAGCGATGGAAAACTTTACAAGATGGATGTCTGTTGAAATGGCTACTAAATTTGGAGATAAAATACGTGTAAATGCAATTGCACCAGGTTTTTTTATAGGGAATCAAAATAGAAAATTATTATTAAATGATGATGGTTCTTACACATCAAGAGGTGAGGCTATTATTAAAAATACGCCTATGGGAAGGTTTGGAAATGCGGATGAATTAAATGGAGTTATCCACTTTTTATGCAGTGACGCCTCTAAGTTTATTACTGGAGTTGTTATTCCTGTAGATGGTGGATTTAGTGCTTTTAGCGGTGTGTAAAATTTATAAATTATGAAAATGCTACAAACTTGGAGATGGTACGGACCAACAGACCCTGTAACCCTCTCAGACATAAAACAAGCTGGGGTTCAAGGTATTGTTACTGCATTACATCATATTCCTAATGGTGAAATATGGTCAGTTAACGAAATTCAAAAAAGAAAAAAACTCATTGAAGATAGCGGTCTGGTTTGGTCAGTTGTAGAATCTGTTCCAATACATGAAAGCATAAAAACCCAAACAGGTGATTTCAACAAAAGAATTGAAAATTATAAACAAAGCCTCATAAATTTAGCCAACTGTGGTATTTATGTAGTTTGCTATAATTTTATGCCAGTGTTAGATTGGACCCGTACTCATCTTCATTGGGAACTTGCAGATGGAAGTACCGCCTTAAGATTTGATAAAATTGATATGGTAGTTTTTGAGTGTTTTATAATGCAACGAACTGGTTGTGAATTAGACTATTCTTCTAAAGTTGTTGAACTGGCAAATGCTCGTTTTTTAAGTATGACACTACAAGAAAAACAACAACTTGAAGATAATATCCTAAAAGGTTTACCAGGTACAGTAGAAGATCTTACGATGCCGGTTTTTAAAGATATGATTGCTCAATACGATCATATCAACCACAAGGAGTTAAAATCTAATTTATCTTTTTTCCTTAATGAAGTTATTCCTGTAGCTGAAAAAAAAGGAATTAAAATGGCTATTCATCCTGATGATCCTCCATTTGATATTTTAGGACTTCCAAGAATTGTAAAATCTGAAGAAGACTTGGATGATTTGGTTAATTTTATAGATAGCCCCTCTAATGGAATCACATTTTGCACAGGTTCTTTAGGAACAAATCCAAAAAATAATCTTCCAAGTATGATTGAAAAATTTGGAAACCGAATTCATTTTCTTCATTTACGTAATGTGAAACGTGAAAAAGATGGTAGTTTTTATGAAGACAACCATTTAGAAGGTTCTTCAGATATGTATGAAATTGTTAAATCAGCCGTGAAAATTAGTAATGAACAGCAAATTTCTATACCAATGCGTCCTGATCATGGTCATCAAATGTTAGATGACTTAAAAACAAATAACAACTACCCAGGTTATACCGCTATAGGCCGTTTGCGTGGGTTAGCAGAATTGCGAGGACTAGAAATGGGAATAATTAAATCTTTATCATAAAATGAACAAAAATCTTATTCACGACAATTTTTTATTACATAACAAATTTTCAGAAGCACTTTATCATGATTATGCAGCCAAAATGCCCATAATAGATTACCATAATCATTTATCTCCATCAGAGATTGCAAATGATAAAGTATTTGGAAATATTACGGATGCTTGGTTAAAAGGAGACCATTACAAATGGCGAGCATTACGAGCTTTTGGAATTAATGAGAAATATATAACTGGGAATTCCACAGATAAAGAAAAATTTATGAATTGGGCTAAAACGGTGCCATATACTTTAAGAAATCCTCTTTATCATTGGACTCATTTAGAACTTGCAAGATATTTTAATATTTACGAATTATTAAATGAAAAGAATGGCGAGGCTATATTTAATGAAACGTCAAGCCTTTTAAATACACCTGAATTCAGTAGCAGAAGTTTATTAAAAAAAATGAATGTTGAAGTACTTTGTACTACAGAAGATCCTTTAGATACATTAATACATCATCAAAAAATAGCTTCAAGTAACCTTAAAACAAAAGTAAGTACTGCCTTTAGACCAGATAAGGCAATTACAATTGACGATCTTACTTATAATGATTATTTAGATAAATTAGAAGAAGTGGTTGGTTTTTCTATTTCTTCGTATGATGATTTATGTGATGCTTTAAAAAAACGGATTACCTATTTTAAAGAAAACGGTTGCACATTATCCGATCACGGTTTAAAATACATTTGTTTTGAAAATTATACGGAAACTGAAATTAAATCTATTTTTAAAAAGAAACGTTCTAGAAATAATATAACCAATTTAGAATCCTCAAAATTTCAAACTTCAATTTTACAATTTTTATGTGAAATTTATAGTGATTTGGGCTGGGTTCAGCAATTTCATTTAGGAGCACTTAGACAAAACAACAGTAGAATTACAAATCTATTAGGCGCTGATGCTGGTTGCGATTCTATTGGAGATTACCCACAAGTTTATACATTATCAAAATTTTTAGATAGTTTGGATTGTAAAAATAAATTAACAAAAACAATTATTTACAATTTAAATCCAGCCGATAATGAATCTTTTGCAACTATGGTTGGAAACTTTAATGATGGCTCCATAAAAGGAAAAATTCAATTTGGGTCTGGATGGTGGTTTATGGATCAGAAAGATGGCATTACAAAACAAATAAATACGCTATCTAATATGGGCTTATTAAGTTGTTTTGTAGGTATGCTTACAGATTCAAGAAGTTTTTTATCCTTTACAAGGCACGAGTATTTTAGACGCATACTTTGCAACATTTTTGGAGAAGAAATTGCAAAAGGCGAATTGCCAAACGATATTGAATGGGTTGGAAAAATAATTGAGGATATCTGCTATAAAAATGCAAAATCATATTTTAACTACTAATAATAGTATATATAATTAGTTGAATAAAAAGTACCTTAGAAAAGCGACAATATTAATAGCTAAATAATATTAACTCAGAGTAAACAATTTAGAACAACAAGCTAAAATGAATAAAATAAAACAGAGAATAGGAAACTATCGTTATCGAATATTGGGGTTATTATTATTTGCTACTACTATTAATTACTTTGATAGAAGTATTATTGGGGTTATGGCTCCAACACTTCAAAAATTATTTGATTGGACGAATAACGATTACGCAAATATTATTATAAGTTTTCAAGTTGCTTACGCAATTGGTATGTTAACTATGGGAGGCATAATTGATAAACTAGGAACTAAAATTGGATATACAGTTGCCATTGGAATTTGGAGTGTTTTTGGAATGTTACATGCTGCCGTAAGACCTGGTTTTAGTATTATTGGTTTTAGTTTGGCAAGATTTGGTTTAGGATTTGGAGAGGCTGGAAATTTCCCAGCAGCTATAAAAACTGTTGCAGAATGGTTTCCAAAAAAAGAACGGGCTTTTGCTACTGGAATTTTTAATGCAGCTACCAGTATTGGAGCCATAGCAGCACCTTTTGTGGTCGGTTTGATTGTTCATGAAGATGGTAAAAATTGGCAGATTCCATTTTTAATTACAGGGGCATTAAGTGCAATATGGATTATATTATGGTTGAAATATTATAAAAAACCAGAAGCGCATCCCTCACTAAGTAAAGAAGAACTTGAATACATACAAAGTGATTCTGAAGTCGAAACTGTAGGTGCGAAAATTCCTTGGATAAAAATTATAAAAAAACGTCAAGCCTGGGCTTTTGCCATGGCAAAAGTTACAGATGCTGTTTGGTGGTTTTACCTTTTCTGGGGAGCAAAGTTTTTAGCAGAAACCTTTGGTTTAAAATTAAAAGATATTGGATTACCATTTTTTATAATGTATATGCTAGCTGATTTAGGAAGTATTTTCGGAGGATATTTATCAGGATATTTTATAAGAAAAGGCTGGTCTGTTAATAAGGCTCGTAAAATTACATTACTAATATGCGCTGTTATGATTATTCCTGTAAGTTATGTAGCTTTTGCTGAAAATAAATGGGTTGCTGTAGTACTTATTGGTATTGGAGCGGCAGGACATCAGGCTTGGTCTGCTAATATATATACGCTAGTATCAGATGTTTTTCCTAAAAAAGCAACAGCTTCTGTTGTTGGAATTGGAGGAATGGTTGGTGCTGTCACCGGAATTGTAAGTAGTAAAATATTAGGCTCTCTATTGGATAAGGCAGACAATACTGCATATTTTTGGGCTTTCTTAATTGCTGGTTCTTGTTATTTAGTAGTTTTAGGGTGTATTCATTTATTGATGCCAAAAATGACTCCTTTGGATGAAAATTTAGTAACTGTTAAAGAATGATAAAAAAAACAAAGTAAATTTGGTCAAAAACGATATATTAATTAATCTATAAAAGTGAAGTATTATATAAAAAGTAGAAGTTTTTTTTAATGTGTTTAGTTTTTAGCTGTAATAAAAGCAAAGAAAGTTTTAATCAGAAACAAACACTCTTATCTAATTTTGTAAATCCTTTTATTGGTACAGGTGGTCATGGCCATACATATCCAAGTGCCACAGTCCCTTTTGTAATACTGCAAGTAAGTCCTGTAAATGGGATCAGTAAATGGGATTGGTGCTCGGGCTATCATTGTCCCAAGAGACCAATTTTGGCGTGTTAATTTTTCAATAGTCAATTGGAATCACGATATTACAGATGGTGTCTATTCTAGTAAAAAAGGTGAAGATGGTAAGTTTTTACACAAATATAATTGGGTTTGGTCGCCAACAGATGTTGTGAATATTCACGAACCATAAAACTGGGATTATGTATAATTTTCAACAAAATAATTGGGAAAAATGGTGTCTTTTAAAATTCCACAAGATGATAAAATCAAATGGGAACTGTATAGCTTATATCGTACTCAAAAGAACCATTATTTAAAAACAAAGCAATGGTTAACATCTATTGAAAGTATCAATCCGTCAGAAATTAAAATTGATGATAAAATCATCCAACCTTCCATAGAAAATCATAAAACAGGTTCGAATATAATGGTAAAAAGTCCGTTTTCAAATAAAATATTAACGATAAAAGAAGGTGTAAATTCATTTCAAAATAAATTAAATATGAAGACATTAAATAGAGCATCAATTTTACTTCTATTATTAGTTTTTATAGGATGTAATCAAAAAACGAAACATTAGAGATTGTTAAAGTTAAAAAAGTTGAAACAGCATTCGATTTTGGAGTATGGATTACCACTAAGGCAGGAAACACAAATGAAGCTTACTTAGCAGAATTTCAAAAATATAAAAATGGAGGAATTAATGAGGTTTTAATTAACACGTTAACAGACCCTAAAGAACTAAATCGTTTAATCCCTATAGCCACTAAAGCTGGTTTAAAAGTGCATGCATGGATTATGGCAGTAAATCGCCCTGATGTTACTATAGCTTTAAAACATACAGAATGGTATATGGTTAGTAGAAAAGGAAAATTGTGTTTTGATACACGCCCTTATGTAGAATATTACCAAGGGCTATGCCCTACTAGATAAGAAGCTAGAAATCATATTTTAGGTTTGGTAAAGGTTTAGCAAAAGTAGATGGCATTGAAAGTGTCCATTTAGATTATATTCGTTTTCTAGATATTTTCCTACCTATAGGGTTATTGCCTAAATATAACATAGTACAAGATACCGAAATGGCAGAATACGATTTTTGCTATTGTGATGAGTGTATTAATGCATTTGAAAAAATCCACCATAAAGAACCTCGTGAAAGTAAAAATACAGCCATTTATATGGAATAGAAAAACTTCAGATTAAACGCTATTAAGACATTAGTAGATGATGCTTATAGAACTGTACACAAATACAATAAAAAATTCACGGCTGCAGTATTTCCTTATCCAGAAATGGCAGATCATATGGTACGTCAACGTTGGGATAAATGGAATATTGATGAGGTATACCCAATGATTTACCACGGTTTTTATAATGAAGAAACAGAATGGATTGGCTACGCAACAAAACAAGGTGTTACCGATGTGAAATCTAAAAATATTGGTTTAAATACTGGAATTTACATACCTCCTTTTACTTCCGCTAAAGAATTAAAACAGGCTATTTTATTAGCTAAAGATAATGGAACAAAAGGAGTAACATTTTTTGATGGTCCTGAATTAACAGATGAGTATTTAACTACAATTAAAGAAACTAAAGCCAGTTTTAATTAAGAAAAAATATATAATGAATATAAATTATCTTATAAAGTTTATACCCATTTTAAAAGAGAGAATTTAGGGAGGAGATAAACTAAAAAAGTATTTTAATAAAAACATTAGTGTCCGATAAAAAAAGCCTCAATTTTTGAGGCTTTTTTCGTAATATATAAGAATTGATATCTGACGAAAAATTCAACTATGGGTAAAAGTACTATTTTTTTCGGACAGCCCATCTTCAGTCAAATGATAAGTTTAAATGATAAGGGTGAAATAACTGCGCGAGGTTTATCTGATAAATCAGATCCTTATTGCAAGCGGTTTTCGACATTTCAGCATTTAATAACAATGGTTTATGGTGTTACCTCAGGATGCAACTCATAACGAGAACTGTGCGGTGGCATTGTAAGTTATGGAGATAAAATTTCACATTGTAAGTTTGATTATTCTCCAAAACGAAGTACCATTTCTGATGCCAACAAAAGAAGGGATTGTATTGTCTTTAAAGATATTTATACTGATTTAGTAACCGAGTACCTTCCAGATTTATCGGATAGCCATAAGTCATTAGTTATTGATAAAAAAGTTTTTGCGATAGATTCCACTACAATCGCTCTTTTCCAACCAATTTTTGAGTGTGTTGGTCGTAATCCGAACAATGGAAAAAGAAAAGGAGGTATAAAAAGTCATCAAAAATTAGATATGCAGGCAGGAATACCAGTAAAGGTATATCATAGCAATGCACGTGAACACGATTCTCTATTCATACAAAAAGAAGGAATCATTAAAAAAAGGAGAAGTTGCTTTATTTGACAAAGCATATAATAACTACGCACTGTTTGATAAATGGAATAAAGATGAAATTTATTTTGTTACCCGAATAAACTACCTCGGGGCAAGCCCACGAGGTATTAAAATAATTTGAGCTGTCCAGAATGAATTTTCTTGTATTCTTCTTTATCTTTTCTTTGGTTCTGAACATATTGCTGAATCACTTCCTTTCCTGCATACAAGCCAACCCTATTTGCATAAAATCCACTTGTCCAAAAATTCCCTCCCCATAATAATAATTTTATTTCTGGATGCAGACGGAACATCTCTCGCGCTGTTAAACTCTTTAGTATTCGAACTAATTTACTTATTGACAATTTAGGAACACTTTGAATTAGAAAATGAACATGGTTTGATTCATGCCCTATTTCTATAAACTCAATCTCATAACGTTCAGGAATCTCTGCACATATAGTTATTAAGGTTTTTCCAACATCTTCTGTTATAACACGCTTTCTGTATTTCAAAGGAAATACCAAGTGATACATCAACAAGGTTTTGTTATGGCTCTTATATATATGGTCATCTTTCACAAATTGAAGATACGCTTTTTCAAAGCGTTATGAAAAACCATCCGTTTTTCAAACTTTTCCTTTGCTACAAACCGAGGCAAGCCTCGGGGAATTCTTTTCGATTAAAAAACAATGCTAAAGAAACACTTTTAGAAGAGTTCGACCTCGAACAAGCCACACCAGACAACATTTTAAGAGATGCTAAAATTGGTCTTAATTACAAGGATGATAACGGATTGGAAAAGCAAGTAGAGTTACGGTTAGTATCATTCTATCACCAAGAAAAAAACAAGGCATACTATTTTATTTCCAATCTTTTTGAACTACCAGCAGAACAAATAGCAATGCTTTATAAAAAACGATGGGAAATAGAATTACTGTTCAAAAAAATAAAACAAAACTTCCCTTTACAATACTTTTATAGAGATAACAAAAATGCGATACAAATACAGATTTGGTCTACACTTATAGCATTATTACTTATTACCGTTATGAAAAAGAAGTTAACAAAATCCTCCATTCAATAACTTAACGCAACAAATCTAAATTAATAGATTTGTAAAATGGAATTAAAAAAACATAGACGATTAACTTTAAAAGAAAGAGTTATTATTCAGACACTTTTAAAGGAAAAAAAGACTAAATCTTATATAGCAAATAGACTTGATAGATCTCGTTCAACTATCGGTAGAGAAGTTAATAAATTTGTAACAGAACCAGGTGAAAAATATGATGCTGATTTAGCTCATTGGTGTGCTAAATCAGATTATTTAAACAAGAGAAATTTAGATAAAATAAGTACATATTCTTTACTTAGATATTTTGTATATAAAGGTCTTTTATTAAACTGGACTCCTGAACAGATTTCTGGAAGACTAAAAAAATTATATCCCAATGATCCGATAATGTCTATTTCGCATGAAGCTATTTATAGACACATTTATACCAGACCACAAGCCCGTTTAAACAAAAAGTTAATTAAACTATTAGTTCGTAAAAAAACAAGACGTAGAACCTCTAAAAAAAGACGTGGTGGTGGAAGTAAGATTATAAACCAAGTCAGCATTGACAATAGACCAGGGCATATTGAACTCAGAAATGAAGTTGGACATTGGGAAGGAGATTTAGTCATTGGAAAGAACCATAAAAGCGCCATAGGAACCATTGTAGAACGTAAAACAAGATTCACTTTAATTATTAAATTAGAATCTAAAAAAGCGGATGAAGTAGCTAATGAATTTTCTAAAATATTAAATAAATTAAATCCTATTTATAAAAAATCTATGACATATGACAACGGTATTGAAATGGCAAGACACGAAAAAATCACTAAAAAAACAGGTATGAAAATATATTTTGCTCACCCCTATTCTTCATGGGAAAGAGGAACAAACGAAAACACAAATGGACTCATTAGAAGATACCTTCCAAAGGGAACTAATTTTAATGAAATCGACTTAAAACAACTTCAAATTATTCAAGAAAAATTAAACAATAGACCTCGAAAAATTATAGGGTATAAAACACCAAAAGAAATGATGGATATTGAACTGAAATTTGTAGCTTAGTAACATCTAAAAGCTAAAACGTTTTGTTGCGTTACAACATTGAATCCAAGAATCATGGAGTTTTTCTAATTTGGTTAGTTTATTACAAAAATATCTTTTCAGTTATCTTAATTTTGTAGACGTTTTTTACTAACGTAGCCTCTTATGCTAAAGAATTTGTGAAAAATAAAGGTAATCCTGATTGTTTTCAAGGAAAATTTAGTTTTTAATAAAGTCAATAATACAGGGGCTTACTTTTTGGTTTTAATAATTAAAAAACCTGTTTATTTAATTGAAAGCTCATAATGTAGTATTTTTAAGTTTTATCGGACAACAGTATTTGTAAATGTAAATTATATAACAGATATTTCTGGCAACGCAAGAGGTTATTTATTATAATCAGAATTTATACCAATAGTTATTCCCGTATCTAGAAGTTTTTCTAAACAATCTTTACAAAGTTTGATACAATAAATCTTCCCTTTTATCCCAAATACTCTAAAAAACTTCCTGTTTACAACAAATTTATAATAATTTGAATTAAGATATATATTTGTCTCATGAAAAAGAATATAAAAATATTGGGGGATTTTTTTAATTCATATACAAAAAGCTCAACTTGTATTATACAAATTGAGCTTTTTTTATGTTTAAAAAGAGTAACCTATTATTATTTTTTCTCTTCTAATTTTTCTTCTGGTTCTTCTTTAGCAGCGTTTTTAAACTCTTTAATTCCGCTTCCTAAACCTTTCATTAATTCTGGAATTTTCTTACCACCAAATAATAGTAAAACTACTACCACAATAATAATTAGTTGTGGACCACCAATGAACATAAAATTTGTTGCTAAACTATACATGTTTTCTTTTATTTAATAATACAAATATACAAAAAAGGGAATAACAGTACCCTTTGTTAATTCCTTTTTTGAATAATTCCACCAATTACTTTTTTATCTTGAACAACCTCTGGATCTCCCTTGTAAAATATAGATCCTCCAAAGCTTACTTTAGCACTTAAAGTTTTACCAGCTAAAACTTCTGCTTTAGCTCCTGTACCTGCAAAAACATTAGAATTACTAGTTACTTGCATGTCAAAACCATTATAAATACCATATAAGTCTACATCTACTTCTTGGTTATCTGCAGTACCAGTTAATTTTATAATTCCGCCAGATGATGTTTTAACAGTTAAATATTTAACGTCTGTTGTTAAATTAATAAAAGCTCTTTCTTGCGAGTTAACTTCTAATTTATCTTGATTTATATCTTTACCGGTTACCGTTGCACCTTCATTAGCATCTATAATAGCTATATTTTTATTATAATAGAGCTTTACTAATACTTGACCATCTGCAGCATTGTTTTCTGGTTTTAAAGAGAAAGGTAAAGATATTTTTAAGATGTTATTCACATTCTTAATTTTAACCATTTCAGATTTTTCTCCAGTAATTTCTAATTTTTGATCTGCAGATTTTATCAATTCTAACTCTATACCATTATAAACTTTTAACTCAGAATAATCACCCAAATTTTTAGTTACAGTTGTTTGTGCAGCTAATGTAAAACTGAACATTAACGTGAATATGAATACTATTTTTTTCATTTTATTAAAATTAAATTACAATACTTAAGTCAATAAACATGCCACTTTATAAATAATATAACGTTTATAAAGTGGCAAAATTGTTAAATTTTATTTTTCTATTAAAGCAAAATCTAAATGTTTTCTTTCTAAATCTGTATGTTTTACTCTTACTTTAACATCATCTCCTAACTGATATAGTTTTTTAGAAGCTTGACCTACAATAGCATATTGCTTTTCATCAAAAATATAATAATCACTTTTTATATCTCTAATTCTTACCATTCCTTCACATTTATTAGAAGAAATCTCTACATAAATTCCCCATTCTGTAACCCCAGTAATTACACCTTCAAAAATTTCATCTTTATGATCTTGCATGTATTTTACTTGCATGTATTTAATAGATGATCTTTCTGCTTTAGAGGCTAATTCTTCTCTGTTAGATGAATGTTTACACTTTTCTTCATATTTATCTGCTTTTGGGCTATCTCCGCCATCTAAATAGTGTTGAAGTAATCTATGTGTCATTACATCTGGATAACGTCTAATAGGCGATGTAAAATGACTATAATAATCAAAAGCCAATCCATAATGCCCAATATTTTGGGTTGTATAAACTGCTTTAGACATGGTTCTAATAGTTAAAGTCTCAATCATGTTAGATTCTGCTTTACCATGTACATCACTTAATAACTGATTTAAAGAATCTGAAGTAGATTTTTTAGTATCTGTATTAATTTTGTATCCAAATTTACGGACCATATTTTCTAAAGAAGCCAATTTTTCTACATCTGGTTCATCATGAACCCTATAAATAAATGTTTTATTGGTTGCTTTTCCTTTAGAAAAACCAATAAATTCAGCAACTTTTCTATTAGCTAACAACATAAATTCTTCAATTAATTTGTTAGCATCTTTAGATTCTTTAAAGAAAACACCAACTGGGTTTGCTTCTTCATCTAAATTAAACTTCACTTCTACTCTATCAAAAGAAATTGCACCTTGTTTCATTCTTTTTTTACGAAGAATTTTAGCCAACTCATCTAATTTTAAAGTAGCTTCTACAACTTCTGGAGCTACTACATAAGATTCATCTGTAATAGAAATATCTTCTGGCATTGTATACGGTTGAACATCATCAGATAATTTAACGTTTTCTATAATAGATTGTGCTTCTTCATAAGCAAAACGTTGGTCTGAATACGTTACCGTTCTACCAAACCACTCACCTACTACTTGTGCTTTTTCATTCAATTCAAAAACTGCAGAAAACGTTAATTTTTCTTCATTTGGTCTTAAAGAACAAACTCCGTTAGATAACATTTCTGGTAACATTGGTACTACTCTATCTACTAAATAAACAGAGGTTGCTCTTTTATAAGCTTCATCATCTAAAATAGTTTTAGGTTGTAAATAATGCGATACATCTGCAATATGAATTCCTATTTCGTAATTACCATTTTCTAATTTTGTAAATGACAATGCATCATCAAAATCTTTTGCATCTTTAGGATCTATCGTAAAAGTTAAGTCTTTACGCATATCTCTACGCTTAGAAATCTCTTTTTCTGTAATTTCAATTGGTAATGATTCTGCTTCTTTTTCTACCTCTGGTTCAAACTCATAAGGCAAACCAAATTCTAATAAAATAGAATGCATTTCTGTATTATGATCTCCTGGTTTACCAAGGACTGTGGTAATTTTTCCGAAAGGATTTTTAGAGTTTTTAGGCCAATCTATTAATGAAGCTTGTACTTTATCTCCGTCTACTGCTCCATTTAATTTATTTTCTGATACAAAAATATCTGCATACATTTTGTTGTTATCCGGCACTACAAAACCAAAATTTTTAGTTTTACTTTTTTGTAAAACACCTACAAATTCTGTTTTTGCACGCTCAATAATTTCTACAACATCTGCTTCATATTTCTTACCACTACGTCTTTTATAAACATACGCTTTTACAGTATCGTTATGTAAACCTTTACCCAAATTAATATTTGGAATAAAAATATCGTCTTCGTAATCATCTGTTACAAAATATCCATTTCCTGTAGACGTAACATCTAACGTACCAATAGAATATTTTTTATCAACATTTATTTGAAACTTACCTCTTTCTACTTCTTTAATTTCTTTAGTTACAGCTAATTCTGCTAATTTCTTAATTATTTGGGTTTTACCATCTGTATCAGAAATCTTTAATTTTGCTGCAATTTGCTTATGGTTATAAGATTTTTCGCTGTCTTGTTTTAATACTTTAAATATATTTCTGGTTAAGTCTTTTACAACATTCCCTTTCTTTTTATATATTTTATTTTTCTTTTTTGTCATTAATTCTTACTTCTTATTATATGATACTAAATTACAATTATTTACTCTGATTGGCTATTAAAAAATAGTTATCAATCTAAAATTGTAATTTGGCATTACTTTAATTATTATTTTATGTCTAAATCTTGGTTTATAATTGCAAATCCTATTTCTGGAAATCGGAATTTTTCTAAACAATGGAAGGAAATTCAACAATTATTAAACAATAAGAAAATAGACTTTTCTTTTGCTTTTACAAAATTTTCTAAACACTAAATTGAATTGGTTGATACCGCAATTCAACAAGGCTTTAGAAATATTATTTCGATTGGTGGAGATGGAACACTACATAATGTAGTTAACGGAATAATGATGCAAAGATACGCAAAAACTTCTGATATAACTATTGCGGTAATTCCACAAGGAACCGGCAACGATTGGATAAAGAGTTATAACATACCTAATAACGTAGAAAAAGCAATTGAAATTATATCTAAAAAGAACATCGTTTTACAAGATATTGGTATTTTAGAACACGAGAATAAAACTACTTTTTTTAATAATGTAGCAGGTTTAGGTTATGATGGTTACATTGTTAATAAACTAAAAACTTTAAAACGTTTTGGTTCATTAGCTTATATATTAAGCGGAATAGCAGGTTTATTTTTTTATAAAAAAACCGTGTTTAAAATTATTTTTAATGATAAAGTATTAGAAACTAATTGTTTAATGACTGTTTTTGGAATTTGTAAATTTTCTGGAGGCGGAATGCAGTTTACAAAAAATGTAAATTCTACAGATGGTTTATTAGACATTACTATTGCTAAAAACCTGACTATCTTTGATTTAATTTTTAATCTTAGAAAACTATATTCTGGTAAAATTGTAGATCATAAAAAAATAGAAACTTATAAAACCAAAGAAATTAGAGTAGTTCCACAAACGCAAAAACCTTTTATTCAGGCTGATGGTGAGTTAATTGGCACAGGAGAAGTAACAGTAAAAATTATAGAAAAAGCAATTAACTTTGTAATCAATTAAGTAAAAATTCTAAATACTTTTTATTTTTAAACGGAATAACAACATAAGTACAATTTCGTTGTTTTTATATCTACATTTAAAAAGACTTCTACTTTCTTAAAATTAAAAAAGAACTTTAGTATTTATCAGTAAAAAATTATTGAATCAAAATTAAGTCAATTTCTTCTCTATTTTCTTTTTACTTTCCTCCTATTTCATTTTTACGTTTTCAACAGTTATAAACATTCTTTATTATAATTATATTTTCTTTTTAAATTTAAAAAAAACAATGATTGTTATAATAGTGTGTGAATAGCTACTATAAAATAATCACTTTTTATTTTTTAATTTCAGTTATTAAAAACCATTGACAAGTTATGAGTTACTTAAAAGCTTAAAAATCAATTTAATTTTAGAGTTATTAACAATAGTTATAAACAGTAGTTAACTTAAAATTCTTAATAGTTAACATCCAAATCTATGTAAACAAATGGTTAATTTTATGTTGATAAACTTTTATCAAAAACTCATAAAAAAAGTTGTGTATGTCATGTTACTCGCTGTATTGTAAAATTTATTTAATATACCAAATTTACTTATAAAAGTTTGCTGATACTTCTTAATAATTACCTAACATAGCTAAAGACTTAAAAATTAAAAGGTTATTAAAAAAGCTATTTTTTTGATTGTTTATAACTGTTGATAACCGTTAGTTTCTGTATTTTTGTTGCTACAACACAATTAAAATCAATTTATTATGACAATTGCCATTGGTAACGATCACGCAGGTACAGAATACAAATTCGAAATTATAAAACATTTAGAAGAAAAAGGATATAAAGTTCTAAATTTTGGAACCGATACAAACGATTCTATGGATTATCCAGATGCTATTCATCCAACAGCAGATGCTGTAGAAAGTGGTAAAGCAACAATGGGTATTATTTTATGTGGTTCTGGTAATGGAGCACAAATGACCGCTAATAAACACCAAGGTATTAGAGCTGCTTTGTGTTGGAACAATGAACTAGTTGCATTAACAAGACAACATAATAACGCAAACGTTCTTACCATACCTGCACGTTTTGTGTCTTTACAACAAGCTATTGGTTTTGTAGATGTTTTTCTTTCTACAGAATTTGAAGGTGGAAGACATGGAGATAGAGTACAAAAAATTTCTTGTGCCGGATAAATAATTTTTCCGATACAGAATTCAATAAAAAATCACTCGGAGTAACAATGTGTTAATAACTGTTGTTTTTTGAGTGATTTTACTTTTTTAGCCAAATTATATAGACAATATAAAGATTTTAAGATGATGAATTTTCAAATAAAAACCTTTCAAGAATTAAATACTACAGAACTTTATAAGATACTTCAATTACGATCGGAAGTTTTTGTGGTAGAACAAGATTGTGTATACCAAGATGTAGATTTTAAAGATCAAAAAGCTTTACATGTTATTGGTACTAAAAATGATAAAATTGTTGCGTACACACGTATTTTTAAACCAGGAGATTACTTTACAAATAGCAGTATTGGTAGAGTTGTTGTTGCAGCATCAGAAAGAAAATATGGCTACGGACACAATTTAATGAAAGCTTCTATCGAAGCCATAAAAACTCATTTTAATGTAGATAAAATTACGATTTCTGCACAAAAATATTTAAAGAAATTCTACGAAACACATCAATTTATTCAGGTTGGTGAGGAATATTTAGAAGATGGAATTCCGCATATTAGAATGGATAGAAACTAATTAGTTTCCATCCAACTTATCATTTCGACGATAGGAGAAATCTCATAAAGTTACACAACTATAAATACTTAGAAATGATAAAATTTTAGATAAATTATCTTCTTTTAAAAATTGATTCTAAAGCTTAAATTAGGGGTAAATGGTAAAGAATAATTGTTTACTCTTCTTACATTATTTTCGCTCGTTTCATCTACAACATAATAAGAATCTATAGTGTTATTTTTATCAGTTAAATTAGTAAAACCAATACGAACAGTAGATTTTATAGCTTCAGAAAAATTAAAATCATAACTTCCAGAAAGATCTAATCTAAAGAAATTATCTAGTTTTTCTTGGTTAGGATTGTTATAATTTACAATAGTTCTGTTACCACTTTCTATAGTTTCATTTCCTACAATAGGTGTTGTATAAGGTTTACCAGAACGTAAAACACCCCCAAAAGAAACCTTTAAAAATTTGGTAAAATTATAGTTAAAAGCAGCACTTAAAGAATGTGTAATATCTAAACTATTAGCAAACGTTGTTGGATTAAAAATATCGAATGTATAATTGTTTTTTGCGTAGGTATAGCTTAACCAAGTACTAATTTTATCAGTTTGTTTATTAACTAAAAACTCAACACCTTTTACTTCATAATTTCCAATAGAATTTAGGGTTTGTGTGTTGTTATAAAAACCTTGATTTACGGCTGTAATTCCATCTGCTTTTTTATAAAAACCAGTAATATCTACATATAATTTATTTTTAGAATATGCAGCTCCAAAAGAAGCTTGTTTACTTTTTATAATAGGAGTATTTTTATCATCAGAAAGAATCCATCTTCGTTTTTCTATGCCTAAAAAATTATCTTCAAAATCTATTTTCTGTGCGGTTGTTTGGTTTTTAAATTCACCTTCTAATTTTATAGATACTTCGGTATTTAGTTGCTGGCGGATATTAATTCTAGGCTCTACTACAAATTTAGTAAACTTATCAAAGTAGTTTGTTCTTACTCCAAATCTTGCGTACGTATTTTTTTTATGATATTTAATTTCAGAATAAAAAGCACTTTTTAACAACACGTTTTTATCTGTTTTAGAAAAAGTTGGTGCGTTTACAGTTGTGGTATTTTTAACACCTATTTCATTCAATACTAGTCCGTTAGTAAAATGTAAAATATCAGAAAACTCATATTTAGTATCTACTTTTATTTCTGTTTCTAATACATTATTAAATTGTGTTTGATACTGGTCTGAATCTTTATTATAATCTGAAGAGTTTATTTTATAATCTGAAAAAAAGAGAGATACGTTACTAGAAAATTTAGAATCCCAATTTGCTTGCCAAGTAATATTTGCTCCCAAATTTTCTTGTTTTAAAGTACTATTTTCTTCAATAGTTGTAGTGTTAGTAGTATATTTTTCTTGATAATCTAAATTGTTTTTTATGTGAATAAAATTGGCTCTAATTGCGTGATTATAGTTAACATCATATAAAAATTTAAAAGAATAATCGTAGAAATAAAATTTAGATTCAGTGTTATTTACAGCGCTAGAAGAAATGGAGTTATTTTGAAAACTACGAGAGAAATAATTATTATAAGTTGGGGTGTTAATAACATCTGTAAATGATCTTCTTGCAGAAATATGTACTTCTAAATTCTTCTTTATAGGAACTTGTACAAAGGCATCTGCACTTAACAAATTAAACCCACCACCACCAGAAAGTTTATTTGTAATTTTATTAGAAGTTTCCATTTTTATGGTTGATGAAACTCCGTCTGAAAACGCACTACTTGTTCCGTTTTTAGTAACAGATATTTTTTTTGTTAAATACGGATTGTAAGCAGAAATTAGACCAAAAAAATGACCCGAATGATACATTTTTATACCATCCCAAAGCACTAAATTTTGGTCATTGGTACCTCCTCTTACATTAATATTAGAAATACTTTCATTTATACTTTCTACACCTGGTAAAATTTTAATTGTTTTTAAAATATCTGGTTCAATTAAGCCTGGTAGAATTCCAAATTTTTCTGTGTCTAAAACAGTACTACCATCAGCATTTTTATGCAAACCAGCAGTTAAAAATTTAGGCATTATAATTTCTGATAATTCTTCTGTTTCTTCTTCTAAAAAGACTTCTTTACAGTGAGTAGAAAATAGTTCTTTAGCAGTAATAATTTTAGTTTTAAAACTGATAAAAGAAATGGTTAAAGTGGCATTTACAGGTACATTTTTTAAATAAAAAAGACCTTTACTATTAGTGGTTGTACCTAATTTATAGCCATTTACCTTTACAGATGTTAAAAATAAAGGTTCTAAAGAGTTAGCATCTAAAACGGATCCGCAAACAGAAATATACTTATTTAAAAAAGAAACAGTTACATATCTGTTGTCTAGTGTTTTAAATTGTAAAAACGTTTCTTTATTTAAATAAGAGATAAGATTTTCTATAGAAATACCTTCTTTTGGCTTTGGTATAAAAATATTTTTTACATCATTATCTGAATAAGAAAATTTTATATCATAACTTTTTTCAAGTGTTAATAATAAAGAAGAAAGTGGCAATTTATCAGAAGAATTCTGAGAAAATACCATACTTACAGTCAATAAATAACTTATAAAAAAAAGTGTATACTTATTTAGCATAATTAAAGATAGTAATTTTTTTACCATCAATTTTATAAGATAATTGTAAAGGAATTGTCACTGATTTTAGCGCAATGTTTATATCTGTATGTGTAAACCCACCAGAATATAAAATATCTAAATCAACATTTGTGGTTTCTATAGTGTAGGCAAACTGATTTTCTATTTCATCTAAAACAAAACGCAAAGCAGTACTTTTAAAATTAGATTCTTTTTGCAACCAAGATTTTTCTTTAATATCAAAAGTGTTTTTCATATCTATAACGCCATTTACTACTTTAAAAATGGTTCCTTTAGGTAGTTTTACCAAGGTATCTTTATAAGCAACACTTACCAACCCTTCGTAGGTTTTTACTTCAAAATAATTATCTCTTTCTTTTACATTAAATTTTGTACCAAGCACAGTTACAGCTCCAATAGTGGTATTTACGGTAAATTTTTTCCCTTTTTGAACTCTAAAAAAAGCTTCTCCGTCTAAGGTTAAGTTTCTATTTTCTTGCCAACTTTCTTTGGCATAAGAAAGTTCTGAATTTGCGTTTAAAACTACCTCAGAATTATCTGGTAATTGAAAGTTTTTTGTTTCTGCAAATTCTGTTTTAAAGATGGAATTATTAGTATTATTAAAAAGAAGAAAATAAGAAGTTGTTAGTAATACTACCAATGTTGCAGCATATTTATAGAATTTATTAAAATTAAATGAAACCACTTTTCCTTTTTTAGAGGTATTTTTAGTTTTTAATTTTAAGTCTGCAAGCGCTTTTTCTACATCAACTTTTGGGGTTTCTATTTGTGTAGAATAATGTGCTATCTTTTCTATAGTTTTAAAATCTTTTGTTTCTTTTAAACGCGCTAGTTCTTCATCAGAATTTTCTCTGTTTAGCCACTTTAAGATGTCGTTTTCGTTTTTCATTTTTTGTACTTCTATATATATAACAACTAATTAGTAGTTTACCCTATCTTTAAATACCACTAATTTTTGTTCTTAATTTTTTTAATGCTGATGACATTCTTTTTTCTACTGCTTTTTGAGATATTTCTAACATTTTTGCAATTTCTCTGTATTTTTTTCCGTCAATTCTATTCATTAAAAAAACCTCACGTTCTCCTTCTGTTAAACCTGCAATAGCATTTTTTAATTTGTCTTTAAACTCTTCTTCTTCTAATAGATACTCTGGACTTTGGTTATTAACATCTAAATAAGGAGAACTTTTTGCATATTCAAAAACCACTTTTTTGTGTTTTACTTTATTTAGAAAAAGATTGTTAATAACTGTAAATAAGTAAGACTTAGCTTTTGTAAAATCGATCTTAGCACAATGCTCCCATATCTTTATAAAGGCTTCTTGTGCTAAATCTAAAGAGGTATTCTTATCTCCAGATTTATAGTAGGCAAAATTACTGGCAGATTGTATATGAGAAGTATAAAACTCATTAAAATTGATTTCATCACAAAGAGATTTATCACTCATAATAAAAGGGGGTTAAATAAAAAATGTAAAAAAAATAGATGACAAAGGTAGGGTAAATAAATGTTTAGTTGTTTTACTTACAGAACAACTAAAAAAGAGTTATTCAATTAAAACTAGGGTAAAATAGTTGACAGCTGTTTTACTTACATACACAAGAAATCAAAAATATTAAATTTTATTATTATGAAATCATTAAAATTAATTATCGCAATTTCTTTAACTGCAATAGTAGGTTTTACTTCATGTCAATCTGAAGAAAGTAAAGAAGTAGGTACAAACCCTAATACAAATTCATCTACTTCTACCACCGCTTCTAATTATGAAAGAGCAGCTAAAAATGATGGTTCTGAAGATGATTTTTTAGACGGAAACTCATGTACTGAATTATTATTTCCATTAACTGCAACAGTAAACGGACAACAAGTTACACTAATAAGTAAATTAGATTTTTCTACAGTTTTAAATATAATGGGAGAGTTTAATGATGATAGTGATGCTGTAACTTTTAACTTTCCAATTAGTGTAAAAACAAGTAGTTATTCAGAAGTAAAAATTAATAATCAAGCAGAGTTTGATACTTTAAAACAAGAATGTGAACAAGCAGAATCTGATGGTAAAAATGCCATTTCTTGTATAGATATCAATTTTCCGGTAACCATGTTAACTTATAGTATAAGTTTAGAACAAACAGGTACTGTAGTTGTACAAACACAAGAACAACTACATACGTTTATGACAGATTTAGAATCTGATGAGTTATTTGCTGTAAATTATCCAATAAATGCAACATTAAGTAACGGTACCTCTGTTCAAATTAATAGTGATGCAGAGTTTCAAAATGCCATTTCAGAATGTGCACAATATCAAGAAGAAAAAGAAGAGGCAAAAGAAACTGCCGTAGAAGTAGAAGCTATTTTATCAGGAACTAAATTTAAAGTAGAATCATTTGTTACAGCTGGTGTAAATACTGCAAATGATTATGCAGATTGGTCTATAGAATTTACAAACGATTTAAAAGTAGTAGCTAAAAATGTAGTTAATGCTACGTTAAATGAAGTAGAAGGAACGTATACAGTAAGTTCAGAAATGGATGCTTTTGTAAATATCAATTTTGCAAGTAATACAGCAGTAAGTGCTTTAGGTAATGATTGGTTTGTAGCTACTTATAGCAATACCTTAATTACTTTAAAGAGTAAAACAGATACTTCTGTAACTCTAGTTTTTAAGAAAATTTAAAGAATAATAGTTAGTGATAGATATAGTTAGTTGATGATAACTTTACAGCTATTCCCCTAATACCCCTAAAATAGCTGTAAAGTTTTAATACAAACAAATGAAAAATATTTTTTTACAAGTAACTTTAATTTGTACTATATTATTCTCATGTTCTTCATCAGAAGAAGAAATAATAGATCATGAAACCGGTAATTTAATTAACGTAAGTACCAACAGACAAACAACAGGATCTTCTGCAAATGATTTACTTTCTGGAGGTATTTTTAAAAAAATGATTGTAGAAATTGCTTATATAAAAGGTTTTAAACCAACCGAAACAGCAATAAATAATTTTAAAAATTTTATTACCAATAGAATCAATAAACCAGAAGGAATTGAGTTTGTAACTAATGAAATTTCTTATACAGAAAAAGAAATATATACTTTAGATGAAGTAATAGCTTTAGAAAAAGAGCATAGAACAGCATACAATTCAGATACCAAAATTGCTGTGTGGGTATTATTTGTTAACGGTAAATCTTCTAAAGATACGAGTTCTAATGCCATCTTAGGAGTTGCATATTGGAATACTTCTTTTGTTATTTACGAAGAAACTATACAAGGTTTAAGTAATAGTGCTTTTGAACCAAAAAGGAGTTTATTAGAGTCGTCGGTAATTAATCATGAATTTGGGCATATTTTAGGTTTAACAAATTTAGGAAGTGAATTACAAAGTAATCATGAAGATACAGCACATCCAAAACATTGTAGAGAAGATGATTGTTTAATGTATTGGGCAGCAGAAACAAGCCAAGGAATAGGCAATATGATTTCTGGAGGACAAGTACCAACATTAGACGCACAATGTTTGGAAGATTTAAAAGCAAATGGTGGAAAATAATTTTAAAAATAGAAAAATGAAAACAATATATTTAACAATAGCATTAATGGTTACAAGTATACTAACATTACATGCGCAAGACAGAAAAAACAAGTCAACAGCAGGTATTAAAGGAGGATATAATATGTCTTCTGTTAGTTTTGATGGCACGTCAGAAACAGATAAATTACACGGATATCACATAGGTATTTATGGAGAATCTTATATTGGTAATTACCTTTCTATTCAACCAGAAATTATGTATTCTAAACAAGGATATAAAATTATAGATCAATCTGGTACTTATACGCAAAAACTAGATTACATAAATGTGCCCTTAATGTTAAAATTATACCCTGTAAAAAGTTTCTTCTTAGAAGCCGGACCACAAATTGGTTTTTCAATATCGCACAAAGAAACCTTTGATAGTGGTTTTATTTTATATGATACTGAAAAAGAATTTGAGCCTAATAATTTTGATTGGGGAGTGAATGTAGGAGCTGGTTTTAAAAGCGATTCAGGCCTAAGTTTAGGTGTAAGATACCATTTAGGTCAAAATGATATTTATGATGAAGACAAGCCTAAAAATAGAGTTTGGCAACTTTATGTAGCATTAGAACTTTAAACACAAAAAGGGAGATAAATTAATTTTTATCTCCCTTTTTTGTCATCTTGTAAAGTAAGTAACCAAAACCCACTACAAAGTGTAGAATAATTACAGCAGCTACTATATATAAGGTGGTATTAGAATTATTCATAATGTAAAAATAGCAATATAAAAGTTGTTTTTTTGTGATAAATGTTACATTAAATTATCAACCTCTTTTACGCCACTAATATCTAAATTCCCCAATTTTATTTTACCAATTCTCACCCGAATTAAACGTAAAGTTGGCAAACCTACAGCAGCGGTCATTTTACGTACTTGCCTAAATTTACCTTCTGTAATAATAATAGAAACCCAACTTGTTGGTCCGTGTCTTTCATCTCTAATTTTCATGCTTCTTAGCGGAAACTTAGGATCGTCTATTATAAAAGCTTTACCGGGTTTTGTCATGTATTTTTTACCATTAAAACCAATTTCTACACCAGTTTGTAATTGCTCAATTTCTTTTTGGGTGATAATACCATCAACTTGTACGTAATATTCTTTTTCGTATTTATGAGACCTAATTTCTGCAGATACTTTACCATCTGTTGTTAATAAAAGTAATCCTTCAGAGGGTACATCTAAACGACCAATTGCCATGGTTCCTTTAGGGAAATCGTGTAAATCTCCTAATAATTTTTTCTTCCGCTTTGCGGGATTTACAAACTGAGAAATCATTCCCCAAGGTTTGTGAATTATAAAATGACGGTGTTTTTCTATCAAATTACTAGTCTTTTAAAGAAGATAAAAACCCATTAAAAGAAGCCCAATACATTTCATTACCTTCCGTAGTTTTCCATAAAGCTCTAGAACCATGAATTCCTTTTACTTCTGGTATAAAATGTGTTAAATAATTAGAATCTACTTTATTTACTAATGTTTTAACGTCAGCACTTTCACTTAAAGAAGAAGTAACAAAAACAGGTTTTTTATACGTACTTATACTTTTATTAATGTCTATTCCTTTAAAATATTCACCAGGACTAAATGCTGCAACTGCTTTAATTTTAGCATTATCTACGCCCATTAAAAGTGCTAAAGAAGAAGAGTAAGAACTACCAACTAATATAATTTTTTGCCCACCATTTTGATTGTATATATAATTTATAGCAGCTTCAATATCTTGTTTTGCATCTAAATAAGTATCTCCTAAACCTTTTGCACGAGCAGCTATTGCTGTTTGATTATTTATATTATTAACCGTTTTACCAGATCGTTGGTCTATTGCCATTACTGCATATCCCAACTTAGTTAATTCTATAGCAGAATCCTTGTATTCTCCTCTACTATAACCTGCCTGATGACATAGTAAAACAGTAATTGGTGTCTCTTTATTTTTATAAATATCTGCAGTAATTGGTAAACTATCTTTAGAAGGAAATGTAATGGTTTCTTTTTCTAAAGTAGGTTTTGTTTCTTCTTGTATCGTTTTATTTTCTGACACTACATTGGTTGGAGTTGTCTGTTTATTTTTACAAGAAAAAAGTAAGAGTACGCTAAGAATTAAGGTGTATTTTATCATTTTGTTTAGAATGTAATTTTAGTATTTATAAATTTTATAACTAAGATATTTTAATGAAATTACAATACTTTAATTGTTACAGAAAAAGTATTTTTTCCTTCGGATAAACGCATGTTTTCTTCAGAAAATTTTTGGTCTGTGTAAGATGTATATTGTGTAATTGGCTCAATACAAAGCATGTTATCTACTTCTGTCCATAACATAAAATTATTAAAGTTTTTTGTAGTAATTTCTAAATCGTTTTTATCGATATTTTTTAAGATGATTTTATCAGAATTTAAGATAGGACAAGCATTAGCTCCTGCTTTATAAACATCTGCTAAAGTAACTTCTGTACCGTTAGATATTAATGTTTCTTTACCTGTATTTGATAATAAAAAAGCAGGATGATACCCTAACATAAATGGCATTCCTTTATCAGAATTAATGATAAATTCTATGTTTAAAACATCATTTTCTAAAGTAAAATTCTTTTCAAAAGTAAAATCAAAAGGCCAAGAAAGATTTTGTTCTGTAGATTTTTTAGGAAATTTACTATTGTTAATAAGTGTATTATTTTTGTATTTTTTGATGAATTTAGCCGAGTTCTCATCCGAAGAGATTAAAGAATATTCTAATTCACGCAACAAACCATGTTGATCTAAAATAGCATCACCATTTTTGGTATGCACTCTAAAATTATTTTTAGAAGTGGGTCCTATGACCGGAAACATTTCATCGTCAGCATTACGCCAACCTTTGTTTCCTTTTTGATGAATGTATTCTTTTTCATCTTTTTTTAAACTAATCAGTTCTCCTTTTTCTATGTTAACCTTAGATTTTTTATCACTAGAAATTAAGGATTGTATACTTTTCATATTAATTTAATTTTTCAGGATTTTTACCTATTTTTTTTGATTCAGAATTTACCCTTCTTTCCAATTTTTTTATATCCTCTTCAGGTGGTAAATTTTCTGGTTTAATTCCTCTTTCAATTAGTATTTTTCTTACAGAACTATTGTTAGTTACATGCTCTTTAGATATACTTTTTTCAGTTCTTAAATCTTTTTCTTTGGTATTGAAAACAGTTATTTCTGTTGCAAAATCTTTTGCTTTAATAGTAATAGTTGGTAAATAATCTGCCAAAGCTCTACTATTAGGAATGCCTAATTTAACTTTCATTTGTTTTGTTGATTTACCAAATAATGCTTGATCTCCTTTACTTCTTATCAACCCAAAATTTTTGTCATTACCAGTTTTTTCATAAATTAATTCTGATAAATCTTTTTCTGACAATGTTAATTTTTGTCTTGCTTGTAATCTTTCCCAATCTTTAATTCTTTGTTCAATTAACTCAAATTTTCTAGTTTGCATTGCAAAATAATTTTGAGCGAAAGCAATGCTCTCTTTTCTAGGATCTCCATTCTGAGCAATTAAATAACAAGCATATCTTGTAAGCATTAAATCTTCTATTTCTCTTTTGGTATTAGAACCAATTTCAACCATTTTCCTGACGTCAGGAAAATGGTCAAGAATATCATTTCCGGTTATATCACAAGAAACCTTTGCCTTATTAATAACTTTTATAAAATTTTCCCATTTTGAATAACCTAATAGAATTTGTAAATCCCTTGCAAACCAAAACTCTATATCACTTTCAGTAGTTTGAGAATAGTCTTCAAAATTTTTAGTTAGACTTTGTACAATTTCTTTTTTCATCTTTTTTCAATTTTTTATAAAAATACAAAAAAAGATGTGTACAAAAACAAACTCTTTTTGTAACTTGTGGCACTTATTTAAAAATAAAACAAGCAAGATTAATGGCGACAGATAAAGAAAAAACAGCAAAGCTAAAAGCACTTCAACTTACTCTAGATAAGCTAGATAAAACGTATGGTAAAGGAGCTGTAATGAAATTAGGTGATGTAGTAACTGAAGATATAGATGCAATTTCATCTGGATCTTTAGGGTTAGATTTAGCTTTAGGTGTTGGTGGTTATCCAAGAGGTAGGGTTATTGAAATATACGGACCAGAATCTTCTGGTAAAACTACTTTAACATTACATGCAATTGCAGAGGCTCAGAAAGCTGGTGGAATTGCAGCATTTATTGATGCAGAGCATGCATTTGATAAATTTTATGCAGAAAATTTAGGAGTAGATATCGATAATTTAATTATTTCTCAACCAGATCATGGTGAACAAGCATTAGAAATTGCAGAAAACTTAATTCGTTCTGGTGCAATTGATATTGTGGTTATTGATTCTGTTGCAGCATTAACTCCAAAATCTGAGATTGAAGGAGAAATGGGTGATTCTAAAATGGGTTTACATGCTCGTTTAATGTCTCAAGCATTACGTAAATTAACAGGTACTATTTCTAAAACAAAATGTACCGTTATATTTATTAACCAATTACGTGAAAAAATTGGGGTAATGTTCGGTAATCCAGAAACTACAACGGGTGGTAATGCATTAAAATTTTATGCTTCTGTACGTTTAGATATTAGAAGAAGAACACAAATTAAAGACGGAGACAAAGTTATTGGAAACAGTACCAAAGTTAAAGTTGTTAAAAATAAAGTAGCACCTCCTTTCCAAATTGCAGAATTTGATATTATGTATGGACAAGGAATCTCTAAAGTTGGTGAAATTTTAGATATTGGTGTAGAATTAGGTATTGTTAAGAAAAGTGGTTCTTGGTTTAGTTACGGAGAAACAAAATTAGGGCAAGGTAGAGACGCTGTTAAAGGCTTAATTAAAGACAATCCTGAGTTAGCAGAAGAACTTGAAGGTAAAATTAAGATTGCTATTGAAAATCAAGAATAATTATTAAAAGTTCTAACTATTATTATTAAACTGCTATAGAAGTAATCAATCTATAGCAGTTTTCTTATTTATAAAAGGCATTCTTTCTAGTTTTACCTTATGTATTTAATACGTAATAAGCTTCTAAGTCTTACTTAGAAAGTAACTTTACAATCCATAAGATAAGATATAAACCTAAGCCAAAACCTGCAAATACAACAGCAATTAGAAAGCCTATTCTAATAAATTTTGTTTCTACATTAATCTTTGGACTTAACCATTCTGAAACTCCTAAAATCATATTTTTATTTTTTGTTGTGTTAGTAAAGGTAATTAAACTATAATAGACCTAAATAAGATATCTTAATGAATAGAAGATATAGTTATAAAGAAAGGTAAAACATATTTAATTAGTCTGATGAAACTTATTATAAATAACAGTTATATCGTTTAAATTAATATAAACTATTTTTATATTTTGTCCTGTTAAAATAAATGTTTATCCTTTATTTATTATAATTGATACTTTTTATTTTTAAATTTGCAAAAGGTATATTTTTTAGAATTTTTACCTTTTAAAAAGAGAATATGAAATACAAATATGTAATTATACAAGACAAACAAGAGGCTCTTGATAATTTAAAAGCTACTTTAGATAACCATTCTAATTATAAACTTGTAGATGTTGCAACGACGCTAGAAGATGGGTTTTCATTAATTATAAAAACAAAACCTAACCTTATTTTTTTAGATGTAGAAATTGATGATAAAAACTCTTTTACACTTATTCCAAAGTTAAAAGAATTTTTTATTGAATTGCCAACCATTATTATGACTACCTCTCATAATTATTATGCAAAAGAAGCGGTAAACAATCAAGTATCTTATTTTTTAAGTAAACCAATTGAACCTGTAGAACTGCAAAAATCTTTATTTTTATTTGAGAAAAAATTTATAGAAGGACAAACACATCTTGCTGTAAAAACAAGTTCTGATATCCATATTTTGGATTACAAAGACATTTGTTTTTTACAAGCAGAAAGAAACTATACAAGTGTATTTAATTTAATGGGAGAGAAGTTATCAACTTCAAAATCTTTAAAACATTTTGAAGAAACTTTGCCTAAAAAATTCATTCGTATTCATAAGAGCTTTATTATTAATAAAAACTGTATTGATAGATTAAATACTAGAAAAGGACAAATTTTTTTGAAACCAATGGATGCATTAAAAGATCTAGAGGAAAACTTTATCCCTATTAGAAAAGAATATGTTCAGAAACTTAAAAATTCTTTTTCTTTTTAAAATATTTATTTTATAAAAAAAATAATAATCGTTAGTCCTTGTATATTAGTTTTTTGTAACTTATATAAGTTAATTTATCCTAATTTTTTATTGATGATATAAACGCTTAATTTTACGTTTATTGTTAAATAAATAATTCCCGCTTAGGCGGGAATTATTATTATAATGAAATTCTTAAAATACCTGTTTTAAGAAACTTTTTAGTTTTTAAACTCCTGTACTTCCAAAACCACCAGCTCCTCGCTCAGTTTCGCTTAAAACAGTTACTTCTTTCCAATTTACACGCTCGTGTTTTGCAATAATTAATTGTGCAATTCTTTCCCCATCATTTATTACAAAATCATCATTAGATAAGTTAACTAAAATTACCCCAATTTCACCTCTGTAATCTGCATCAACAGTTCCTGGAGAATTTAAAACGGTGATTCCTTTTTTAGCAGCCAATCCACTTCTTGGTCTTACTTGTGCTTCAAAACCAATTGGTAAAGCTATAAATAAACCTGTTTTAACAATGGCTCTTTCTAAAGGCTTTAATGTGATTGCTGTTTCTATATTTGCTCTTAAATCCATTCCTGCAGCACCTTCCGTTTCGTAATTAGGTGTTGCGTGTTTCGATTTGTTAATTATTTTTACGTTCATTGTCATTATAAATTATATAAAAATGTAATTACTTCTAAAAATTCTGCTTTCCAAAAAGACTCGGTATGTTTTCCTTCTGGATCAATTTTAGTTTTCATGTTTTCTGTAGGAAAACCAAGATCTAATAAGCGTTCTGCCATATTTTCTGTGTCGGTAACCATAATAGCTTCTTCTTTATCACCAGCTAATAAATAAAGTCTTGTATTTTTCTGATTCCCATTTTCTTCAGCAAATTTAATTACTTTATTAGAAAACCAAAAAGAGGGAGAAAGTGCACCAATTTTACCAAATACCTCAGGATGTTTTAATCCGCCATAAAAAGAAATCAATCCACCTAAAGAGCTACCAATAATTGCGGTGTTTTCTGGAGCAGGTTTGGTTCTGTAATTTTTATCAATAAAAGGTTTTAGTTCGTTTACTAAAAAATCGACATAAATAGCTCCTTTTCCTCCTCCATATTTTAGATTTTTCCAAGGAGTATATTCTTCAATTCTTTTTTCTCCACCATTTTCTACACCAACCACAATAAAACTTTTGCCTGTTTTTTTGTAAAGTTCATTTAATGTTTCGTCAATTTCCCATTCGCCAACAAAAGACGTTGCATCATCAAATAAATTTTGAGCATCGTGCATATAAATTACATCGTATTTTTCTGTTGATGTAGTATAATTTGGAGGTAAATACAACCAAATTTTATGTGAAATATCGTTTAAACCATCAATAACAAAGGTGGTTTCTAAAATAGAAACATTGGCTGTTTTTGTAGAAGTTTTTTCTGGTACAATCTCTTTTTTACCTTCGGATTTTTTTACCTTACAAGCGTTTAAAACAAGTAGAGAAACTAAAAAAAGTATGGTTATTCTATTCATATCTATCGTTTTAATATTTGTTTAATTTCCTCTTTTTCATTGTAATAAATCAATCCGAAGAAAAGTAAAATGGTTACTATAGAAAACCAGTATTGTCCTCTAAATAAGGTAAAAGAAATCCATTCAAATACAATTGAGAAGACTAAATAATACGCTATTTTTTTTAATTTATAATTTACAGGATAATGTTTTTTACCAACAAAATAAGACAATACCATCATGGTACCAAATGCTATTAACGTTGCCCAAGCAGAAGCCATAAATCCTATTTTAGGAATCATTATTAGATTAAATATTATGGTTATGAATGCTCCAACAATAGAAAAGTACATTCCGTATTTTGTTTTGTCTGTAAGTTTATACCAAATAGATAAATTGTTATAAATACCTAAAAATAAGTTTGCTAAAAGTATAATTGGTACAATAGAAAGAGCAGTGAAATATTCTGGTTTTCCTAATAAAATTTGTGCAAACAAATCGATAAAAACAACTACAATTAGCATAAAAAAAGAACCAAAAATGGTAAACCAAGTTAAAACTTTAGAATAGGTTTCTTTGGCATTTTTTTTATCAGCATTATTAAAGAAAAATGGTTCTGCACCCAAACGGAATGCCATAATATATAAGGTCATAAAAACACCTAACTTGTAACAAGCTGCGTAAATACCCATTTGTTTTTCTCCCAAAATATCTCCCAAGAGAAGTTTGTCTAAATTTTCATTGGTTACAAAGGCTAGACTTCCAATCATGATTGGAAAACTATATTTGAACATTCTTTTAAAAAGTGTAATATCAAACTCGAATTTAAATTTAAAAATAGAAGGAAAAAGCAATATAAAAGTAGATAAACTTGCCACTGTTCCTGCAACAAAAATGTGTATCACTTTTGGGTAGTTATTGTAATAATTTACAATGGCTTCAGGTAAAGAAATTCCGTTTTTAATAGCATAAGGCACAAACCACAAAAAGAAAACATTTAAAATAGTGAAAACACCAATATTTATCAGTTTTATTGCCGTAAATTTTAAAGGTTTGTTAGTAACACGCAAATAAGCAAAAGGGACAACTACTAAGGTATCTAGTGTAATTGTATAGACTAATAATTTAAAAAATAAAGGATTTTTAAATCCGAAGAAAACAGCAATTTCATCATTAAAAAATAACGCCAAAAAAAAGAAGATTAAAGTTGAAATTAACAAACTAATAAAGGATGTAGAAACCACTTTTCCTTTCTCTTTTTCCTTCGAAAAAAAACGAAAGAAAGCCGTTTCCATCCCAAAAGTTAATAGTGCATTTAAATAAGCAGCGTAGACGTAATAATCTGTATTTACTGCATATTTTTCTGCATCTAAAGTAGAGGTATGTAGTTTAACCAAAAAGATGTTAATTGCACGCGGTAAAACAGCGGCAATTCCGTATATTATGGTGTCTTTAAAAAAACGTTTTAAGGAACTCAAAAATTTTAAATTAGCGTTCACAAATATAATAATATGTAAATGCAATCCTTAAAAGATAATAGTTTTATTACTTTTGATATAAAAAACAAGATTCATGATTGAACAGAAAAAAATAGCGGTCTTTGGTGGAGGAAGTTGGGCGACTGCCATTGTAAAAATGTTGTCTGAAAATATGGATACAATTGGCTGGTACATGAGAAATGAACAAGCAATTGAACACATTAAAGAAAACGAACATAACCCTAATTATTTACAGTCTGCAGAATTAAATGCAGAGCAATTAGATTTGTCTAACGACATTAATTATACAGTAGAAAATTATGACGTTCTTATTTTTGCAATTCCATCTGCTTTTTTAACAAGTGAATTAAAAAAATTAACATCCTCTTTAGAGGGAAAAATCATTTTTTCTGCCATTAAAGGTATTGTGCCAGAAACGGGATTAATTATTGGAGAACATTTTAATAGAGAATATAATATTCCTTTAGAAAATATTGGGGTTATTACAGGTCCTTGTCATGCAGAAGAAGTGGCTATGGAACGTTTATCATACTTAACAATTGCCTGTAAAGATGAAATGAAGGCAAAGTTTATAGAAAAATCTATTCAAAGCTGGTACATAAAAACCAAGATTTCAGACGATATTATTGGTACAGAATATGCAGCCATGTTAAAAAATATTTATGCAGTTGCAGCAGGTATTGCACATGGTTTGGGGTATGGAGATAATTTTCAGGCAGTTCTAATGAGTAACGCAATTAGAGAGATGAAAAGCTTTATAAAAAAGGTGCATAAAATGAAACGTAACATTAACAATTCTGCCTATTTGGGAGATTTATTAGTTACTGGGTATTCTCTTTTTAGTAGAAATAGACAATTTGGAAACATGGTTGGTAAAGGTTATACGGTTAAATCTGCACAAATGGAAATGAGCATGATTGCAGAGGGATACTACGCTACTAAAAGTGCCTTTAAAATGAAAGAAGAAAACGGTGCAAACACACCTATTATAGATACTGTTTATAATATTTTATATGCAAATAAAAACCCTAAAAAAGAATTTCAAAAATTGACTGATAAATTAGATTAAATGTTTAATTTTGAACATTCAAGTAATATATTAAACAATTACAATGAAAACAATACAAGAAGTTGTAGAAAGCACCATTAGAAAAACACCTTTTATAGAAGAGGCTTTAAATGAAAAGTTGATAAATGTTTCTTCTTTGGCAAGAATTATTCTACCCGAAGTTTCTACTGCATTAAAGAAAGAAGTAAAGGTTGGTGCAGTTATGATGGCTATTAATAGACTTTCTCCTGCTAGCGAATTACGTATTAGAAAGAATATTAAAAAATTAGCTTTAGATTTAGGTGATGTAATTGTACGCTCTGATTTGTGCGATTTCACTTTTAAAAATACAACTTCGTTATTAAAAGAAATTGCAAAAATTTTAATGAAATCATCAGAAAGTTCTGATTATTTTTTAACCGTTTCTCAAGGTATTTTTGAAACTAATATTGTTACTAGTAAAAATTTAGAACCTTTTGTAAATGAGATTTTCGAAAAAGAAGCACTTATTTCTAATGTTTTAGATTTGGCGTCTATTACAATTAAACTTCCTAAAGAAAACCAAGAACAGTCTGGTATTTATTATTTTATTTTAAAACAATTGGCTTGGGCAGATATTCCGTTACAAGAAATTATTTCTACTACAAATGAAATGACAATTGTGGTAAAAGAAGAAGATATTAACCAAACTTTTGCCATTTTAATGGATATGAAATTGAGTTAAAATGACAAAGCAAGATCCTTATGCAGCATTAAGAATTAAGGAATTCAATATCTTTTTATTTGTTAGATTTCTGCTAGTTTTTGGTTGGTCTATGCAATTTATTGTAATTGAATGGCAAGTATATTCAATTACAAAAGATCCCTTATCTCTAGGTATAATAGGCTTAATGGAAATTATTCCGGCATTTACAATGGCTTTATTTGCAGGTCATATTGTAGATCAAAATGAAAAAAGAAACTTATTTGCTATTTGTATTGCAGCTTTTTCTTTTATTAGTTTAGGTTTATTTTATTAACATCAGAGATTATTGTAGGTGATTGGTCTACAAACTCCGTTTTATATTCTATTTACGGATTGGTTTTTTTTGGTGGATTTTTACGTTCTTTTTTCGGACCTACAATTTTCTCTTTAGTGGCATTATTGGTTCCTAAAAAGATATATCATAATGCAGCAACATGGAGTACTAGTACTTGGAAAACAGCTTCGGTTTCTGGTGCTTTATTTGGTGGTTTTTTTATAGGTTGGATTGGTGTTGACCAAACTCTTTGTTTAGTTTTTATCTTGGTAATGCTATCTTTAATTTTTACTTTTTTAATTGATAAGAAACCTATCTTAAACAAAAAGATTGGGGAGCCAATGAAAGAAAGTTTAAAAGCAGGAGTAAGGTTTGTATTTCAAAACAAAGCTATTTTAGGTGTTTTAACATTAGATATGATTGCGGTTTTATTCGGTGGAACCGTAGCTATTTTATCTGTTTTTGCACAAGATGTTTTAAAAGTTGGGCCAGAAGGTTTCGGTATTTTAAATGCTTCTATTTCTATGGGAAGTATTGTTACAATGTTTTTAACAACTTACATTCCTATCAACAGAAAAACAGGTAAAAAAATGTTGGTTTCTGTCTTTGTTTTCGGGTTGAGTATTATTGCTTTTGGGTTATCTTCTATTTTCTGGGTTAGTATTTTAGCATTGTTTATAAGTGGTGCTGCAGACGGGATTTCGATGGTAATTCGTCAGACAATTTTACAATTAAAAACGCCCGATGATATGCGAGGTAGAGTATCTTCTGTAAATTCTATGTTTGTGGGTTCTTCTAACGAGTTAGGTGCTTTTGAAAGTGGTTTAGCTGCAAAGTTTTTAGGAGCTTCTATGGCGGTTGTTTTTGGCGGAACCATGACTTTACTTACGGTTGTTGGTATTGGTGCTTTAAACCCTACTTTAAGAGATTTAGATTTAACAGAAGAGATTGAAACGAACCAAACTGAAACCTAGTTTTACTATTTTTTTAAGGCATAAAAAACCGTTTATCGGTTTTAGTGATAAACGGTTGTAAAAATATTATTTTTCTTCTTTTATGGCTGAAATGGATTTGACAGTCAGTTTTTCTCCGGTAAAATTCCCTTCTTCATCAATCAGTTCTATTTCTTTTTGTATCCAAGTAATATTGAATTTTTTACCAATTATTTCTTCTTCGTATAAAGAAAGTTCAATGTTTTCGTCTAAGTCGTAGAACAAAATAGTTACTTCTTTAGCATCTACAAATTTAAAATATTCAGCTTCTGTTACACCTTTAAAAGTAGCAACAATTTTGTTTTCTTTTTCTTGTGCAGAAATTGTATTTACAGCAAAAGAAAGGGTAAATAACAGCACGAATGCTGATGCATATAATTTTTTCATGATTTTTAATTTTAAGGTTATTTTTTAATAAATATAGTAGCTGCTCTTTTTCTTAAAAGAACTTGCTTTGTTTTTGAAGTACTCGAAACTATATTTTCATAAGCCTTAAAATTACTGATAAGTGTATATCAAATATACATTTTTTTTGAATTGAAAATTAAATTAGATATAATTTTTTCAAGAAATGAATAATTATTTTTAAGTGTTATTTTTTTACTTATTAGTTGATTTGTAGTTATTTAAAGTATTTGTTTTTTTGAAACCAAAGTTGGTACACAATTTTTAAATATGATAAACAGCGTTAGAATACTATAAGAATTACTTTTTAAATTTTAAGTAATTTTATCATTAGAAAAGACAAACCATATTTTAACTAAAAGAGTCTAGCATACTATTTGTAAAATTTCACAAAAGGTGGTTAGCAATTATTTTTTTGTCTTAATAGATAATATGGTTTTCACAGTAATTTTTGCTCCTGTTTTTTGTCCCTTAGAATCATATTCATCTACAAGTTTATTTTTCCAAGTAAGTATAAAGCTTTTGTTTATTTTACTATCATCTTCTTTCTCAAAAATTACTCTTCTTGCTAGGTTATAAAATAAATATTCTTGATTATTATCATCAATAAATTTATAGTCATGGTTTTCTGTAGCACCTACATAAGTAGCAACTAATGTATGTACTGTTTCTTGAAATGATATTTTTTTTGCAGAAAAAGAGAATGCAATAAACAAGATAACAATTGTGGTGTATAACGTTTTCATAATTCTTAAATTTAAGGTTATTGTAAATTATAAATATTTTAAATACTCTTTTTGGGATAAAGAAGTTATTTAAATAGAAAAATCGTAAACATCATAATGATAGGATGTTATATTCAAATATATAACTTTTTTTTTTTAAAGTATTGTATTTTAATGAAGTTGTTTTTCAGTAAATTAATGGTTCTAAATAGTGTTTAAAAGATGTTTTAACATAAAAAACCTCACAGATTTTTACAATCTATGAGGTTTTTTATATTAGTGTTTTTAAAACTATACTTTACTTAAAAGTAGTAGCCAATAGTATTTTTTCTTCTAATTCTAATTGATGTTTTTCGGTTATTTTTTCATCCCAAGAAAAATGAGTTTTAAACAAATCTAAAACATATTCTTTATACAAAATTACACTGCGAGCGTCAAAAAACAAGCGACCTGTTCTGCGCATAAAAAAATCGGTTGGTGTGCAGGTCATTTCGTAATTTATAGTAAACCAAACTTCTGCTTTTATCATTTTTTCTTGCATATTATCATGCATTAAATCATCAAACTTTTGTAAAATAATATCTGTTTGTTTTCCATAATTATGCACTAAATACTCTGCATCTTTTCTATCGAAATCTACTTCTGCAATTCTATTTTGAATAGCATCTGTATAACTTTGTACTTCTTTATAATTATTAAATGTTCCACCAGAAAGTGCTATTTGTTTGGTTTTTATTTCCTCAAATTTCTTATCGAATCTACGTTCATACTTTTTGGCTATTAAATCTACAATTCGTTCTGCCATTTTTCTATAACCTGTTAATTTACCACCGGCAATAGAAATCAACTCTGTATCAGAAACAAATATTTCATCTTTTCTAGATAATTCTGAAGCAGATTTGCCTTCTTCATGAATTAATGGTCGCAATCCTGCCCAAGAAGACTCAACATCATCCAACGTAAGTTGTACGTCTGTAAACATATTATTTACAGCAGAAATAAGGTAAGTAGCATCTACCAAATTGGTTTCTACCTTATTTTTATCTAATTGATAATTGGTGTCTGTGGTACCAAAATAAGTGACTCTTCCACGTGGAATCGCAAACATCATGCGCCCATCTGGAATATCAAAATAAACAGATTGTTTTACAGGTAATTTATCATGAGCCACTACTAAATGTACTCCTTTGGTTAAATGCAACCTTTTACCAGTTTTAGAATGGTTAATTTGTCTTAATTCATCTACCCAAGGCCCACAAGCATTTACTACATATTTTGCTTTAATATCAAAAGAATCTCCCGTAAAAGTGTCTTTTACTTTTGCACCAACAACCCTATTTTCTTCATAAATAAATTGGGTTGCTTCTGTATAATTTAAAATTTTAGCCTCGTAATCTAAAGCTGTTTTTAGTACTTCTATGGTTAAACGAGCATCATCTGTTCTGTATTCTGCATAATAGCCTGCACCATTTAAAATTCCTTTTGGTAACATGGGCTCTTTCTCTAAAGCTTCTGCTTTGTCTAACATTTTTCGTTTGTCTTCTCCTTCTACAGATGCTAAAATATCGTAGACTTTTAATCCGATAGATGTTAACCAAGAACCATAGGTTCCACCTTCAATTAAAGGTAAAATCATTTTTTCTGGAACTACTAAATGTGGTGCTAAATCATGCACAATGGCACGTTCTGTACCTACCTCTTTAACCAACCAAAAATCGAATTGTTTTAAATACCGTAAACCTCCGTGAATGAGTTTGGTAGATTTACTAGAAGTACCAGAAGCAAAGTCGTTTTTTTCTATCAAAGCAACTTTCATTCCTCTAGAAGCTGCATCTAATGCAATACCTGCGCCTGTAATTCCACCACCAATAATGAGTACATCAAATTGGGTAGACTGTAAATCTTGTGTACTTTTTTTTCTATTTAAATAGGAAAAGTTGTTCATGTTTAAAGTTAAATTATAATAATAAAAAATTTAAAAGTATATATTTGCTTACAAAATACATAAATCAACCCTATGATATACAAATACTTTAAGCAAATTTTTCTTTTTTTCTTTTTAGCTTCTTTTTCTTTAGTTGCTCAAAATTCATCAGAAAAACAACTTATAATTAAAGATTATAATTTAACAAAATTAGAGAATCTAAAGGAAGAATTTTCTACAAACTTTAGAAAAGAAAAAGAGAATGCTACTCTTTTAGCAACTCAAAGAGGTTGGAAAATGAAATTTACAGACACTAAAGGTTCTTATTATGAATTAATGAAAGTCTCTAAAGAAGGTACCCCTTTGTATTATAAAACGTACAATGTTGATGCAGCTATTTCTACCAGAACAAATTATTTACATAATAATGGAGGTCTTGGCTTAAATATAGAAGGTCAGGGGATGACAGCCTATGTTTGGGATGGTGGTATTGCAAGAGCAACACACCAAGAATATGATGGAGATGGTGGAGAAGATAGATTTTCTGTAGGAGATTTTTCATCAGAATTAAATTTTCATGCAGCTCATGTAATGGGAACTATTATTTCTTCTGGTTTTGAGCCAGAAGCAAAAGGGATGGCTCCTAAGGCAAAAGGAATTGGTTATGATTGGAATAACGATTTATCTGAGGCTACGATTGCTGCTTCAAACGGAATGTTAGTTTCAAATCATTCTTATGGTATTGCTGCTAGAGATGATGATAATGAAGTACAAATTCCATCTTATTATTTTGGCGCTTATATTTCTACTTCTAGAAACTGGGATAACTTAATGTACAATGCACCTTATTATTTAATGGTTGTAGCTGCAGGAAATGATGGTAATGACAATACTGCAAATGAATCTCCTTTAGAAGGAAGTGCTGCTTTTGATAAGTTAACAAGTTGGTCTACTACAAAAAATAGTTTGGTTATTGCAAATGGGCAAGATGCATTAATAGATGCAAATGGTGCATTATTATCGGTTAATAGAAATACGAGTAGTTCACAAGGTCCAACAGACGATTTAAGAATTAAACCAGACATAATGGGGAATGGATCTTCTTTATATTCTACTTATGATTCTGCAGACAATGCTTATAATTCAATTTCTGGTACTTCAATGGCTTCTCCAAACGTAACAGGTTCTTTATTGTTATTACAACAATATTATAAAGAAACATATGGTAGCTTTATGAAAGCAGCTACTTTAAAAGGATTGGCACTACATACTGCAGATGATACAGATATTGCTGGACCCGATGCAAAAACAGGTTGGGGGTTAATGAATACTAAAGTAGCTGCAGAAACAATTACTAAAAAAGGTTTTGAATCTTGGATTTCTGAAGAGGTTTTAACCAATGGAAACTCTTATTCTGTAACCGTTAATTCTGATGGTTTAAACCCTTTATTAGCATCTGTTTCTTGGACAGATAAACCAGGAGCTGTAAGTGAAGGGTTAGTAAATGATGCAACAGCTGTCTTAGTAAACGATTTAGATATTAAAATTACTAGAGATGGTGTTGAGTATAAGCCTTGGAGATTAACAGGAGTTAATAGTAATGAAAAAGGAGATAATTTAGTAGATCCTTATGAAAGAGTAGATATAGAAAATCCAACTTCTGGAGAGTATACCATTACAGTTACTCACAAAGGTACTTTAGAAGAAGCTCAAAATTTTTCTTTAATTGTAACTGGTATTTCTGGTGATTTTACTTTTGTAGTAGATAAATTAGAACAAGCATTTTGTTCTAATGAAGATGCTGTTTTTAATTTTGAATATAGACAAGCAGTTGCAGGCACTACACAGTTCTCTGTTACAGGAGCTCCTGAAGATTTATCAGTAGCTTTTTCTAATGAATCGTTAAGTGCAGATGGAAGTTTTAATTTAACTTTTGGTAATTTAATAAATGTACCAGCAGGTTCTTATGAAATTGAAGTACAGGGAGATAACGGAAATGAAATTCAAAAAAGAATAATTAGATTGATCGTTCTTCATCCAAATTTTGATAATAATCCATTAGAATTAGAATTCCCAGAGAATGGGCAGAAAGGGATTGCAAAAAAAGTATCATTAGCGTGGAAAACAAATCTAAATGCTGAAAACTATGTGGTAGAATTATCTAACTCACCAAGTTTTAGTACTCTTTTATTTACAGATGTTATTTCTGCTACAACAATAGATATCGTTGATTTAGAAACGAATTCTGTATATTATTGGAGAGTAAAACCAACAAATAAGTGTGGAGAAGGAGCATACTCTTCTACTTTTAGTTTTCAAACAGGACTTACAGATTGTACAAATATTTATACTGCTACAGATTTTTCTGCGGCAGGTATAGACGAAACATCTTCAAGTGCTACAGCAATTGTTCCTATTAGTATAACAGAAAATTTATCTATTAATAAAATTATTTTAACAACAGATATAACACATTCAAGTATACAAGAGTTAACGATTTCTTTACAAGCCCCAGCTAGTATTGGTGGTGCTAGTGTAGTTCTTTTATCTGATGCTTGTGGTGATAGAGGAGATATAAGAAATACTACTTTTGATGATGATGCAGGTGTATTATTTTGTAATTTTTCAACACCAGCAGTAACCGGAACCATAGCACCGGATAACAATATGAGTTTACCATTTTTAGGAAAATCTGCAATGGGAGACTGGAAATTAATTGTTCAAGACAATTCAGAATTAAATGGAGGTCAAATTAATGCTGTTTCTATTACAATCTGTTCATCAGTAGTAAATGCAAGTGTTCCTGATTTCTCTACTTCTAATTTAGTATTAAATGGAAGTTTAAATTATGTAATAAATGCGAGTAACATGAGTGCTTCTACTGTTTCTGAAACAGAAGAACAACAAGTCTACACGTTGGTAGAGTTAGCTAAGAAAGGAGCTCTTAATAAAGAAGGAACAGAATTAGTTTCTGGAGATACTTTTACCCAAGCAGATATAACAGCTGGTAAAATTACCTTTACAAATGCAGAGACAACTTCTTTTACAGATCAGTTTAAAGTTAATGTAACAAACGCTGCAAAAGGATGGTTAGCAAACCAAACAGTTACCATACAAGAAGGTGTTTTAAATACAAATGAATTTTCTTTAAATGATGTTTCTTTATGGCCTAACCCAGTAAAAGGTATCTTAAATGTAAAATTAAATAATGCAATTGGTAATGATGTAATTATCTCTTTATTTGACTTACAAGGAAGAAAAATTTTCAATTCTGTAAATAAGTCAACAACAGATGTATTTACTAAAGAAATAGATACCAAGAATATTTCTTCAGGTGTTTATTTATTAGGGATAGAACAAGGAGGTAAAAAAGCAACTAAAAAGATAATTATTGCACAATAAATTAACTTTTAAAAATAATAAAAAAAGTCAAAACATCTGTTTTGGCTTTTTTTATTATTTTTAATTAAATGGTAAAAAAATTTTTATTTAAACTTCATTTTTTATATGTTTATAAAAAAAATACACACACAATGGCAATATTAGATTTATTTTCTACAGGAAAACACAAACAAGAAATTGGGCATTTTGCTAATATTGTAAAAATTGCAAAAGTAGATGGTATAATAACAGATAGTGAAAAAGAATTATTAATTAGAGTAGGTAAAAACTTAAATATTACTTTAGATGAGTTTGCTATTATTCTTAATAATCCAGAAAAATTTCCAACCAACGCGCCTGCAAGTTATGATGATAGAATAGAACGTTTGTATCGTTTAGCTAAAATGATTTTAGTAGACGGAGAAGCAAAGTTAACAGAAGTTGAATTGATGAAAAAAATTGCTGTTCGCTTACATTTTTCTCATGAAAATGCAGAAAAGGTTTGTGATGAAGCCATTCATTTAGTTTTAAATGATAACAGTTTAGAAGATTTTACTAAGGCTATTAAAAAAGTACATAATTCTTAATTGCAAACAATTCACAACCTAGAGTTGTGGTTGTCCTGGATGGACGATCTCGCAGAGCAAGATTATGTAGTTATAGATGATTTTATAGACAATAACCTTTATAAAGAAATTAAAAACTTCCTTTTTGAAAACATAGATGTTTTTGATAGAGCAGGTATTGGTTCGCTTAACCAACACACAATAAAAAAAAACATTCGTGGCGATAAAACCTATTGGTTAAATAAAGAACGAGATACAATTCTTAAAGATTTTTGGAATTTATTAGAAGAAACAAAAAGTACATTAAATAGGTATTGTTATTTAAGTTTATCTGGTCAAGAATTTCATTTAGCTCACTATCCTTCTGGAGGTTATTATAAAAGGCATTTAGATCAATTTGAAGGTAGAAATAATAGAATGATTTCTATGATTATTTACCTAAATGATAATTGGGAAACAGAAAATGGTGGCCAATTGGAAATTTTGGATAAAAATAAAAAATTACAATTAGTAGAACCTATTGCAAAAAGATGTGTTTTATTTAAAAGTGATAAAGTACCACATGCTGTTTTAAAATCTTTTAAAGACAGGTATAGTTTAACAGGTTGGTTGCTTTACCAACCAACAAGTTTAGGGCCATTATTAGGTTAATTACAGGTTTCTTTTTTATAAGTTACAGAAATGCTACAGTTATTATTCTAAAATATTAGTTGGTAAACCATCAATACTGGTTTGGTTTTTATCTTGCCAGTATTGTGCTATACCTTCTTTACCTTGCGCTGTAGCCCAATCATTTAATTGGTTTCTTTCTCCTTTATATTCCATAAACGGAATAGACATACCGCAAGAAGTTTGTGCAGAATCTATGGTAATATCAAAAATCTGACGCGTTCCTGGAGTTTCTGGAAACAACGTAATTAACTCATTCCAAGAAGCATCTCCCTCTTTAATTTCTTTCCCTTTTCCGTACAGACGCAAAATATTTGGTGCGCCTTCAAAAGCACAAAACATCATGGTAATTCTGTCGTTTTCTAATAAATGAGCAGCAGTTTCGTTTCCACTTCCGGTAACATTTAACCATAAAACCCGGTTTTCATTAACAACTCTAAAAGAATCCATTCCTTTTGGTGATAAATTAATTCTACCAGAAATAGGAGCAGTAGCAACAAAAAATATTTTTTGAGCTTCAATAAATTTTTGAAGTCTTGACGTTAGTTTTGTGTAAAATTTAGACATGCTATAAATCGTTATGAGGTGCTAATTTACAAATTATCGTTTTAATTGTTTATTTTAGGCAAAAATTACATTTTTTTATGGAATATGGATTTCTCTCAGTAATACCCCCAATTGTTGCCATCATTTTAGCCTTAAAAACCAAGCAAGTGTATATTGCTTTGTTATTTGGTATCTGGTTTTCTTGGTTAATCATAGAAGGTTTTAATCCGTTAGCAGGAACTTTAGCAATGATTGAAGGAATGGTAAACGTTTTTCAATCCGAAGGAAATACAAGAACCATCATGTTTAGTGCATTAGTTGGTGCTTTATTAATTTTTATTCAATATTCTAGGGGAGTAGAAGGCTTTATCAATATTATTAATAGAAGATTAGAAAAACTTGAAGGTAAAAAAACAGGTTATAGTAGAGTAATGGTTCAAGTTTTAGCAACTTTTACGGGCTTATTACTGTTTGTTGAAACAAGTATTAGTTCTTTAACTGTTGGTACTTTGTATCGTCCTATTTTCGATAAATTAGGCATTCCACGAGAAAAACTAGCATACATAGCAGATTCTAGTTCTGCACCTTCCTCTATATTAATTCCGTTTAATGCTTGGGGCGCTTTTATAATGGGGCTTTTATTAACACAAGGAATAGACAAACCTTTTGCAATGATGATTGCATCCATCAAATATAATTTTTATCCTGTACTGGCAATTGCAATTGTTTTTATCGTAATTTTTACGAAGAAAGATTTTGGTCCAATGAAAAAAGCCGAAAAAAGAACCAAAGATACAGGTGAATTAATGGATAAAGGTTCTACACCAATGGTTTCAGATGAAATTACTTCTTTTCCACCAAAAGAAGGCATTCCTGCAAGAGCATATAATATGATTGTGCCTCTTTTAACCATGGTTTTAATGATGCCTATTAACTTAGTTTATACAGGTTGGAAAGAAGTTAAAGAATATACATCAACTTTAGATCATATACAACAAGCAATTGGTGCAGGTTCTGGTTCTTCATCAGTTTTATACGCTGTAATTACCGCACTTTTAGTCGCAATTATAATGTATATTATTCAAGGTTTTTTAAAACCAAAAGAAGCTGTAAATTTAACTTTAAAAGGAATTAGTGAGTTAATGCCTTTGGCTTTATTAATGTTACTAGCATTTGCTATTGGAGATGCTTGTAAAGAGTTAGAAACCGGTATTTACGTTGCCAATGTAACCAAAGATTGGTTGTCGCCAGAATTGTTGCCTGCAGTTGTTTTTATCATCAGTTCTTTTATTGCTTTTTCTACCGGAACATCTTGGGGAACCTTTGCTATTATGTTGGCAATTTCAATGCCAATGGCAAATATTCATGGGGCAGATGTAACTATTGTAGTTGCTGCAACTTTAGGAGGCGGAATTTTTGGAGACCATTGTTCGCCAATTTCAGATACTTCAATTATCTCTTCCATGGCATCGGCGAGTGACCATATAGACCATGTAAAAACACAGTTGCCTTACGCTTTAATAGGAGGTGTAATTACAGTAATTATGTATTTAATTATTGGGTTTATGGGATAGTTAAATTCTTTTGAATAACTAACTTTTAATAATTTGGGCGTTACCACTAGGGTCGCGCTTTCCACTATATCTTTTTATGAAAAATAAAAAGGATGCCGTTCCAATCGCTAACGCGGGCGAATTTATAAACAGTAGTCATTTCTCATAATTTGTCATTTCGAAATGAGCCTTTTTAGGAGATTGAGAAATCTCACACAATTCTCATACACTTTTTTTAAAAGGTAGAAAACTACTTGAAATCATAAGAACTGAGTGAAAAATGTATTGATTATCAATGCTATGAGATTTCTCCTAACGTCAAAATGACAAGTTGTGTGTGTCGTTTTAAGTTTTCACTTTTATGCGACTTCTCATTACTTCGAAGTGACAATTTTAATTTTTAAAAGTTTGATATAATGATTAACAGAATCAAGAACCCAAAGTTTGTCATTTCGAAATGAGCTTTTTTGAGCGATTGAGAAATCTCACACAATTCTCACACACTTTTTTTAAAAGGTAGAAAACTACTTGAAATCATAAGAACTGAGTAAAAAATGTATTGAGTATCACTGCTATTAGGTTTCTCCTAACGTAGAAACGACAAGTTGTGTGTGTCGTTTTAAGTTTTCACTGTTATTCGACTTCTCATTACTTCGAAGTGACAATTTTAATTTTTAAAAGTTTGATATAATAATTAACAGAATCAAGAACCCAAAGTTTGTCATTTCGAAATGAGCTTTTTTAGGCGATTGAGAAATCTCATAATCTTTTGAATTAAGAGGTCTCTATCTTCTATTTTACCGGAATGATACCTAGAAATTATGTGTGCTTAATCAAGCAAAAAAATGAATTTGTAAAATAGGAAGATATCCTCAAAACTTTACTTATTCAGCTAAAATACCACGTTTTTTAATTTCATCAATCATACGCAAAGCACCTTCTTTAACGGTGTTTTCTTTAAAGAAAAATGTTTTTTCGTGTAAGGTGTTACCTTCAAAAAAAGAAACCTGAAAACGGTTATTTAACTTGAATAATTCAGGTTGAATAAATTCAATTTTAGCAAAAGAATTTGCTGGAAGTTTGTCTAATTTTTTACGCAACAAAGAAGTTGTTTTTGTCTCAGAAAAACCTTGAGAAACAATTACCATCATTTCTAAGTCTACTTTCTTATTATTAATGATATACACATTCCAATCATCTGTTTTGTACAAATCATTGTATTCATAAACAACAGCCATTTCTACGTCTGTAACTTCGGGTATTTGAATGTCTTTTTTCATAAATAATAACTAAGAAAATAATTTGTTTGTGTCTTTGTAATTTGGTGTAATAAAACCTCGTAAACTATTTATAATTAGATGCTCAAAAACAACATCGATACCATAAACTTCAAAAAGATTTTTAGGATTAAAAACAAACTCTTCAATTCTTGTAAAATACAAATCGCAAAACAAATCTATGTTTAAACTTTTGCGAAGATACTCTTTTTCTATAGCGTCTTCTAGCAAAGGTTTTAAGTTATTTTTTATAAAGGTGTCTTTAAAGTTTTTAAAAACAGCATCTGCATTGTGGTAATATTTCTTAATTCCGTATAAAAATGTAGGCTGAAAATAGTTTAAATATTGAAAACTATTTTTCTGAATTAAGATTATCCGTTCTATAGGATCTTCTGTATTTTTTAGAATTTTTTCTACTTCGTGCAGGTACTTATCAACAATAAAACGAGCACCTTTAGAAATAAGTTCATCTTTATTTTTAAAGTGTTTGTAGATGGTTTTTTTAGAAATACCAAGTTCAGAAGCAAGCTGATTCATAGAAAAACGCTTGCTTCCAAATTTGATAAAGTTGGTAATAGAACACTCTAAAAGTTCTTGTTTACTAACCATTTTAGTTTATTTTAAACCACCACCAAGTGCTTCATATAAGTTTACAACAGATTGTAATTGTTGTAATCTGCTACCAATAACTTTAATTTCTGAACTTAAAGCGCTTTGTCTAGCTGTTAATAAGTCTAAATAAGTGGCATATCCGTTCTTTAATAATTCTTCAGAATTTTTTTCTGCCTCACGCAAAGCTTTCACTTCGTTTTGTAAGAATTCATACTTCTTGTTTTCAGAATTGTAAGAATACAATGCATTAGAAACTTCGTTACCTGCAACTAATAAAGTCTTTTTAAAGTTTAGTAGTGCTTGTTCTTGTTGTGCAAGAGCAACTTCTTTTTGTGTTTTTAACTTTCGTTTATTAAAAATAGGTTGTGTTAAACCACCAACAATATTGGCAAATAAAGAGTTTGCATTAAATAATTTATCTAATTCTAAACTTTGTAATCCGCCAGAGGCAGTTAAAGTTAAAGAAGGATATAAACTACTTCTAGCAGCATTTGTCAATTCAAAAGCGCTAATTAATCCATATTCAGCAGCCATCACATCCGGACGATTACTTAATAATTGAGAAGCAAAACCTAATTTCATTTCAGAATTTATAGTTTGTTTGTCTAAATTACTTCTATCAATTTGTTGAGGTGCTTTGCCTAACAAAATACCTAGCGTATTTTCCGCCTTAAAAAGAGCTACTTCTAAATCTACTTCTAATGCTTTTGCATTATTGTATTGTGCAATATTTTGATCTACTGCTACTTGATTTGTTAAACCTGCTTCTTTTAAAGCTTTAATAGTTTCTACTCCTTTTTTTCTTGTTTTAATAGATGTTTTGGTAATTTCTAACTGAGCATCTAAAGCTAAAATAGTGTAGTATGTGCTTGCAATACTAGAAATCAATTGCGTTTTTACGGCTTGATGTCCAGCAACACTTTGTAAATAAACAGCTTGTGTTGCACGTTTATTACTACGTATTTTTCCCCAAATATCTGCTTCCCAAGAAAGGGATGCAGTAACATCCCATTGATCTGTAGAAGTATCCGTTAAAAATGCTCCAAACTGACTGTTTTTAGATAATTCTTGATGTGTAAGATTAGGACCTACACTTAAAGAAGGTAAATACCCTGCTTTTCCTTGTTTAGCATACGCTTCTGCTGCAACTATTTGTTGAATTGCAATTCTAATGTCCATATTGTTTTGCAATCCTTCTTCTATATATTGCTGCAAATAGGTATCTGTAAACAAGGTTTTCCAAGATATATCTGCCATAGATATACTATCTGATGGCAAATTATCTGTTCTGTACAAGTTTTCTGTTTCTTCTACTGTTGGTCTTGTATACTCTTTAGCAACAAAACAACTTTGTAACGTAAAAGCCATTACAGCTAAAACGACTCCTTTTTGAAGGTTTTTGTTTTTTATAATTGATATCATCTTATTCTTCTTCATTTTGTTGAGAAATAACTGCTGGTTTACTAGAAACTTTTTCTTGTAACCATTGAAATAATATAAATAGTATCGGAATTACAAAGACTCCTAAAATGGTTCCTATCAACATTCCTCCAACGGCACCTGTACCGATAGAATTGTTTCCTTCAGATCCAACTCCTTTTGCTAGTACTAATGGCATTAAACCAAGAATAAAGGCAAATGAGGTCATTAAAATAGGACGTAAACGAGATTTTGCTCCATGAATAGCTGCATCTACAATACTTTCTCCATTTTTACGTCTTTGCAGTGCAAACTCCACAATTAGTATGGCGTTCTTGGCGAGCAGACCAATTAGCATAATTAATGCAATTTGGAAATAAATATTGTTTTCTAGTCCAAATAAGTAGGTACTTATATAGGCCCCAAATACACCAAATGGAAGTGAAAACACAACTGCAAATGGTAATAAATAACTTTCATACTGTGCACTTAATAAGAAATACACAAACAAGATACTCAAAGCAAAAATAAATATGGTTTGGCTACCTGCACTTACTTCTTCTCTAGTTAAACCAGAATATGCAATAGTATAATTACTTGGTAATTTAGCAACTTCTTCTTCAATAACTCTAATAGCATCTCCAGTACTAAAACCTTCGTTTGTTGCACCTGTTATAGTTGTAGAGTTAAATAAGTTGAAACGCGTTACCGATTGTGGTCCATATACACGTTCTAATTTTACAAACTGTGTAATTGGTGTCATTTCACCAGAGTTTGTTCTAACATACATGCTATTTAAATCATCTACGGTTGCTCTATCATCTGGTAAAGCTTGAATATATACCCTAAATTGTTTTCCAAATTTTGAGAAATCCGAAGCATATATACCTCCAATATAACCTTGCAATGTTGAGAAAATACTATTAATAGGCACTCCTTTTTCTTTTGCTAAAGGCACATTAATTACCATTTCATATTGTGGATAATTTGTATTAAAAGAAGATTGTGCATATTTAATTTCTGGATGACTCATTAAAGCCATTGCAAATTCTTTATTTGTTTTGTCTAAGTCTTTAAATTCACCTCCAAATTTATCTAGTAAATTTACTTCAAAACCTGCAGAGTTACCAAAACCTCTAATACTTGGTGGCGAGAAGAAAATAATATTTGCTTCTGGTATGGTAGCTGCAATTCCAAATAATTTACCTGTAATTGCTTGTACAGAAGTAGAAGGATCTTCACGTTCTCCCCAATCTGCTAATTTTATAATACCAAAACCGTAATTACTACCAGCTCCACTAATTAAACTTCTACCTTTAACAATGTTAACAGCAACAATTCCATCAATATCTTTAATTTTATTATACAAATCCATAGAAACTGCGTTTGTTCTGTCTAAAGAAGCTCCTGCTGGTAACTCTATATTTGCAAAAAGAATTCCTCTATCTTCATTAGGTACAAAACCGGTTGGTGTTTGTTCTGATGCCCAAAAAATTCCAACAATAGCTAAGACTAATAATAAACCAGATACCCATTTTCTCTTATATAAGAAATGTAGTGATTTTCCATATCTATCAATAGTTGCGTTAAATCCACGATTAAAAAGTGTGTAAAAACGCTTTAAAGGACTTTTACCTTTAATTTCTTCATCTTCTTTATGTGGTTTTAATAATAAAGCACATAATGCCGGACTTAAAGTTAATGCGTTTACTGCAGAAATAAGGATTGCAATAATTAATGTAACTCCAAATTGCTCATAAAAAACTCCTGTTGGTCCAGAGATAAAAGTAACCGGAATAAATACAGCTGCCATTACCAAAGTAATAGATATAATTGCTCCAGAAATTTCATTCATGGCAGTTAAAGTTGCTTTTTTAGCACTCTTTTCTCCTTCATCTAATTTGGCATGTACGGCTTCTACAACCACAATGGCATCATCCACTACAATACCAATTGCAAGTACTAATGCAAATAGTGTTAATAAGTTAATTGAATATCCAAAAACATTCAAGAAAAAGAACGTACCAATAATAGAAACTGGTACAGCTATCGCTGGAATTAAGGTAGATCTAAAATCTTGTAAGAAGATAAATACCACTAAGAATACCAATAAAAAGGCTTCTAATAAAGTATGAATTACTTTTTCTATAGAGGCATTTAAAAACAAACTTGTATCATAAGGAACAAAAATATCTAATCCTTCTGGTAAGTCTTTTTTAACTTCTTCTAAGGTTTCTTTAATGTTTTCAATAATTACTTTTGCATTAGAACCTTTTGTTTGAAAAATCCCCATAAAAACTGCAGGATTTCCTTTACTCATTGCGTTAGACGCATAAGATTGTGCATCTAATTCTATTTCAGCAACATCATTTAAACGAAGAAATTGTCCGTTTCCTAATGCTTTTATAATAACATCACCATATTGTTTTTCTTCTTTAAAACGACCACTATAGGTTAATGTATATGAAAATGATTCTCCACTATTCTCACCTAAAGAACCTGCAGCTGCTTCTAAGTTTTGTTCTGCTAAGGCTGCTGTAATATCTGAAGGAATTAAATTATAAGCTGCTAATTTTTCTGGTTTTAACCAGATTCTCATAGCATAATCTTGTTGAGAGAATACACTAACATCTCCAACACCACTAATACGTTGCATAGCAGGAATTACGTTTATTTTTAAATAATTCTGAATAAAAGTAGCGTCGTAATTGTCGCTTTCAGAATACATAGAAATAAACATCAATGCACTTGTTTCTTGTTTTTGTGTTGTTACACCCGTTTGTACTACTTCTGCGGGTAACAATGGTGTTGCTCTAGCCACACGGTTTTGAACGTTTACGGCAGCAATATCTGCATCTATTTCTTGACTGAAATAAACAGTTATTTCTGCTGTACCTGTGTTAGATGCTGTAGATGTGATGTACGTCATACCTTCTACACCATTAATTTGCTCTTCAATAGGTACAATTACACTTTCTAAAACTGTTTCTGCGTTGGCTCCAGCATAAGAGGCAATTACCTTTATGGTTGGTGGAGCAATATCTGGGTATTCTTCTATTGGTAGGCTTGTAACGCTTATAATTCCAAGCAAAACAATAATAATAGAAATTACGGTTGAAAGAACGGGTCTTTCAATAAATGTTTTTAACATAACTAAATAAGTTTATGGTTTGCTAGTTTTTAAATAAAGTTTCTACAGGTTTAATTGCATCATCAAAAGGAGTGTTTTGTGGTGTAATAACCGTACCACTTCTTAATTTACCAACCCCAGATACTACAATCTTATCTTTTAAATTGATTCCTGATTCAACTATATATAAATTTCCTACTGCTGCTTTTACTTTTATAATTGAAGTTTCTACTTTGTTACCTTCACTTAATTTAAACAACATAATATTTCCTTGTTGTTCATAAGTTGCTTGCTGTGGAACAACAATTGCATCTTCGTAAATTGTTGGAATTTGAATTTTACCACTATTTCCATTTGTTAACAGTTGGTTTGGATTGTTAAAAACAGCTCTTAAACTAACAGTACCTGTATTTTTGTTTACTTGACCTGTGCTTGTTTCTATTTTTCCTTTTTCTGCATAGGTACTTCCATTTGCTAATACTAGATTGATAGCAGAATAATTTGCAAGCTTTTCTTCTAAGTTTTTACCTTCAGCATTTTGTAAAAAGTCTAAATATTCACTTTCGTTTAAACTAAAAAAAGCATACACTTTACTAATATCACTAACTGTTGTTAAAGGAGTAGGATCTGCAGGACTCACTAATGCGCCTTCTCTATAATTAATTGCACCTATATAACCATCTACTTGACTTCTAATGGTTCCGTATCCAATACTTGCAGAAACACTACTATAATTTGCTTTAGCTTGTGCTAAATTTGCTTTCGCAGTTTCTAACTGTACAGCACTTATAATGTTTTTTTCTACTAACGGTATTAATTTGTTAACTTCTACTTGAGCAACATTAATACGTGCTTTTGCTGCACTAGCATCTTGACTTAAAGACTGTGTTTCTAACTTAAATAACACTTGTCCTTTACGTACTTTCTGGCCTTCGTCTACCATTACTTTTTGTACGTAACCAGAAACCTTTGCTCTTACGGCACTATTTACAATACCTTCTAAACTTGTTGGGTATTCATTAAAACTTGTAACAGTTTTAGTTTGCATGGTAACTACAGGAAAAGAAGGTGCAGGACCTTGTGCTGCTGCGGCTGGTTGCTCTTTGTTGGTGCAACTTGCAATTACTAAAAATACACCTAATGATAGTAATGATAATAATTTATAATGTTTCATTTTTTGTCTTGGTTTAAATATCGAATTTATTATTGTCTAGTTTTAATTTTAATTCCTCTACAGAGGATGTAGCTCCGTCTATAAATTTTATATAATCGTCATGAAAATTTAAATCGAATTTTTCACTTTCATTTTCAATTTTATTCTTGTTTATAGTTTCTTTATAATTTTTTATTTCTAAATGCATTTCACGTTCTTCTTTCCACTTATGTATCATACTATCTATATGCTGAAGGACCATTCCTTTATTAAGGATAAAATATTTTTTTCGATCACCTGTTTTTGTGAAATACACTATTTTATGTAAATCTTGTAAATGATTAACGTGTGTAGAAATGGTACTTTTACTTGCACAAAGTATGGTTACCATATCTTCAAAAGTGACTCCTTTTTTACCTGTTAAGATGATGTAAGCTAAAATACGAGCTGCAACAGGTGCTAATTGTTCTCTGTCTTCTATATGCACACCTAGTTTTTCAACCAAGGCCATTTTTATTTTACAGATTTCTTCTTTCATTTTATTTACTTTAAGACTGTTTTTAAAGTAAATTATTTATTAACAGTCAAATTCTTTGCAAAGATATATTTTTAGTTCGGAACAAACCGAACTTTACGAAGTTAATTTTTTGTTAAAGGGAAAAGCCGATAGTAATATCGGTTTTAAATTTTGTAATATGTAAGTTTGAAATGTGTTTACTATCCTCTTTTAGCGGGTAATAACCTGGTTAATAAGTCTTTAAAAAGTTTTCTTTTGCAACTATAGAATTACCAAAGTTTATAAAACTCTTCTTTAGAGATAACATCTCCGTCACATTCATCTATGGTTAATGTGCCTTCACACAAACCACCAAACTCATCTTCTAGATGATCTTCATCATATTTAGTAACTTTTTCGTTTTTGTAAACGGTAATTTGTTTTAAAACTTCATCTGCATCATTGGTTTCAAAATACCAAGTTGAGGTTCCCCAATCTGCATATTCATCATCTCTTTCTTCGTCCCAAAATTGTGTAAAATATTTCATTATCTAAATTATTTTTTACTATTAAAATTCACAATACTGATTATACAAACTTGTTAACTCTTTCCTTGCTAGGTTTTATAAAACAGACTTAAACTGTTCTAAGAAACGTTTGTCGTTTTCATAAAACATTCTAATATCTGGTATTTGATATAATAACATGGCAATACGTTCTATTCCCATACCAAAAGCATACCCAGAATATTTTGTTGGATCTATATTTGCATTTTTCAATACATTAGGGTCTACCATTCCGCATCCCATTATTTCTAACCAACCGGTACCTTTTGTAATTTTATAATCTGTTTCTGTTTCTAAGCCCCAATAGATATCTACTTCTGCACTTGGCTCAGTAAACGGAAAATAAGAAGGACGTAAACGAATTTTAGATTTACCAAACATCTCTTTAGTAAAGTATAAAAGTGTTTGTTTTAAATCGGCAAAAGAAACATCTGTATCAATATATAAACCTTCTACTTGATGAAAAATACAATGCGCTCTTGCAGAAATATCTTCATTTCTAAAAACTCTTCCTGGAGAAATAGTTCTTATAGGTGGTTTATTTTCTTCCATATAGCGTACTTGTACAGAAGAAGTGTGTGTTCTTAATAAAATATCTGGATCTTGTTCTATAAAGAACGTGTCTTGCATGTCTCTTGCAGGATGATATTCTGGTAAATTTAAAGCGGTAAAGTTATGCCAATCATCTTCTATTTCTGGTCCTTCAGAAACGGTAAAACCAATTCTGTTAAAAACATCAATAATTTGGTTTCTTACCAATGAAATTGGATGACGAGATCCTAAATTAATAGGTTCTGACGGACGTGATAAATCTCCATAAAAAGATTTATGACTCGTTGCACTGTCTAAAGACTCGCTTAGTTCGGCAACTTTTCCTTCTGCAGATTTTTTTAAATTATTTAATGCTTGTCCAAAATCTTTACGCAATTCTGCATCTACATTTTTAAATTCTGCAAATAAATCTTTAAGTAAACCTTTGTTACCTAAGTATTTAATTCTAAAAGTTTCAACTTCTTCTTTTGTAGTTGCATTAAATGATTTTACATCACCAATCAGTTCTTTTACTTTATCTAACATTACATACTAAATTAGATGGCGAATTTACACATTTTTATTTTTGTTGAATATAATTTTGAGCTGAATACTTACTTTTATTAATGTTCTAAACTAGAAAATTAATATATTGTAGAATATATTAAACAGCATAAAAATGAAAGAAAATATCTTATCTAATTTAAAATCCTATGCATTTAAAGAGGTAACTTTTGATAAATTAATGCAAAATAGAATTAATAAGGTATTAATTGTTTGTTCTAATTATGATTTTTATATGCTTGAAGAAGATGGTAGAATTGAAGAACGAATTTTTAATGAATACACTTCTTTAAACTTAAGGCATCCACCAAATTTTATTCATGCAAATTCTGCAAAAAGAGCAATTAAAATGATGGAGTCTCATCAAATAGACATTGTAATTACGTGGTTAGATATTGGTAATTATAATGCTTTTGATACATCAAAAAAAATTAAAGAGGCGTATCCTAATGTTCCTATTGCGGCTTTAAGTCATCATTCTTCTCAATTAAGAAGTAAGCTACAAAAAGAAAATACAGATAGTATCGATTTTGTTTTTCATTGGAATGGAAATGCAGATATATTTTTGGCTATCATTAAATTAACCGAAGACAGAATGAATGCTGAGGTTGATATTAATACAGTGGGTGTTAAAGCAATATTATTGGTAGAAGATTCGCTAAAGTTTTACTCTAGATATATTCCGCTTATTTATAAAATTCTTCTTAAACAAACCCAAGGATTAATGTCTGAAGGATTAAATGAGCATAGAAAAATGCTATTAATGCGAGGGAGACCAAAAATTTTATTAGCCACTACTTTTGAAGAAGGTATTGATTTATTTGATACATACAAAGAAAATTTACTAGGCGTAATATCTGATGTTAATTATTTTAAAGATGGTGTTAGAAATAAAGAAGCAGGTTTTTTATTATTAGACTATGTAAGAAAATATAAACGGTATTTTCCTTTTTTAATGCAATCATCTAATGAAAATAATGAAAAACGAACGTTAGAATTAAAAGGTAAATTTTTATATAAACATTCAGAAACCTTGGGTGTTGATATCAAAAATTATATTATAAAATACTTTGCTTTTGGAGATTTCGAGTTTTGGGATCCTACCCAAATGAAAGTTTTAGCAACCGCTAAAGATTTAGGTGAATTTCAAAGAGCGATAAAGAGTGTTACTGAAGATTGTTTGATGTATCATGCTAAAAGAAGTGAGTTTTCTAAATGGTTAAAATCAAGAGCACTGTTTCCTTTAGCAGATTTATTGAGCATTATAGAATATGATGAATTTGAAAGCAATGGTCAAATAAGAGATTTCTTAATTAATTCTATCAAAGCATATTTAGTTTACAGATCTAGAGGTGTAATTGTAAAGTTTAATAAAAATAAATATGATGAGTTTGTTGGTTATGCAAGAATAGGTGAAGGTGCTTTAGGAGGAAAAGCAAGAGGTTTGGCTTTTATAGATTCCTTTTTAAAACGCAATAATTTATATAACAAATATAAAAACGTAAGTATTACCATACCAAGAACAGTGGTAATAAGTACAGAGGTTTTTGATCAGTTTATAGAAACCCATAAATTGATAAAATTTGCAGCAAAATGTACAGATGATGATAAAATATTACATGAGTTTATTTCAAAAGATTTACCAGAATGGGCTTTAGAAGATATTAGAGCATTTTTAAAAACCACGAAATGCCCTATTGCTGTACGTTCATCTAGTATGTTAGAAGATTCTAACTATCAGCCTTTTGCAGGTGTTTTTGCAACGTATATGATTCCAGATTCTGAAATAGACAAAAAAGTTGAAATGGTTTCTAATGCTATTAAATCTGTTATAGCATCTGCTTTTTTTGAAAACAGTAAATCATATTTAAAAGCAATATCACATACTATAGAAGAAGATAAAATGGCTGTAATTTTGCAAGAAGTTATAGGTAAGCCATACCAAGATGTATATTATCCAAATATTTCTGGGGTAGCACGTTCTATTAATTTTTATCCTATTGGAGAGGAAAAGGCAAGTGAAGGAATTGCTAATATTGCTTTAGGTTTAGGAGAAATAATTGTGGGTGGCGGACAAACATTACGCTTTTCACCATCTTATCCAAAAAAAATATTGCAACTATCTTCTCCGGGTTCAACACAAAGAGAAACGCAACAGTATTTTTATGGTTTAGATTTAAATCCTGATAGTTATAAGGTTTCTACTTGCGAAGCCATCAATAAAAAGAAAGTTACCATTAGAAAAGCAGAAAACCATGGATCTTTAAAATTTGTAGCTTCAACTTATGATTTACAAAATAATACCATTAGACCTGGTGTAATGCATGATGGTATCCGTGTAATTACGTTCGATAATATATTAAAATACAATACGTTTCCATTGCCAGAAATTTTACAAGACCTTTTGCGTGTTGGGCAACGAGAAATGAGAAACCCAATAGAAATAGAATTTGCCGTAAAACTAGATGTTCCTGCAGGTAAGCCAAAAGAATTTAGTTTTTTACAAATTAGGCCTATCATAGAAAGTATGGAAACGGTAAGTAAATTGCCTGAAAACTTAGATATTTCTGAAACTATAATTTATTCTGAATCTGCTTTAGGAAATGGTAAATATGAAAACATTTGTGATGTAGTTTATGTAAAACCCGAAACGTTTAATTCGGCAAATACACGAGATATTGCATGTGCGGTTGAAGAAATTAATAAAAAATTTGTAGCACTAGACAAACCCTATATTTTGGTAGGGCCTGGGCGTTGGGGATCAAGTGATTCTTGGTTAGGAATTCCGGTACTTTGGTCTCAAATTTCTGCTGCAAAAATAATAGTAGAATCTGGTTTAAATGATTTTAGAATAGATCCGAGTCAAGGAACCCATTTCTTTCAAAATTTAACCTCTTTTAAAGTGGGATATTTAACTATAAACCCTTTTGTAAAAGATGGCTTTTTTGATGTAGATTATTTAAATAAACAAGAAGCTGTTTTTGAAGATTCTTACCTAAGACATATTTCTTTTAAAAATGAACTAACAGTTATTATTGATGGAGAAAACAATAAAGCGGCTATTTTTAAAGAAGGTATTTCCTTGGGTAACAGTGCTTCAGATGTAGAAGAGTCGTTTGAAGAATTGCCTCCTGAAGGATTTATGTAAAATGTATATATAATAAAAAAACAACTCAAATAATTCAAAAAATATTAAGATTCTTAGAAAATGGATAAATTATTGTTAATTATTAAAAATTACAATAAATATTTTATTTAAAAACAATTTTAAAATGTATTTTTGATGAGTAACATATTCAATAAAGAATTACTAATTATACCATTATGAATGTAAAGGAAATTTTAACAAATTTGGAAACAAAACACCCTGGTGAAAAAGAATATTTACAGGCTGTTAAAGAGGTTTTAGAGTCTATTGAGACAATTTATAATGAAAACCCACAATACGAAGCCGCTAAAATTATTGAGCGCTTAGTAGAACCAGATAGAATTTTAACATTTAGAATTTCTTGGATTGATGATGCAGGACAGGTTCAAGTTAATATAGGTCATAGAGTACAGTTTAACAATGCGATAGGGCCATATAAAGGAGGTATTCGCTTACACCCAAGTGTAAACTTAAGTATCTTAAAGTTTTTAGGATTTGAGCAAATATTTAAAAATGCCTTAACAACACTACCAATGGGAGGTGGAAAAGGAGGTTCAGATTTTAATCCAAAAGGAAAATCAGACACTGAGATAATGCGTTTTTGCCAAGCATTTATGTTAGAGTTATGGAGAATGATTGGGCCAAGTACAGATGTACCAGCTGGAGATATTGGAACTGGTGGTAGGGAAATTGGGTTTATGTACGGTATGTACAAAAAACTACAACAAGAACATACAGGCGTATTTACAGGAAAAGGTTTAAACTGGGGAGGAAGCTTAATTAGACCAGAAGCAACAGGTTTTGGTGGTGTTTACTTTACAAAAGAAATATTAGAAACCAAAAATGATGATTTTAAAGGGAAAACAATTGCACTTTCTGGTTTTGGAAATGTAACATGGGGTGTCGCTTTAAAAATCACAGAATTAGGCGGAAAAGTAGTTACAATTTCTGGTCCTGATGGATATATTTATGATGAAAAAGGGTTAGATGATGATAAAATTAGTTACTTATTACAATTAAGAGCATCTAATAATGATATTGTTTCTCCTTATGTACTTGAATTTCCAGAAGCAAAATTTTATCCTAATGAAAAACCATGGAGCGTAAAATGTGATATTGCAATGCCTTGTGCTACCCAAAATGAATTAAATGGAGAAGATGCCATAAAATTAGTTGCAAATGGTGTACAATATGTAGCAGAGGTTTCTAATATGGGTTGTACTCCAGAAGCTATTCATGCATTTCATAATGCTAAAATTTTATACGCACCTGGTAAAGCAGTAAATGCTGGTGGAGTAGGAGTTTCTGGTTTAGAAATGTCTCAAAACGCCATGAAATTAAACTGGACAAAAGAAGAAGTAGACGAAAAATTACATCAAATAATGCATTCTATTCATACTGCTTGTTTAAAATATGGTACAGAAGAAGATGGCTATATTAATTATGTAAAAGGAGCAAACATTGCTGGTTTTATTAAAGTAGCAGACTCTATGTTAGATTTAGGAGTTGTCTAAAATATTAATTTATTTAAAGTTTAAAACGCATCATTTTTTTGATGCGTTTTTTTTGTTTCTTATAATAAGTTAAAATGCTATTATGTCTGTTTTTGAATACATTTCAATAAATAAAGGAAGGCAAATTTTTACAGATTTTAAATTTGTAATACTCATCAGTAAAAATAAATTTAATAGGGTAATAGTGTCTTAAATAATATGGGAAATAAGGTTAGTGAAATAGGTCTTTTTTTTAGGTTGATAACTTAAGTTTTAAAGGAGTTGGATAAAGAACTTTAGTGCTTTTTAACTTTAAAAATATTCAAAATAACTTATATTTGCTTAGTTAAATGTTTATAAAAGTCAAAAAAAAATGTCTACGAATACAGAGTCCAGAATAGAAGATTTCATGCAGTTGGTTGAACAAAGAAACAGCCATGAAACGGAATTTTTACAAGCAGTGAGAGAAGTAGCCGAAACCTTAATTCCTTTTATTGTTGAAAATAAAAAGTATTACGGAAAAAACCTTTTATTAAGAATGGTAGAGCCTGAGAGATTAATTTCTTTTAGAGTAACATGGACAGATGATAGTGGAGAGATAAGGGTTAATAGAGGGTATAGAATACAAATGAATTCTGCTATTGGACCATATAAAGGTGGTTTGAGATTTCACCCTTCTGTAAATGCTAGTATTCTAAAATTTTTGGCTTTTGAACAAGTATTTAAAAACTCTTTAACAACATTGCCAATGGGTGGTGGTAAAGGAGGTTCTGATTTTGATCCAAAAGGAAAATCTGATCGTGAGATTATGAATTTTTGTCAAAATTTTATGAGTGAATTGCAAAAACATATTGGACAACATATAGATGTACCAGCAGGAGATATTGGAGTTGGCGCAAGAGAGATTGGCTACATGTTTGGAATGTATAAAAAATTGAAAACAGAATTTACAGGAGTTCTAACAGGAAAAGGAGTTGCTTATGGTGGTTCATTAATAAGACCAGAAGCTACAGGTTATGGAAACGTGTATTTTGCAGAAGCTATGCTGAAACTTAAAAACGAATCTTTTAAAGGAAAAAATGTAGTTATTTCTGGTTCTGGTAATGTTGCACAATATGCAGCAGAAAAAGCGATTCAATTTGGAGCAAAGGTATTAACACTTTCTGATTCTGGAGGTTATATTTATGATGAAGATGGTATAGATGCTGAAAAATTAAACCAAGTAATGTATATTAAAAATGAAAAACGTGGTAGAATTAGCGAATATTTAGAAGAATACCCAAAAGCAAAGTATTTTAAAGGAGAAAGACCTTGGTCTGTTAAATGTGATATTGCGTTGCCATGTGCTACTCAAAATGAATTAAATGGAGAAGAAGCAAAAACATTAATAGACAACGGTTGTATATGTGTTTCTGAAGGTGCAAATATGCCTTCTACACCAGAGGCCGTTCATGAATACCAAAAAGCAAAAATATTATACGCTCCAGGAAAAGCTTCAAATGCTGGTGGTGTTGCTACTTCTGGTCTAGAAATGAGTCAAAACTCATTACGATTAAACTGGTCTAGAGAAGAAGTAGACGAAAGGTTAAAAGAAATTATGCAAAAAATACATGATTCTTGTGTAGAGCATGGTAAGAATGAAGATGGAACTGTAGATTATATCAAAGGAGCAAATATTGCTGGTTTTGTAAAAATTGCAGATGCTATGTTAGCACAAGGTGTAGTGTAGAAAAACGCTTATAAGTTACTATATAAATGAAACGTGTCAATTAATTGACACGTTTTTTTGTTTATTTGTCCATATAAAAACAATTTATGAACTTTTTAATTTTTATTTTCTTAGGTTTTGGTGTTGCGGTTTTAGGTAGTATAACACCTAGTTTTTTAAATCTGACTGTAGTTAAATTCAGTTTAAGAAATGGTAAAAAAGCAGCGTTCTATCTTATTGGTGGTTATGCTACAGTTTTATTTTTTCAAGCGAATATAGGTGCTTATCTATCGAGTATTTTAATGGAAAACTCAGAGTATATAACCTTGTTACAAAAGATAGGTACAGGTATTCTTTTGCTGCTATCCATTAACTTTTTTAGACTGTATTTTACGTCAAAAGAAAAGAGGATAAAAGAAGAAATACCTAAATCTAAGGCTTATTTACATGGTATTGGAATGTCTCTTTTAAACACTATTGCAATTCCGTTTTATTTTACAACGATCTCTGTTTTAATAGGGTTAGAATATTTTGAATATTCTTACTTAAATGGATTTTATTTTTCAATTGGTTCTACAATTGGTTCTTTTACGCTATATTCATTATATGCTATTATTGCTAAAAAAATTGAACACAAACTTACTTTTATTGCTTCTAAAATGGATTTTATTTTAGGGTGTTTAACAGGTGTAGTTGCGGTAGGAAACTTCGTTTTTTTACTTTATAAATAATTTATTTTGAATATATTTTTACTTTTTTTCTTCGGATTTATGTTCTCTTTTGTAGGGTCTATTACGCCAAGTATGCTAAATATGACTGCTCTAAAAATTAGTTTAGAAAAAGGGAAATTGGCAGCTAACAAATACGCATTCGGAGTTTCTTTAATGATCATTCCGCAAGTGATAATTGCTGTTATTTTAACCAAATACATTGCGCAAACCCCAACCATTTTAGAAACTATAGAAAAAGCAGGAATCGTTGTTTTTATAGCCTTATCTTACTATTTTTATAACGAATCTAAAAAAGGAAAAATAAAGGTTGATGCAGTAAAAACTAAAAGTATAAATCCTTTACTAACCGGAATTTCACTATCTGTTTTAAACATGTTTGGGATTCCTTTTTTTAGCGGAACCATTATTACCTTAGATGTTTTTAATCTGTTTAGTTTTGATTTTGTTTCTGTGTTCTTCTTTATTTTAGGATCTGTATTAGGTACATTTTATATCCTATTTTTATATGGAAAATTCGCAAAAATAATTCAACAAAAAACAGGGAAGCTAACAAAAGATATCAATTTAATTCTATCAATTATAACAGGTTTAGTAGCTGTTTTTACAGTTGTAAAACTATTTATTTAAAGAGAAAATGAAAATTTTAAAAAACATTATCATTCAAGGAAAACACAGCAAACCAACTGTAACAGATGTGTTTTATAAGGAAGATCAACAACCAAAAAAAGTAGTTGTTTTTTGTCATGGTTACAAGGGATTTAAAGATTGGGGCGCTTGGAATTTATTGGCGGAAACTTTTGCAAAAGCAGGATTTTTCTTTATAAAATTCAACTTTTCTCATAATGGAGGCACTGCTGTAAACCCAATTGATTTTCCGGATTTAGAGGCTTTCGGTAATAATAATTATACCAAAGAATTAGACGATTTAGAAAGTGTAATCGATTGGATTGCTACAAACACCACTTATAAAAATGAAGTAGATGTAAATGATATTTCAATAATTGGACATAGTAGAGGTGGCGGAATTGTGCTACTAAAAGCAAATGAAGACGCAAGAGTAAAAAAAGTAATTTCTTTGGCTTCTGTTTGCGATTTTGGCTCTAGAGGTACAATTACTGACGATTTAGAGAATTGGAAAAGAACAGGTGTAAAATATGTCTTAAACGGAAGAACAAAGCAAAATATGCCGCATTTCTATCAGTTTTATTTAGACTTTAAAGAAAACGAGACGCGTTTAAATATTCAAAAAGCTGTAGCCAATTTAAAAATTCCACAGTTAATAATTCATGGAGATAAAGATACTTCTGTTTCTCTAGATGAAGGTAAAAAAATACATACTTGGAATGGTGAAAGTCAGTTAGAAATCATTAAAAATGCAGACCATGTTTTTAATGTTTCTCATCCTTGGTACAAGGAAAATATGTCTAAAGAATTAGAAGAAGTCGCAGCGCTTTGTGTCTCTTTTTTAAAAAAATAAATCTACAAAGTAATTCCTTGTAGATTTATTTTAGAGTACTGGTTTTAGTTTATAAATTCTTTGTCAGAAAAGTAAAGGTCTATGGGAGATGCTCCTACTTTTGTTACTGTGTTTGCTACAGTTTTATCTAAGTTATAAATTACTAAAACACTATTATCTGGATCCATAAAATCTTCCAAACCAATTACATAAACTTGTTTTGTTTTTGGGTGTTGTTTTACAACAGTGTTTAAGGCAATTCCTTCATTAATTGGTGTTGCAAACTCTTCAATTACTTTCGTTTCTGTATCAAAAGTATAAATTTTTCCAGATGCAGATTCAGACCAAAAAGCATTCGTACTTTCTGAGTTCATAGTTAAAATACTGTTTTTAAATAAATTAATAGCAGTATCTGTTACTGTTACTGTTTCATTTATAGAATAATTTGCATTTAGTTTTGTAAAGGTAGCATCTGTGGCTCTTTTTTCTTTTGCTACCCAAATACTTCCATTTTTATCTTTTAAAAGCCCAGAAATAGCATCATCAAATGTTATTGCAGAAGTAAATTCTTTAGTAGTAATATTCATTACAACTAATTCTTTTCCATCTGCAATTAAAACATTTTCAGCATCTAAAATTAGTGCAGAATTGTTAAAAAGAATTTTATTAGAAACATCAGTTATTGCATCTCCAATACCAGTAGTTGTATTTACATGACAAAGATTATAATTTCTATTTCTTCCTGATCCAGAGGTGTTAATTACCAAACCATCCGTTTTAGAATACATTTGTAAATAGGATGGAGAAGATACGTTAGAAGAAGTTATAGATTCTTCTACTTCTAAATTTTCTGTATTAACTTTAGAAATGTATGAAGGTCCGTTTTGACTTACAATATATAGTTCATTATTGTAGCTAGAAAAAGAAGTGCTTTCTGCATTGTCAAATACATGAACGTTTTGTGTTGCAAGTTGATTTTCGTCTAGAAATGTAATTGCTGTTTTATCACTTTCTAGAGATAAGATAAAAGCATTGTTGTAAGTTGGTAGTGCTTCTTCAAAAACTACATCTTTTTTAGTGCAGGATACAACAAATAATAAACCAATTAAGGCTAATTTAGATAGATAACTTTTCATTATGATTGATTTTAAAATTTTAAAAAACAAAATAGGCAAGTTCTCAACCTTTTATAAAAGTAGAAAAACAGTGCATATAATACATATTTCTTTTTAACTTTTTTCCCGAAAGTTAAAAAAGACGAATATAATTTTTGGCAGGTCTCCTGGCTTGCATTTTGTTAAAACCTTCCCGTCTTTAACTAAGACAGTGGTGTAAGAAATAACGATAATCTAATAATTAGACAATGCTTACAGTTGCGGGAACAGCTCAGGTTTTCTTTTAAAAGTTACCTGATTCCCTTTTAATTTTAATTCAATTTATTGAATATAAAACCAAAAATTTATAGTGTAAAAGTATTTCCTTTTTTCATCTAAAAAAAACTATTTTTAACAAATAATCTAGACTATTTTTAGATCTAAAGTATGGTAACTTCCTTTTAGTAGTAAGTCCTTATTTTTAAGGAATGACGTTAAGAATTTGAGGTGTTTGGAGGTTAGAGAACTTGTTATAAAACAGTACAAATCATGGTTTTAAAATCATTAAAAAAGCAGGCTATTTTTTTATGTTTCTCATCCTTAGAAATATGAAAACATGTCTAAAGAGTTAGAAGAGGTAACAGTAGTTTGTATTGTTTTTTTTAATAATTAGCGATTTATCAATCGCTAAAAAGCTCATTTCGAAATGACAAAGCTAAACGGAATAGAATAAATCTAATTGTCACTTCGAAGTATTGAGAAGTCTCATAACCGTGATGCCATAATACAGCGTTGTTTTATGTAATTGCTTTTTCCGTTCTAAATGACAAAACTGAATCCAAAAAAACATAGAATTTGTCACTTCGAAGTATTGAGAAGTCTCATAACAATGATCCCACAAAACTGAGGAGAAAAACAATCAACTAAAACCTCAAACTATTTCTCACTTTCCAATTCTAAAACTTTCTGAATCATTTTATCATCTTGATGCATAATTCTATAAAAACCAACATCACCAAAAAGAGTGTTTGCAATAGCTGCTTTTAAGTATTTTTTTAAGTTTTGGCTGGTGCTAAAAGAAGGTGTAGGTCTGTCTTTAATATCAGACAAGTAGCTGTTAAAAACCGTTTCATCGGTATCAAAATCAGTAATAAAATTAGCTATGGTCCATTTTTGTAGTTTTTTTCTATTGTTATCTACATAGTCAAAAGCAAAATCATTTATAGAGTTAAAGTAGAAACCATTCATATAAGAAGTGGTGTCTATGGCAACAAAAATATCCGGAATAATACCGCCACCGCCGTAAACAACTTTTCCTTTAGGAGTAGTATATTTTAATGAATCTACCACTTTTATACTGTCTTTACTTAAGAGTTCTCCATTAGCAACCCTCTTTTGATAATCTGTATAATAATTTTTATTTCCTTCGTGGTCATAAGGTTTCTGAATAGAACGACCGGTAGGGGTGTAGTAACGTGCCGTTGTTAAACGCACTGCAGAACCATCGCCTAAATCCATTTCTATTTGTACCAACCCTTTTCCAAAAGAACGTCTACCTATAATTGTTCCTTTATCATTGTCTTGTAAAGCACCTGCTAAAATTTCTGATGCAGATGCAGAGTTTTCATCAATTAAAACATACAAACCACCTTTTTCAAAATCTCCTTTAGAGGTTGCAAAAGACTCTTCTACTTTATTTTTGTTGTTTTTGGTAAAAACAATCAGTTTATCATCTTCTAAAAATTCATCAATAATGCTATTTGCAATGTCTATAAAGCCACCACCATTTCCTCTAATATCAAGAATTAAATCGGTCATTCCATCATCTATTAAGGTGTTTAATGACGTTTTAAATTCACTATACGTATTTCTCGCAAAACGATCTAGTTTTATATAACCAATAGAATCGTTAATCATATAGGCTAAATCAACACTTTTAATATTTACATTACCACGAGTAACGGAAACAGTAAAGAGAGAATCGTTGCTTTTTCTATACATTTTAAGAGCTACTTTGGTATCTGGTTTTCCTTTTAAATAACCAGGCACTTTATCTGTAAACATGCCTTTACCATACAAAGTATCTTTATCTGCCATTAAAATACGATCGCCAGCTTTAATACCTGCCTTTATACCTGGTCCGCCTTTTATGGGTTGTATAACAGTAATGGAATCGTTTATAATTCTAAACTGAACACCAATACCTACAAAATTACCTTGCATATTTTCTTTAACAGCTTGCAAGTTCTCTTTAGGGATATACACAGAATGAGGATCTAATTTACCTAACATTTGCGTAATGGCACCATCTAATAAACTCTCCGTATTTACGGTATCTACGTAATCCTTTTCAATAAAATTAATAAGTTTCCTTATTTTTATTTCTTGAGATGAGTTTTTGTTTAAAGACAATATATTGTTAGAGCTACCATTTAGTGAAACACCAATTAGTAAACCAAAAATAACTGCTAAAGATAAATATATAGGAAGGTTGTTTTTATTTTTCATAAGGTAAATGCATGATTTCTACGCCTGCTTTTTCTAAAAAATTAATGCCAGAGGTATCTTTGTATGACTCTGCAAAAACAACACGTTTTATTCCTGCTTGGTGAATTAATTTACTGCATTGCGTGCATGGAGATAAGGTAATATATAAGGTGGCACCGTTTGCCGATTGGGTAGAAGAAGCAACTTTTAAGATGGCATTTGCCTCTGCATGTAAAACTTCCCACTTTGTAACTCCATTACAATCTTCACAACAATTATCAAAACCAGTGGGTGTTCCGTTAAAACCATCAGAAATAATCATTCTGCCCTTTACAATAAGCGCGCCTACTTGTTTACGTTTACAATGAGATAATTTTCCCCATTCGCGAGCCATTTTTAAATAAGCCCTATCGTATTTTAATTGTTTCTTATCAGTCATACAGAACGAAAGTAAAAAGATTTACAGAAATAAGACGTTAATAATTAGACAAAATTTATTTAGATGTTCTTTAAGCATTATTTTTGGGCGTTCCCTTTCAGGTCGGGCTTTACGCTACAATCTTTTTATTCATTCTTCATAAAAAGGATTTTCACTGCAATCCCTAACGCAGCCTACAAGTTGTCAATAGTAAAAAAACGAAAACTTGGTTGTTTACCAAAACACTCTATCGGTCATCATTTGTATGGCAAAACCAATTACAATAGAAGAACAAACTAAAATCCAATCTCTTCTGCTAGCTCTAAAAAAGTTTTGTAGTAGTGTACCAACAATTAAAATTCCTAAAACAATAATAATCTGAGCAGCTTCTATACCTAATGCGAATTCTAATAACGGAAACAATTTATTTTCTTCTTTACCAACCATCATTTTAAAATAGTTAGAAAAACCTAAACCGTGAATTAAACCAAAAAACAAAGCAAATATTAAGTTGATGTTTTGTTTACCAGAAGCAGTGTTTTTTGCTGTAAAAACATTTATAGCTCCTGTTATAAAAATGGTTACCGGAATTAAAAATTCAATCATATCCATTTTAATTTTTAGAATACCATAAGCAGATAAAGCCAAAGTAATAGAATGACCAATTGTGAATAATGTAACCAGCCATAAAACTTTTTTCCATTGTTTAAAGCTAAATACAACAGCTAAAACAATTAAAAATAAAATATGGTCATAAGCAGCTAAATCTAACACATGGTTTAAGCCCATTTTAAAATACAGTAAAAAATCGTCCATTAAAAAAATAATAATTAAGTGAATGGTAAAGATATTAAAAACTGTAATCGAAATAAAGCGTAAATACACTATTAACAATTCTAATTGCTAAATTTTAACTATTATCAATTTTATAAGTATTCATTTCTTTAAATCAATAATAATTTAATTAATACGTAAATTTTATAAAATTAAATATGTACAAATAAGTAATAATACTTAGTTTTGTAGTTTAAATACGTAATTATGAAAACAATTATAGTTGTAGGTAATGGAATGGTTGGTTATAAATTTTGTGAAAAATTTGTAGCAGCATCTGTAAATGAAGAATTTAAAGTTATTGTTTTTGGTGAAGAGCCAAGACCTGCTTACGATAGAGTCCATTTAAGTGAGTTTTTCGAAAACCAAGATGCAAAAGCTTTAGAGATGGCGCCTGCAGAATGGTATAAAGAAAATAAAATCGATTTAATTGTTGATGAAAGAGTTTCCGACATTCAAAGAACTACAAAAACTATAATCACTGCCAAAAACAGAGTTTTTAATTACGATTACTTAGTTTTAGCAACAGGATCTTCTGCTTTTGTGCCGCCAATTAAAGGTGTAGAAAAAGAAGGAGTTTTTGTGTACAGAACTATAGAAGATTTAGAAGGGATGTTGGCGTATGCAGCAAATCTTAAGGAGAAGAATCCAAATGCAAGAGCTGCTGTTTTAGGTGGAGGTTTATTAGGTTTAGAAGCAGGTAAAGCTGTTATGGATATGGGTTTAGAGCCTCATATTATAGAGTTTGCGCCTAAATTAATGCCAAGACAATTAGATGCAAGAAGTAGTAAAGTATTGCAATTAAAATTAGAATCGATAGGATTAAATATACATTTAAGTAAAGCAACGAACCAGATTTTAGGAGACGATGCTATTACGGGAATGGAGTTTGGCGAAGACGATGTTTTAGATGTAGAAATATTAGTAGTTTCTGCAGGAATTCGTCCAAGAGATGAACTTGGTAAAACTTGTGGCTTAGAAATGGGCGTTCGTGGCGGAATTGTAGTTGACAATAAAATGAAAACTTCCGACGAAAACATCTTCGCAATCGGAGAAGTTGCTTTGTACAACCAAATGATTTATGGTTTGGTTGCTCCTGGTTACGATATGGCTGGTGTTGCAGTAAATCAGATTATTGGAAACACAGAAGAATTAATGCCAGCTGAGATTGACATGTCTACCAAATTAAAATTAATTGGTGTAGATGTAGCAAGTTTTGGAGAACCTTTTATGCCTGTATCTAAAGGACATTCTGTTATTTTCGAAAACAAAACACAACATTTATATAAAAGAATTAATGTTAGTTTAGATGGTAAATCTTTATTAGGAGGAATCTTAGTAGGGGATGCATCAGACTATAATATGTTGCATCAAGTATTTTTAAACGGAATGGCAATTCCAGAAGATGCTGCACAATTAATTTTACCAGCAACAGAAGGCGGTGCTTTTGGTAGCGCACTAGATTTACCAGACGAGGCGCAAATTTGTTCTTGTGAGAATGTAAGTAAAGGTCAAATTTGTGGAGCTATCAAAGATGGTTCTTGCGAAGATTTAGCAGGCGTTATTGCATCAACAAAAGCAAGTACAAGTTGTGGTGGTTGTAAACCAATGGTTACAGATTTGGTTAACGAAACTTTAAAATCGTTAGGTAAAACGGTTAAAAATGTAATTTGCGAACATTTTGAATATAGCAGACAAGAATTATACGGAATTATAAAAGCTAAAAAATTAACTTCTTTTAATGAAGTTTTAGACGCTGCAGGAACCGGTCATGGTTGTGAAACTTGTAAGCCGTTAGTTTCTTCAATTTTTGCAAGTTTATATAATGATACTCCAAATAAAGAAGACGTTACACAAGATACAAACGATAAATTTTTGGCAAACATACAACGTAACGGAACCTATTCTGTGGTGCCAAGAATTGCAGGTGGAGAGCTAACGCCAGAGGATTTAATTGTTTTAGGACAAATAGGTTCGAAATATAATTTATATACAAAAATTACCGGTGGAGCGCGTATCGATTTCTTTGGTGCAGAATTAAATGACTTACCAGCAATTTGGACAGAGTTAATTGATGCAGGTTTTGAAAGTGGTCATGCATACGGAAAATCTTTAAGAACTGTAAAAAGTTGTGTAGGTTCTACATGGTGTCGTTATGGTTTAGATGAAAGTATCACGTTTGCCATCGAACTAGAAAACAGGTATAAAGGATTGCGTTCTCCACATAAAATTAAAGGAGGTGTTTCTGGTTGTATCCGTGAATGTGCAGAAGCTAGAGGTAAAGATTTTGGAATTATTGCTGTAGAAGGTGGTTGGAATCTTTATGTGGGTGGAAACGGTGGTGCAACACCAAGACACGCACAGTTATTAGCCGAAAAAATAGACAATGAAACGGTTATAAAATATTTAGATCGTTACTTAATTTATTACATACAAACAGCTGCTCCGTTAATGAGAACTGCTGCTTGGTTAGATAAATTAGAAGGCGGAATAGAGCAATTGAAAAAAGTGGTTATCGAAGACAGTTTACATATTGTTGAAGATTTAGAAAAAGAGATGCAATTCTTAGTGGATGCTTACGAATGTGAGTGGAAACAAGCCATCGCAAACGAAGAAACAAAGAAACGTTTTCATCATTTTGTAAATTCAGATGATAGAGATGACAACTTAGTATTTGTGCCTTTACGTGATCAAAAAATGCCAGAACTCTGGAAAAATTAATTTTTTCAGGTACAAATAAAACGCACAGTTTTGTCATTTCGACATAAGGAGAAATCGTATAAAGTTGCTAAACATTATGTGTTCACTGTAATGTGACTTCTCTTAAAATCGAAGTGACAGAACGTTTTAAAATAACATTTTAAATCTCAATTATTTTTAACAAGACTACTTAATTGAACAGAAATAACAAATATAATTATGGACACATTACTTTTAAAATACAAAACAGTAAAAGAAGCAGAAGTAAAGGTTTGGTTTAAAGCCGCTCCAGTAAGTGCGTTTCCAAAAGATGGTGGTGCGTGTGTAAAGTACAAAGATTTACAAATTGCTGTTTTCAATTTTTCTAGATTAGATAAATGGTATGCATGTCAGAATTTATCACCAGAAAAACAAGAAATGGTGTTGTCTAGAGGTATGTTGGGCGATCATAAAGGGATTCCTAAAATTGCATGTCCTTTGCATAAAAAAACGTTTTCATTAGAAACTGGCGAAAATTTAAATGCAGATTTAGCACCTATTGCTGTATATCCTATTAAGATTGAAGCAGAAAATGTGTATATTGGCTTCTCTGAATAAAACTAAAAAATGAAGCCTACAAGATTTGAAACTGCTATTGCTATTATTGATAAAAAAAACGCAGAAGACCCAAACAATTACCAAGTTTCTGGATTAGAGTATCCTAAAGAATTATTATATTCTCAAAGGATGACTAGAAAGTTACTTCAGTTTGATCCAAATGCATCAAAAGCACTTCAAATTGCGGCAAGAGCACAACATATTTGTCGTTGGAAAATTGGAAGAAAAGAGTTTCCGATGGATAGAGTTGGGTACCTAAAATGGCGTGAAGAATTAAAAAAGATGCACGCAGAATTGACTGGAGAAATCTTAGAACAAGTTGGTTTTGATGCTCAATTTGTAGATAGAGTTCAGAAAATTATCTTAAAAAAACTCATCAAGAAAAACGAAGAATCTCAAACTTTAGAAGATGTTATTTGTCTAGTTTTTCTAGATTATTATTTTGATGAATTTGCAGCGAAACATAGCGATGAAAAAATCATTGATATTTTAAAGAAAACGTGGGTAAAAATGTCTGATAAGGGGCATGAAGCAGCTTTAAAAATACCATTTTCAGAAAAAAGTTTAGCGTTGGTAAAACAAGCCATTTCATAATAAATGTAATCTAAATAATGACTAAAAACGGCAATTCATTAGACCAAAGAACGTTTAATAAATTAAGCCGTTTGTATATTATTGCGTTAAGTGCCATTGCGCTTACAATAATTATCAGTCAAGTTTTAATTCGCAATCATTTAGAAACTCAAAAAAGTGATTCTACCGTAATTAATGTTGCTGGTAGACAAAGAATGCTGAGTCAGAAATTAACCAAAGAAATTGTTTCCCTTTCTGATTATTCTGATAAAAAAAACAGACTTCGACTTAAAAATAATATCTCAGAAACTCTCTATTTATGGAAGTTATCGCACAATGCACTTCAAAAGGGAAATGACAGTTTAGGGCTTCCTGAACATAATAGCGATAAAATTAAAAGTGAATTTAAAGCGATTAATCCTGTTTTTAATACTATTGAAAAAGCTTCAAAAACAATTTTACAAAAGTTAGAAGATGCTACAATTTCTATTGATGAATTAGCATTCGAAATTGAAAAAGTAACCAAAAACGAAGGTTCTTTTTTATTGATGATGGATGAAATTGTAAATCAATACAATGTAGAAGCCGATAAAAAAATAGCTTGGTTAAAAAAGTTAGAATTGTTTTTAATGTCTTGTACATTATTAATTCTTTTAGGAGAATTTTTATTCATTTTTTGGCCAACTGCAAAATCCGTAAAAGCAACACTCTCAGAATTATTATTTGCAGAAAAAAGAGCTAAAAAAATGGCTTTTGATGCAGATGAGCTAAGCCTTTCTAAAGAAAAATCAATAAAAGAATTACGTGCTTTAAGTCATGCGATGGATGAAACGTTGTTGTTTGCAAGAACTTCTCCAAGCGGCAATTTAATTCATATGGGAAATAAGTTTTCTCGTTTGTTTAAATTATCAAAATCGAACAAAGAAGTATTGATTTGGAATGTTTTATCTAACAATGAAAACGAACAATTATTTATTGAAAATTTAATTAGTAAACATAAAAAAACAGGTTGGCAAGGAGAGGTAAAAGCAACCATAAAAGGAGATGTAGATATTTGGTTAGAAATGTCTTTAGTGCCTTATAGACCAACAGAAGATAGGTCTGAATTGTTAATTATTGCTTCAGAAATTACCGAAAGAAAAGCGGCTCAAACAGAAATTGAAAGACTTACAAAGGCCAATTTTGAAGAGAAAATGAGTCAGCAAAAAATAATCTCAAGCAAGATTATTGAAAATCAAGAAAAAGAACAAAACAGAATTGCTAAAGACGTTCATGACGGAATTGGACAAATGCTTACAGGATTAAAATACAATCTAGAAAGCATCAATATGAATGATATTGAGAAAACAACGTCTAAAATAGAACACCTAAAAGAATTAACCACCAACATTATAAAAGGAGTTAGAACCGCTACTTTTAACTTAACTCCGCCAGAATTATCAGATCACGGAATTGTGCCTGCCATAACCAAATTAACACAAGAATTGGGTAGATTAACAGGTAAAGAAATTATGTTTTATAACAAAACAGATTTTAATGATCGTTTAGATTCTTTGGTTGAAATTAATATTTATAGAATTACCCAAGAAGCAATTAATAATGCTATTAAATATGCAGATTCTTCACATATTTTAGTGTCACTTTCTCACAGTAAAAATATTTTAAGTATTGTTATTGATGATGATGGCCAAGGTTTTGAACCATCGAAAGTAAAGAAAGTAAAAAACGGAGATGGAGGCATGGGAATGACCTTTATGAAAGAAAGAATTAAATATATTGATGGTCGTTTATTCTTAAATTCAGAATTAGGAAAAGGGACAAGAGTTACTTTGAATATTCCTATTTAAAACACAATCTTATCATTTCTACTTTAGGAGAAATCTTATAACAGTGATTGTCAAAAATAGCGCAATATTATGTGATTTCTCACTGCGTTCGAAATGACAAACTAGTGCATTATAAAACTCCTCACCAGATAAATACGTAGTTTTACTTAAAAACCTTATTTTTGTACGTATAAAATAGTTGCAATTATGATAAATGTAGTTTTAGCAGACGACCACGTTTTGGTAAGAGATGGAATAAAAGCACTTTTAGAAGATCAATCAGGAATTACCGTAATTGATGAAGCTTCTAACGGAAAAGAGGCTTTAGAAGTTATTGCTAAAAATAAACCTCATGTACTTATTGTAGATATTCGTATGCCAGAAATGAACGGAATTGAAGTGGTTGCAGAAATTACAAAACAGAAAATAGATGTAAAAACCTTAGTGCTTTCTATGCACGATTCTGAAGAGTATGTTTTAAAATCTATACAAGCAGGTGCAGATGGGTATTTGTTAAAAGGAGCTAGTAAAGAAGAGTTTTTAAAAGCGGTAAATAATGTAGCCGCTGGCGATAAGTATTTTACGGGTGATGTTTCTACCATTATAATGAACAACTTTGTAAGCGGAAAAACGAGTAAAGTTATTGAGGAGCAAAAAGAAGTTAAAGTTGCGCCTTTTAAACTAACTAAAAGAGAAAGACAAATACTTAATTTAGTTTTAGAATTAAAGAATAATAAAGATATTGCAGAAGAATTGTCTATTAGTAAGCGTACTGCAGAGGTGCATCGTTTTAATTTAATGAAGAAATTAGAGGCTAAAAACCTACAAGAATTAACAAATAAGGCCAAAGAGTATCAGTTGATATAGGTCTTTTGATTGTAAATATATCTGTGTAATAACTCACCGCAAAGTTTTCAAAGTTATATCGCCAAGGGCACAAAGAAAAAAACCTCAGTGCATCTCTTTGTTTCTCCGTGAGTCTCTGTGTAATAACTCACCGAAAAGTTCACAAAGTTATATCGCCAAGGACGCAAAGAAAAAACCTCAGTACATCTCTATGCGGCAATTAATGCTTATTTTTTTGTTTGATTTTTCTTTAACTTATCAATTACAAATACACTGTATATCATAATTAACAAGCCAAGAATCATAGCGCTATATTGTAAAGTTTTATAATCAGCTAAAAATGTCATTCCGAGTGTTGAAAGTGCCATTCCAACCACAAATAGATTTATTCCTTTATTATTTTTCATTTTTGTTCCGTTTATTTTCAATTGATTAGTAGTCTAATTGAACTATTTGTTACACTTTACCTTTTGATTTTAAATTGAATAGAACAATTTGTTGGAATACACCTTTTTCATAACAATTATTTTTCAACTCCAATTTTATCATATTCTTAAATTCAATACTACGTAATTATTAATCTACTAATAATTATAAAATACGTATTTTTTAGTATAATAATTAAGTATTTATACTTATTTTTGTGTATCTAAAAATATGTATTATGATAAATCTATCTCAAGAAAAATCTACAAAATTAAGTTTATTCGATTTTAAGAATGTATCCACTCGTACATTTTGGATTACATCAATATCATTCTTTTTATGCTTTTTTGCATGGTTTGGTATTGTACCTTTTATGCCAGATGTTGTAAAAGATTTAGGCTTAACACCAGATCAAAAATGGAATTCAATTATTTTAGCCGTTTCAGGAACCGTATTTGCACGTTTACTAATTGGTAAATTATGTGATAAATACGGACCAAGATTATGTTATACATGGTTGCTAATGTTAGGTGCAATTCCTGTTGTTTTATGTGGATTAGTACAAACACCAACGCAATTTTTAGTTTGTAGATTATTTATTGGTTTTATTGGAGCTTCCTTTGTAATTACACAAGTACATACTTCTTTAATGTTTGCACCAAATATTGTAGGAACCGCAAATGCAACTTCTGCAGGTTGGGGTAACTTAGGTGGTGGCGCAAATAGATTAGGTATGCCTTTAATTGCAGCAGCAGTGGTTGCTTTTGGTGTTGCAGACGGAGAGGCTTGGAGATATTCTATGGTTATTGCTGGTATTGTTTGTTTTTTAATGGGTATTGTATATTACTTATTTACAACAGATACACCAAAAGGAAACTTTGGCGAATTAAAAGCAGCTGGAGAAATGGTTGTTACTAAAAAAGACCAAATAGGATTTTTAGAAGTATTAAAAGATTATAGAGTTTGGATTCTTTTTGTAGTATATGCTGCAAGTTTTGGAATTGAATTAACAGTGTATGGAACTATGGATGATTATCTTCAGAATACGTTTCAATTACAAAGAGTAACAGCTGGTAACATTGTATTGTCTTTTGCATTGATGAATATTTTTGCAAGAACTTTAGGTGGTTTCTTTGGAGATAAATTTGGTAAGTTAAAAGGATTGAGAGGTCGTGTTTTATTCTTGTCTTTCATCTTAACCTTACAAGGAGTTATGTTGATCTTTTTCTCTGGAGCTACAAGTCTTGTTTTAGGAGTTGTTTTATTAATATTATTTAGTTTAAGTGTACAAATGGCAGAAGGAGCAACGTTTTCTGTAGTGCCATTTATCAATAAAAAAGCCATTGGTTCTGTTTCTGGAATTGTTGGAGCAGGAGGAAATGTTGGTGCATTTTTAGCAGCAATGTTATTAAAATCTAAATCTTCATTGGCAGAAAAAGCAGCCATTGTATCTAGCGAAGGTTTAGGAGATGAGGTTATTAAGGCAGCGCAATCTGCAGCTTCTTCAAGTGCCGTTGCAAACGGATATTTATTAATTGGTTTTGTGATTGTTGCTACGGGTATTGCAGCGTTAGCAATTAAGTTTTCTACAGAAGAAGAAGATGAAACAGAAAAAATAAATGGTTTATCACCAGAGTTGATACCAATTAAAGTAAAAAGATAAAACAGATGAATGTCGCCCCAATTATCTAATAAATAAAGAATCGAAAAACAGATTTAAAAATTCAGTTCTCTTTTTTAAATGTATTCAGAATAAAAAAATTGAATTTTGGTTAGTAAAATTTTAATGTCGTATTTTGTATAAAACCTTGGTCTAAATGATTAAAAATGAAATTAAAACAACGTGTTCTTATTGTGGAGTAGGTTGCGGAATTATCGTAAAAAAAGACATGAACAACAAGGTTTTTGTTGAAGGAGATAAAGACCATCCTGTTAACAAAGGGATGTTGTGTTCTAAAGGAATGAACTTGCATTATGTTGCAAATGATACTTCAGACAGAATTTTATATCCAGAAATGCGTTGGAGTCGTTCTCATCCGCGTGAGCGTGTTTCTTGGGATACTGCTTTAGATAGAGCTGCCAGCGTTTTTAAATCAATTATAAAAAACATGGTCCAGATTCTGTAGTGTTTTACGTTACCGGACAAAGTTTAACAGAAGAATATTACATTGCTAATAAACTGACAAAAGGGTTTTTAGGAACCAATAATATAGACACCAACTCACGTTTATGTATGAGTTCTGCTGTGGTTGGTTATAAAAAAACATTCGGAGAAGATAGTGTGCCAATTTCGTACGACGATATAGAATTAGCTGATACTTTTTTAATAACAGGTGCAAATCCTGCTTGGTGTCATCCAATTTTGTTTAGGCGAATTGAAAAACGCAAAGAAGAAAATCCGAAGGTAAAAGTAATTGTAATTGATCCACGTAAAACAGATTCTGCAAAATTTGCAGATTTGCATTTGCAATTAACACCAGGAACCGACGTTGTTTTATACAATGCTATTGGTAGGTGTTTGTACAAAAGTGGTTTAATTGATGAAGATTTTATTAAGAACCACACACAAGGTTTTGATGGTTATAAAGAAGTTATTTTTGGAACGACTTTAAAACAAGCGTCTAAAATTTGTGGAGTTCCTGCAAAAGAAATTCAGAAAGCTGCAGAAATGATTGGTCTTTCTAAAGGCTTTATCAGTATGTGGGCAATGGGTTTAAACCAAAGTGTAATTGGTACAGACAAAAACACATCACTTTTAAATTTATCATTAATAACTGGTCAGGTTGGTAAACCTGGTGCAGGTCCTTTTTCATTAACGGGTCAGCCAAATGCAATGGGCGGACGAGAAGTTGGTGGAATGGCAAACTTGTTAGCGGTTCATAAAGATTTAGGAAACGAAGAACATAGAAGAGAAGTTGCACAATTTTGGGGAGTAGATAAAATATCTGCAAAACCAGGATTAACAGCAACAGAATTATTTGATGCTTTAGAAAGCGGAAAGGTAAAAGCGGTATGGATTGCGAGTACAAATCCTTTGGTGAGTATGCCAAATTCTCATCAAATAGAAAAAGCCATGGCAAAATCTAAATTTGTGGTGGTACAAGAAATTTCTCATAAAGCAGATACTTTAAATTATGCAGATTTGGTGTTGCCAGCTGCTGCGTGGTTAGAAAAAGAAGGTACCATGACAAATTCTGAAAGAAGAATTTCTTATTTACCAAAAGAAATTGAAGCGCCAGGAGAAGCAAGACCAGATGTAGAGATTTTCTGTGATTTTGCACAAAGAATGGGCTTTAGAGGTTTTAATTATAATGGTGCAGAAGAAATTTATGATGAATATGCTTCGATGACCAAAGGAACAAATATTGATGTTTCTTTTTTAAATTATGATCGATTAAAAAACGAAGGTACTTTTCAGTGGCCCGTAAATGAATATAGAAGTAAAGGAACGCCACGTCTTTTTGAGGATAAAAAGTTTTATACACCTTCTCAAAAAGCAATTTTTAATGTTCCATCAACCATAGAAAATACATCAGTAAAAACGAATGACGAGTTTCCGTTAATTTTAACCACAGGTCGTGTTAGAGATCAGTGGCACACGATGACCAAAACAGGAAAAGTAGCAAGATTAAAAACACATTATCCAAAACCTGTTTTAGAAATAAATCCTGTAGATGCGTATTTAAATAAAATTAAGGACGGAGATATTACAGAGATAAAAAGTGCTAACGGAGTTGTTAGAGTACGTGCAAAAATTACAGACGAAATTAAAGAAGGCGTTGTTTTCTTACCAATGCATTGGGGTAAAGTGCTAAATAGTAATTTAAATAGAGCTAATAATTTAACCAATACACATATAGATCCGGTTTCTAAAGAGCCAGATTTTAAATTTACATCGGTTTCAGTTTCAAAATATAAAAAACCGAAAGACAAAATTATTATTGCAGGTGCTGGAGCTGCCGCTTTTAGATTTTTACAAAATTATAGAGATTATAACGAGGTGGATGAAATTCATGTTTTTTCTAAGGAATCTAACTTGTTTTACAACCGTGTTTTATTACCAGAATATATTACAGAAGAACTTTCTTGGGAGCAATTATTAAAAATAAAAAATGCTGAATTAAAGAATTTAAATATTAAAATTCACCCAGAAACAATTATAGAAAAAATTGATAAAGAGACTAAAATTGTTACAGATTCTAACGGTGAAACTCATTCGTTTGATAAGTTAATTTTAGCAACCGGAAGTAGACCTTTTATACCTAAAGATGTGCAAATAGATTTACCAGGTCGTTTTACCATGCGTAATAAAAATGATGCAGATCGATTTAAAAATTATTTAGATGCTACAGGTTTACCGCCAGAAGAACAACATGTTGTAATTGTTGGTGGAGGTTTGTTAGGTTTAGAGTTGGCTGCAGCGATGAAGCACAAGAATGTAAAAATCACTATTATTCAGCGTGCATCTAGATTAATGGAACGTCAATTAGATAAAATTTCTAGTAAATTATTATCAATAAACGTACAAGAAAGAGGGATTCAAATTTATTTTGATAATGAAGTAAGTACTGTTTTTTGATGATGAAGATACAGGTGAATTAACCATCAACCTAAAAAGTGGAAAATACATTTCAGCCAATGCAATTGTGTATGCAATTGGTACAAGACCCAATATAGAAATTGCTAAAAATAACGGTATTGTTTGCGGGCGAGGCGTAAAGGTAAATCAGCATTTACAATCTTCTCATCCAGATATTTTTGCGATTGGAGAAATTGCCGAATTCAATAATAAATTATTTGGTATTACCTCTGCAGCAGAAGAACAAGCAGGCATTTTAGCCAATTTTATTGCAGGCGATATTAGTGAGGCTTACAAAGGTTCTGTGCTAATGAATATTCTAAAATTTAGCGATTTAAACTTGTGTAGTATTGGCGAGATTTCTGTTCCGGATAACGACCCAAGTTACGAGGAAATTATTTTTACAGATATTTCTAAAGGATATTATAAGAAGTGTATTGTAAAAGATGATTTACTAATTGGTGCCGTTTTAGTAGGTGATAAAAATGAATTTGCAGAGTTTAAAACCTTAATTGAAAGCAAGATTGAAATGTCTGACAAACGAGATACTTTGTTAAGAGGCGCATCTAATGATGCACCTGTTTTAGGAAAATTAGTTTGTTCTTGTAGCCAAGTAGGAGAAGGAAATATTGAAGAAGCCATTGCTAAAGGATGTTCTAATTTTACGGAATTATGTAACAAAACAGGCGCAGGTTTAGGGTGTGGAAGTTGTAAAACGGAAGTAAGAGAAATTTTGAACAATGCAAAAGTAACAGTATGAGCGAGCAGTTAAATAGAATCATTGTAAGAGGTGGAGTTTTATCTCCTGGAGAACTAAAGTACATTTGTGAATCTGTAGAAAGTTTGGGCTTAAAAACCATTTCTTTTGGATCTAGACAAGATATTTTATTACCTAAAAATGTAAATCAAGAAGAGTTAGCTCAATTTGATAAATTAAAAATTGTAGAAACCGATAAAACAGGTGTAGAAAATATTGTTTCGTCTTATGTTTGTGCAGATATTTTTCCGAGTACGTCTTGGTTAACCGGAGATAGATATTTATATCTTTTAGAACAATTTAGCACAGAATCTAAATTAAAAATAAATTTAACAGATCCAAAACAGCGTTTGGTTCCTTTGTTACAGGGAATATAAACTTTATCGCTTCAGAACACGAAGATTATTGGTATTTGTATGTCAGGCTTCCAGATTGGAAAAAAACACAAATGTACCCTGCTTTAATTTATAGTTGGGATTTAGATAAGATTGAAACTGCTATTGAAAACGTTCTTCAAGAAGAGCCAGAAACCATCGAAATGATTTTCGATTTGGTAAGTGATGCCGTAGATACCAATAATAGAACGGTAGATAAACCTTTAGAAGTGCCTTTTTACCCTTTTCCTTATTTTGAAGGAATGAACAAAATTGGTATGGATAAATACTGGTTAGGTTTGTATTGGAGAAACAATAAATATGATATTTCTTTCTTAAAAGAAATGTGCGAATTGTGTTCTGAAAATAAGATTGGTAAAATTTCTATTACACCTTGGAAATCTTTTGTGGTGAAAGGGATTCCGAAAGAATCTAAACTGGTTTGGGAGAAGTTTTTAGGGAAGCGAGGAATCATTGTACGCCATTCTATGTTAGAGTTAAATTGGCATATTCCTGTAGCTAATAAAGATGCTTTAAATTTAAAGAAATACTTGGTTTCTAATTTCGATCAAAACGATATTAGTACGTATGGTTTAACCTTCGGAATTACAGATTATAGCAAAGCAGCTTATTATTTTACATCGATAGTTGTCGAAAAAAATAAACAACCAGAAATGATTGGCAACTTTCAAACAAGAGATACGTATAATCTTTTGTATGCTAAAAATTTCGATCCAAATACAAGGCAATATATTATGCACGTTCAAGACGTGGATAAAGTAGAATTACCAGGTTTGTTAATGGAATTAAGTCAGTTGTATTTTGATCAATTAGGAAGTGAAATAGAAGCAGAAAAAGAAGTTGAGGTACAAAAAGAAACCACAGAATTAGAAGTTTATCAATGTAAAGATTGTTTAACAATTTACGATGAAGCCTTTGGCGATATTACTCAAAATATCCCTGCAGAAACCCTTTTTAGTACGCTTCCAGAAAGCTATGAATGTTCGCTTTGTGAAGCTCCAAAATCTAGTTTCCAAAAAGCAGTATTGGTTAAATAAAATCAATTTATAACACAGACAAAAGTTTTAAAAATAAGCTTTTTTGAATTACTATAAATATGAGACTTATCATATAAAAGATATTTTTGTCTTTTTATATTGCGTCTTCAAATAAAAATTAAATCAGAATTTAAAATAGAAATCAAAATGAAAAAACAATACGTAATTTTAGGGTTAATGTTAGTATGCTTTCAATTTGCAAAAGCACAATTTACTTTAGATGGAGAATTTAGACCACGTACAGAATATAGAAACGGATTTGGAAGTTTAATTCCGGATGCTTCTGATGCTGGTTTTGGAATTTCGACAAGAGTGCGTTTAAATACCAGCTACATGACAGACAATTATTGGGTGTACGTAAGTTTACAAGATGTAATGGTGTGGGGAGAAAACAGACAAATTTTACCTTATGATCAAAATAATTCTTTTGCAATTTTTCAGGCTTGGGCAGAGCTTAAACTGGGTGAGAATACATCTACAAGAGTTGGTCGTCAAGTATTATCTTATGATGATCAACGAATTTTAGGAGGATTAGATTGGGCACAACAAGGTAGAAACCACGATGCAGCTTTACTTAAATATAAAAAGGATAGTTTTATGTTAGATGTTGCGTTAGCATTTAATCAAGATTACTCAAACCCAACAGGTTTTCAATCTGCAGGTACTGCATACAATACAACAGGTTATTTTTCATATAAAACCATGCAAATGTTATATATGAAACAAAAATGGGAGAAATTAACAGGTAGTTTATTATTGTTAAATAACGGATTTCAAGAATTTGATGCTGTATCAGGAGAAGCAGACGGCGTAAGTAATTTACAAACCTTAGGAACACATTTAGATTATAAATCTGGTAGTTTTGGTTTGTCTGCAAATGCTTTTTTACAGACAGGTAAGCGTCAAGGAAATGTAGATGTAAAAGGAGCGTATTTGGTTGGTTTAGATGCAACGTATAAAGTAGCTCCAAAAGTAAGTTTAGGATTAGGTATAGAAGCTATTAGTGGTAATGATGGTGCTGCAGGAGAAACGGGAGCATTTTTTCCATTATATGGAACAAATCATAAATTTAATGGTTTTATGGATTATTTTTATGTGGGTAATCATGCAAACTCAATTGGTTTGGTAGATCTTCATGTAAGTGCAAACTTCATTTTAAATGAATCTTCTAGTTTACTAGTAAAAGCACTTAATTTTAGAGGAGAACAAGCATTAGCAAGTGGAGAGAAATCTTTAGGAACAGAAATAGATTTAGTGTACAAAAAGAACTTTAAAGGATATTCTTTAGTACTTGGATATTCTCAAATGTTTGCAAGCGATGGTATGTATGAATTAAAAGGAGTTACAGAAGCTGCTGCTGCAAATAATCAAAATTGGGCTTGGGCAATGTTGGTAATTAAGCCAAAATTTTTAAACTAGAAATTAAAAATAAGTACCCTAAATTGTTAGTATTATAGTTTCTTTTAGTGTTAAGAATTATAACTACTACTATTTTGAATCCCTCTTCTTAGAGGGATTTTTCTTTTAGATAATATTTCTAATGTCTACTAAAAACATCGCGTTTTTAAGTTGGCTTTATGAAATTCAATTTGGTTAGATAGAAACTATTATGTGAAGATTTGAATTACGAATATTTTTTAAAAAACGATCTTTTAATATACAAAACACTTAAAAACAGTTAGTTGATAGGGTTTTGTTTCTTATATCTTTTAGGGTAGTGGTCTTAAGTTTTTTAAGATACACTAATGATAAACTACTTTAAAATATAGCAGAAAATCTTTATTATTTTCAACTTTTAATCATGAGATTATTAGTAATTTTATCAAAAAAAAATGAAGTATAAAGCTGTTATTTTCGATTTAGATGGTACGCTCGTAAATTCTATAAAAGATATTGCAGATGCCATGAATATTGTACTTGAAAATAGGAATTATCCTACCTATAATTATGATACGTATAAAACTTTTGTAGGAAGTGGAGTAAGGAGTTTGGTGGTGAAGGCGTTGCCAGATGAAAACCCTAAAAATGAAGAGGTAGAAGCGTGTTTTATAGAGATGATGCAGGTGTACAGCAAATGTTGTACAAATAAAACAATGCCTTATGATGGTATCTTAGAACTATTAAATCAATTAGATGCTAAAAATATTAAAGTAAGTGTGCTTTCTAATAAAGAAGATACTTTAACTAAAAAAGTATCAGCCTTTTTGCTACCAGATTTTTTGAGTCCAGTTTTAGGATTGAAAGTTGAGGTTGATAAAAAACCAAATCCGAAAGTGGCTTTGCAAATTTGTGACGAGATACAAGTAAAACCAGAAGAAACCATTTTTGTGGGGGACACAGATGTTGATATTTTAGTCGCTAAAAATGCAAATATGATCCCTGTTGGTGTGTCTTGGGGTTTTAGAGATAAAGAAAGTCTAATTGACGCTGGAGCAACACACATTTTAGAACATCCTTTAGATTTGATGAAAATTTTAGAGCGTGTTTAAAAAATAAAAAAAAATCGCCTAAAGAAATTTAGACGATTTTTTTGTTAAAATTATGTTTGGCAATTTCTTACCAGAATAAACAGTACAATACGGTTAATAAAATACATACTGTTATAGATCCCATATTGAATAATGGTGATGTTTTAAATAAATCTTTAGTGATTTCAATTCCTTTAGGATCATCTGCTCCTTTATTTTGAATATTACTCATTATCATGATAATAACAAGAGTTAAAAGCGTTGTAATTCCCATTTGATGCATCCAAGGCTCGAATACAGGGATAGCAATAAACTTTAAAGCCAATGCAATAGGAATAGATAAAATTGCTCCCCAAATAGCTGCATTGTTGGTTGTTTTTTTCCAGAATAAACCTAACATAAATACTGCTAAAATACCAGGACTTACAACACCTGTATATTCTTGTATAAATTGAAATGCTTGGTCAATTCCTCCTAAAAGTGGCGCAACAATAACAGCGATTAATAAAGCAACTGCAGCAGAAATTCTTCCTACATTTACTGTTGTTTTATCATCTGCATTTTTGTTAATGTATTGCTTGTAAATATCCATTGTAAAAATGGTAGAGGTAGAATTTAACATCGAAGCTAAAGAAGAAACAATTGCCGCTGCTAAAGCTGCAAAAGCCACACCTTTTAGTCCGGTTGGTAAAAACTGTAACAACCAAGGATATGCTTTATCTGCTTGCTCTACAGAAGGTACATTTAACATACCTGCTTCTCCTAAATTAGCCATAATAGATGAATCATTTACCATTACATACGCTGCAATACCAGGAATTACTACGATTAATGGAATTACTAATTTTAAAAAAGCTGCTAATAAGATCCCTTTTTGAGACTCTTTTAAAGATTTAGCTGCTAAAGTTCTTTGTATAATGTATTGATTGAATCCCCAGTAATATAAATTGGCAACCCATAAACCACCAACTAATACCCAAATACCAGGTAAGTTTACATAGTTATCATTAGATTCTTCTAAAATCATGTGGAATTTTTCTGGTGCAGCTTCCCAAACTTTAGAGAAACCTGCAATCATTCCTTCTCCTCCAGAAACGGTATTTAATGCCAAGTAAGTGGTAATTAATCCACCAAAAACTAAAAATACTACTTGTATTACATCTGTCCAAGCTACGGCAGATAAACCTCCATATAAAGAGTAGGCCGCTGCAAAAAGTGCCAAACCAACAATAGCGTACATCATATCTACACCCATAATGGTTTCAATAGCCAAACCTCCTAAATACAATACTGAAGCAAGGTTTACAAAAATGTATAAAGCTAACCAGAAAACGGCTAAGATTGTTTTAAGGTTTGTAGAGAAACGTTTTTCTACAAACTCAGGAATTGTATATAATCCTTTTTCAATAAAAATAGGTAGAAAATATTTACCAACAATTATTAAGGTTAAGGCTGCCATCCATTCATAAGAAGCAATTGCAATACCTAATGCAAAACCAGAACCAGACATACCAATAAATTGTTCTGCAGAAATATTTGCAGCAATTAAAGAAGTACCAATTGCCCACCAAGGCAAAGATTTACTTGCCAAGAAGTAATCTTCTGCATTTTTTTGATGTCCCTTTTTATCTCGAGAAACCCATAAACCTACACCTAAAATTAGAATGGCATATGTAATAAAAACTACATAGTCCCACATTTCAAAACCTGCTTTCATTATTTTTTATGATTTATTAATTATGATTTACAAATTTATTATAATTTAATTGTTACTATAGTGGGGTTTTGTAACAGAATAGGTGCAATAATGTATCGTTTAAGGTTTTTAGTAAAATATTTTTTTTATCACCACCTAAAAGGTCCATATCCTTAAATAATTTACTAGAAACACTATTTGTGTTGCCTTCTGCCCAAGCTTTAATGGTTAATTTATTATCACCCCCAAAAATTACATTTTGGTGTACTTCTTTTGGGTTTATGGTTATAATATCTGTTTGCGAATATGAAACGAAAGAAATTAACAGTAAAATCTTTAAAAGAACTATTTTTTTGTTTTTCATGAGGAGAAATTATGAAATGAAAAACGGAGTGAAAAATTAAAATTATCACTCCGTTTAAATATGTTTTTCTATTTATACTACTCTTTGATAGCTTTTAGAGTACCCATATTTTGGTCATCAGCATCTTTACATTTAACCATGTAAATTCCTTTAGATAAAGAACTCATGTCTATGCTTTTGTTAATTACTTTTTGAGAAGTAACTTTAGCTCCTAATATGTTATAAATTTCTACAGATGAAATTTTATCAGAAGAAAAAGATAAACGATCAAGTACAGGATTAGGGAAAGCATTAAAAGATGTTTTAGCTACATTATCATTCACACCAAGTACTGTGGTATCATAAATGTTTTTAATAAAAGCATCATCTGCTGCACCTGTATAAATACGAACATCATCCATAGCTCCGTTAAAACCTCTATCAGAAGGATTAGCGTTATAATCGTTACCAATTAATAAAGGAGCTTCTGTTGTGTTGGTAGACCAAGTAGTATTTGATCCTTTTAGTTCTCCATTTTGATAGATACGAACTGTTGAGTTATCTTTATCCCAAACAACAGCAATATGACTCCAAACATCAAGTTCTAAGGTACCTACTCCCATTCCTTTTCCGTTGATTTCTGCTCTTACTTTAGATCCTTGGTGACCAAATGTCCATTTTTTACCTGGTGAGTTTTCACCTCCTCCTACAACTGTAGTTTGTGGTGTTAATGCAATTAATTTAATCCATGCAGTCATTGTTCTGCTAGCGTCTCCGCTAATAGGAAAATTTGCTACGGTAGATAAAAAATCTGCTCTATCAAAGCCTGTTATAGCTCCGTTTGCAGTTCCATCTTGTCCCACTTCATAAGTAATTGAACCATCTTCATCAGTAGCAGTTAAATTCCAGTTACCAGTTTCATCAGTAATACTGTTATCAAATTTGTAGTGAGCTTCTAATGTTTGCGCACTTAAATTGTTTCCTGCAATAAACAAAGCAGCCATTATAAATGCTGATTTTAAAAAAGTAGTTTTTTGTTTCATGTTCCCTTAAAATTTAAATGATTAATAATTTATTTACTTTGCTAAGTTCTTTAAATTTTATGTTAATTATGGAGGATAAAGAAACAAAAAGGGGGTAAAAATGTTGCGTATGCATAAATTTCAATGATTTTTTAGAGTTATTACTTTTGATGGGTTGTTAAAGTTTAAAAATTTATTATCAGGCTAAGTATCATATATGTTATAGTAAATTAGGTGTATTTTTTTTAAAGAATCTTTTTTTTATTAGATTTATAGAAAGTTATTTCTATTGATATTACAGTGTTATTTTTGATGAATTTTGGTTGTGTTCACTTTTTAATATTAAATTATTGATAGTCATAGCTATATGCACCGCATGGAGACTCTTTAATAGAATTGTAACATTCTCACTCCCTTGTTGTAACAATATTAGACTGTTTTTTACGCTACTTTAAGTTAGATTAGCTTTAATTAAAAAAGTCAACAACTTGAATCTTAAAAAAAACTTTCATCCTGTTTTTACAGAATTATTAAAATTTATTTTTTTTAAAATGAACAACTTATTTATACTGCTATTGTGTTGTTTTTTAGTGTCTTGCAATACAAGTAACGCGGTGCAAAAAGACCAAAAACCAAATGTTATTGTCATTTTAATTGATGATGCTGGTTATGCAGATTTTGGTTTTATGGGAAGTAAAGATCTAGAAACACCTAATATTGACAAATTAGCAAAAAGTGGTGTTATTTTTACAGATGCACATGTAAGTGCAACAGTTTGTGCACCAAGTAGAGCAGGTTTAATTACCGGAAAATACCAACAGCGTTTTGGTTTTGAGGCAAATGATACAGGTGATAAAAATTCTGGTGATATTGGACTTTCTGATGATGTGGTAACTATTGCAGATGTTTTTAAGAAAAATGGTTACAAAACAATGGCATTAGGGAAATGGCATTTAGGAAAACAAGAATCAGACCTTCCTAACAATCGTGGTTTTGATGAGTTTTATGGTTTTGAAATAGGAAGTAGATCTTATTTTCAAATAGAAAACCCAAGTAAAGCAAGAATGTTGCAACATAATGGAGAACGTGTAAAATTTGATGGGTATTTAACAGATGTTTTAGGAGATCAATCTGTAAAATACGTAGAAGAAAATAAAGACAATCCTTTTTTTATGTACCTAGCTTACAATGCGGTTCATACTCCCATGGAAGCTAAAAAGGAAGATTTAGAGAGGTATAAAAACCATCCAAGACAGTATTTAGCAGCAATGACTTGGTCTTTAGATGAGAACGTAGGGAAACTTCAAAATAAATTAGAAGAGTTAGGTATTGCAGATAATACAATTATTTATTTTTTAAGTGATAATGGTGGAGCAGCAAATAACACTTCTTCTGGAGGACCATTAAAGGGGTGGAAAGGAAATAAATTTGAAGGCGGACATAGAGTTCCGTTTGTGGTAAGTTGGCCAGCTCAGATTAAAGGAGGTCAAACTTTTAATGGTTTGTCTTCTTCTTTAGATATTTTTACAACTTCTATGGCAGCAGCAAATATTAAAAAAGGATGCAGATTTAATTTTAGATGGTGCAAACCTTTTACCATTTTTAAAAGGAGAAAAAAAGGGAGACCCGCATGCTCAATTATTTTGGAGAAAACTAGAAGAAGCCGGAGCAAGAGTAGGAGATTACAAGATGGTTCGTTTGCAAGTTTATGGAGCAACTTTATATAATGTTGAAGAGGATTTAGGTGAAATGAAAGACCTTCAAAATAGTAACAAAGACGAGTTTAATGAATTAAACACAGCTTTAAAAACTGGGAATCTCAAATGATGGAACCACTTTGGGGAGAACCAAGAAATTGGATGGATGTTACGTATCATATTCATCAACGATTAATGGAAAATAAAGAGGTTTTATATACAAGCCCTGGTAAAATGAAAAAAGTTTTAAATAAAGAGTCTAAAAAGTAAATATGAAGTATTTATATATCGTTTTTTTATGTGTTTTGTGCTCTTGCAACACACAAAGTTTGGTGAAATCAGAAAGTAAACCAAACATCATTTATATTAATGTAGATGATTTAGGTTGGATGGATACGGAAATCTATGGATCTACTTTTTACGAGACTCCAAACATTACCAAACTAGCAAAAAGCGGCATGCTATTTACAAATGGATATGCTTCTGCTGCAAATTGTGCGCCTAGTAGAGCTTGTTTAATTAGCGGACAAAATACTCCAAGACATGGTATTTATACCGTTAGTAATTCTGATAGAGGAAATGAAAAAACTAGAAAAATAATTCCTATTAAAAACACAGAAGTTTTAGCAGACAATAATATTACAATTGCAGAAATGCTCAAGAAATCTGGCTACACAACAGGTACTTTTGGTAAATGGCATTTAGGAGACGATCCTAAAACACAAGGTTTTGATGTAAATGTTGGGGGTGCTAATCAGGGTAATCCGGGTAAAGATGGGTTTTTTAGTCCGTATAACATAAAAAATATTGTTGATAATAAAAAAGGAGAAAACCTAACAGATAGATTAACGCAAGAAGCCATTTCATTTATAAAAGAGAATAAAGAAAAGCCATTTTTTCTGTATTTGCCATATTATGCAGTTCATACGCCGTTATCAACAACAAATGCTTTAGAAGAAAAATACAAAGAAAAAGGAGGGAACTCTTTTCAAAATAAGGCAGTTTATGCAGGTATGATTGAAACGGTTGATAGAAACATTGGTTTGATTTTAGATGAAATTGAAGCCCTAAATTTAAAAAATACACTTATAGTTTTTACTTCGGATAATGGTGGAATTAGAGATATATCTAATCAAGACCCATTAAGAGCAGGAAAAGGCTCTTATTATGAGGGAGGAATAAGAGTGCCTTATATTATTTCTTGGAAAGAAAAAATAAAACCTAATACGATTTCTAAAACACCAATTAGCAATTTAGATTTTTATCCAACTTTTATGGATATTTTAAATGTAGAGATGCCAGAAAAAATAGTAGATGGAACTTCAATTTTTCCTGTTTTAAAAGGTAAAAAGATTAAAGACAGAAGTCTGTATTTTCATTTTCCTATTTATTTACAAGCGTATAATTTTAAAACAGATAACGGTAGAGATCCTTTTTTTAGAACCCGACCGGGTTCTGTAATTATTGATGGTGATTGGAAACTGCACCAATATTTTGAAGATAATGCACTCGAATTATATAATTTGAAGACAGATTTAGGTGAAAAAAATAACCTTTCAGTCGTTCATCCAAAGAAAACTGCAGAGTTATTAAAAAAACTAACTACTTGGAGAACTGAAATCAATGCACCAATTCCTACGGAGTTAAATCCGAAGTATGAGGCTAATTTTGTTCCGAATAAATTTAAGTAAAAACAGTAAATATGAAAAATAAGGCGGTTCTAGTATTTTTGTTTCTAAGTGGCTTTTTGTTTTCACAAAGTAAAATAGCACAGATAGAATTAGAGATTCATCCAAATGTAGAATATCAAACCATACATAATTTTGGAGCTTCAGATGCGTGGTCTGCTCAATTTGTTGGTAAATGGTCTTTGGATAAAAAAGAAGCAATAGCAGATTTATTATTTAGTACAGAAAAGAATGCAGATGGAACTTTTAAAGGAATTGGTCTTTCTACTTGGCGCTTTAATATTGGTGCAGGAAGTGCAGAACAAGGAGTAGAAAGCAGTATTAAGGATGAATGGAGAAGAGCAGAAGGTTTTTTAAATAATGATAGTTCTTATAATTGGAACAGACAATTGGGGCAGCAATGGTTTTTAAAAGCAGCAAAAGAAAGAGGTGTTTCTTCTTTTATTGGTTTTGTAAATAGTCCGCCTGTACAGTTTACAAAAAATAATAAAGCATTTTCTGCAGACGGATTGTCATCAAACCTAAAAACAAGTAATTATGTAAAATATGGGTTGTTTTTAAAAGATGTAGTAAGACATTTTAAGGATAGTTTAGATCTTAAGTTTAATTTTATCAGTCCTTTTAATGAACCTCAATGGGATTGGAAAAATGGAAAACAAGAAGGTTCTCCTAGGAATAATGATGAACTCTCAAGTGCAACCAAAAAAATAGATTCTGTTTTTAAGAACTATAATTTAGATACAAAATTAGAAGTATCAGAAGCAGGACAAATAGATTATTTGACTTCAATTAAAAAAGGAAAAGAGCATAGAAGTAACCAGGTAGAAGTCTTTTTTAACCCTACGAGTGATTTGTATCTTGGAAATTTAGAAACCGTTTCGCAAAAATTTGCAGGACATAGTTATTTTACAACTTGGGATATTTCTAAGTTAAAGACAAAAAGAGAAGAAATTAAAAAGAAATTAATAAAGTACCCAAATTTAGAGTATTGGATGACAGAATATTGTATTCTAGAGAACAATGAAGAAATTAGAGGAAAAGGGAAAGATTTAGGCATGAAAACGGCTTTGTATGTGGCCAGGTTAATGCATGCAGATCTTACTATTGCTAATGCAAGTGCATGGCATTGGTGGTTGGCAATGACACCTTATAATTATAAAGACGGACTTATTTATCATGATAAAAATACAGAAGAAGGTACTTTTGAAAGCTCAAAATTATTATGGGGCTTAGGTAATTTTTCGAGATTTATAAGACCTCAGGCAAAACAAATTAAGATAGATTATAAAGGTAAAAATTCCCTTGAAAATTTAGAAAAAGGAGTTTTAGTTTCAGCGTATAAGAATAAAGATAATTCTATCATTATTGTGGCGGTCAATCAAAAAGAAACAGCCGTACAACTAAATTTTAAAAGTACTATAAAGCAAGTTTATGTTACAGATAAAGACTCAGATTTAAAATTGATACAACATAATGCGGATAAAAAAGATGTTGTAATCACTGCTAAATCGATTACTACTTTTATTTTATGATTTAAAGTATTTAAATAGTTTCTTATCAGTTAATTACGTGTTGTTTTATTCTAGTGTATTGTTTTTAATTTGAGCTTGTTAAGCTTAAAAAATAAAAATTATAAAGAAATAAGAGTCATTTTGATGCTGTTTTCTAACGAATATTACCCCCAACCATTCAAATTATATACTTAATTTTACATTCATTATTTTTAATTAATTAATAGAAATCCCATGTATTTAAAAAATATTATTTTTAAATGTTTCTTCTTGTCTGTTTTTGTAATGACAAGTTGTAAGTCAGTAGAAAAAGAGAGTACATCTAGCAATTCAGGTAAAAAACCAAATATTGTTATTATTTATTTAGATGATTTAGGTTACGGAGATTTAAGTGCTTACGGAGCAACTGAATTACAAACGCCTAATATTGATGCTTTAGCTAATGGAGGAATTAAATTTACAAACGGGTATGCCTCTTCGGCAACATGTACACCAAGTAGATATGCATTGTTAACAGGTGTGTATCCTTGGAGAAATAAAAAAGCAAGAATTTTAGCAGGTTCTGCTCCTTTAATTATTGATGTTGCGCAACAAACATTACCAAAAATGTTAAAGAAACAAGGCTATCAAACGGCAATTGTTGGTAAATGGCATTTAGGTTTAGGGTCTGGGGATGTTAATTGGAACGGAAAAATAACTCCGGGGCCAAATGAAGTAGGTTTCGATTCTTCTTATATTATGGCGGCTACGCAAGATAGAGTACCAACAGTTTTTATAGATAACGGACATGTAGTAGGTTTGGATAAAAATGATCCGATTGAAGTAAATTATAAAAAGAATTTTGAGGGAGAGCCTACAGCAAAATCAAACCCGGAAATGACAACCATGAAATGGCATCACGGACATAATAATAGTATTGTAAACGGAATTCCTAGAATTGGGTATATGAAAGGTGGAGATGCAGCAAAATGGACAGATATTGATATGGCAGACCATTTTTTAGGAAAAGCACAAGAGTATGTAAAATCACATAAAGAACAGCCTTTCTTTTTATATTATGCAATGCAACAACCGCATGTACCAAGAACTCCACACCCTCGTTTTGTAGGTAAATCTGGAATGGGACCAAGAGGTGATGTTATTTTAGAAGCAGATTGGGTAGTTGGTGAGTTTATAAATACCTTAGAAGAAGAAGGTCTTTTAGAAAATACGTTAATTGTTTTTTCTAGTGATAATGGCCCAGTTTTAAATGATGGGTATTATGATGACGCCATAGAAAAATTAGGAAAACATGACCCAAAAGGAGGTTTAAGAGGTGGTAAATACAGTCTGTTAGAAGCAGGTACTAGAGTACCTTTTATAGGTTATTGGAAAGGAACAATTAAACCAACTGTTTCAGACGCTATTGTTTGTCAAATGGATTTATTAGCTTCTTTAGCAAACTTAACAGGAACCTCAGAAAATACAACAGATAGTAAAGATATTTTAGATGCTTTTTTAGGTAAGTCTAATAAAGGAAGAGATCATTTGTTAATTGAAGCAAATTCTAGAACAGCTTTAAGAAGTGGAGATTGGTTAATGATTCCTCCTTATAAAGGGAATAAGTTTAATAAAAAAGTAAATATTGATGTTGGTATTCGTCCAGAATTTCAATTATATAATTTAAAACAAGATGTTGGTCAACAACAAAATTTAGCAGAAACAAATCCTGAGAAATTAGCAGAACTAATTAAAGTCTATGAGTCTTTAAGAGGTGAAAAAATAAAATAGATTATACTTCATTCTTTATTTAAAACCATCCCTAAGGCTTTCCTTTCGGATGGTTTTTAGTTTACAATTAGTTTTGAAACAAAAAAAACATGAGTGTGACATTTCTAATTTATGAGAAATCCCATAACAGCTGTAAACTTAATCTAATTTCTTCCAAAAGGTCGAAAAGACAAAACGTAGCGCAGCCAAAATTATAGGATATTTGGGGGTTCTTAACCTGATAAGATGCTGAAATAAATTCAGTATGACAGATATTCGTTACATATAGCCTATGTTATAATGTGATAAAAAAAACACCTAACAATCAGTTGTTAGGTGTTTTTATCAATATTTTTTCTTGTAAGTAGATTTGTTAATCTGAAAAATGAACCAGGTTAATATCAACTTGATTGTTGTAATTTTAGTATCAAAAACTTGGGTTATAAGTAAGATTTCATCATTAATGCAGCACCTAAAGCACTTTCATTTTTACATTCTGATATTTTAATAACGATGCCTTTTTTTAATAGGGTTAAGTATTTAATAAAGATTTCGTTTTTATTAAATCCACCAGAAATATAGATGTTCTTAATCGACTTGTCTTTATCAGTTATTAAATTAATACCCGCAATTACTTTTTTAGCAATTTCATAGATTAATTGGTAGTAAGCAGTTTTATAAGAACCAAAATGTTTTAATAAATCTTCATTAGCTTCAAAATTGGTGTCAATTCCATCACTTAGAAAAATTTGTGCATTTTCTACAATTAATTCTTGACACAGTTTCTCGTCTAAACCAAGATTTAAATGCTTGTCTATGTCTACTTTATAATAATCACTTAATGGGGTTAAATACACTTCATGTATGCGTCCTAAAAACTGCATAGAAGATTTAACTTGTTGCTTTTTAGGAGTCATAAAACACAAACAATTATTAGTTAATTGATGTTGTGTTAAGGTTTCTGTACTAAAAGGATTCATAGCAATAATCCACGTTCCTGTAGAAAGTAGTACAAAATCGTTGCCTTTTTCGTTTTCTAAAATAGGGATTATAGAAGAAGAACTGTCATGCAAACCAGAACCAACGGCAACTTGCTGTCCGTTAATTTCAGATAAGATTGCTTTTTCTCCATTTACAGGTTCTGGTAAATTAATATTTGCAGCCTTTAACCAAGGGTGATATTGCATTTCATCAAAATTCCAAGTAGCTGTATGTGCGCCGACAGAAGTAAAGTCTGCGGTAATTTTTTTTGTGAATAGATAGCTTAAATACTGTGGGTAATGTAAAATTGCATCTACATTTTTCCATACTTGTGGTTTTTCTTTTTGCATCCAAAGCATTTGTAGACCTGTATTTAACATACCGTAAGCAGGAGAAGCTGTTGTTCTAGAAAACTCTTCTACACCGCCGTTTAATTGATGGAAATTAGTGTAATTATGTATGTCTAAGGGTTTTAGATAATTGTATAAAGGGGCAATTCTATTGCCTTGCTTATCTAAATATACTAGAGATGCACCGTGTGTAGAGAAATTAATCGCTTTTAAATGGAATTCAGGATTGTTTTGAACTTGTTTTATTTGCTCTAAAATCCAATTTTCTATAGATTCTAAGTCATCACAAGGAAAACCATCATCATCTAAAACTTCTTTAAATTTTGTAGAATTTTGAAAACAAACATTAAATTTTTTATCAAATAAAAATATTTTTTTATTCGTTTTTCCAATATCTATAACTGCGATTACATCTTCCATTTTATTGAAGGTTAAATTGATAAAGTATCCTTTTAACAATTTGCAGATCTGGTAAAAGGGGGATCTTTATCAGTATTAAAAAAGAATTGGCGACTCAACAAATAATTCAAAATTTGGTCGCCAATTCTTATAAAAAAAAATAGTTATTATTCTTTAAATCCGTATAACGGACCATAATTTTTACATGCTCTATAATCTGCACCTTCTAAGTTTTCACCGAAAGCAGACCATGCACTTGGTCTAAATACGTCGTCTTCAGAAACATTGTGCATATTTACAGGAATACGTAACATTGCTGCTAAAGAAATTAAATCTGCACCAATATGTCCGTGAGAAATTGCACCGTGGTTTGCTCCCCATTTCGCCATTACCGTATACACATCTTTAAAGAAACCGGTACCTGTGGTTCTTGGTACAAACCAAGTTGTAGGCCACGTAGGGTCTGTTCTTTCATTTAAAACAGTATGCACATCTTCTGGTAATTCTACACTCCAACCTTCTACAATTTGTAAAACGGGCCCAATTCCTTTAATTAGGTTGATTCTACACATCGTTAAAGGCATTTGCCCTTTTGTTAAGAAATTAGAAGAGAATCCTCCTCCTCTAAAATACTCTACAGTAGCTGGTGGCCATTTGGTATTGTCTAAACAACGTTTAACATCTTCATCTGTAATGTCCCAAAATGGTTTCATTGTAGGGTTGCCATCAGCATCTTTTTGTTGTGCGGTAGCATCTAAAGTGGTAGAACCAGAATTGATTAAGTGAATAATTCCGTTTTCTGCCAATCCTGTTAATTTTTTACCCGTCACTCTTTCTACAGACTCAGGACTCCAATAAGTTCTTACATCAGAAAATAATTGTGCTTTATTAGTCAATAAGTGACCAAATAACATAGAAATTGCATTTAAACAATCGTTTTCTGTTGCAAATGTATATGCTTGACGAATTCCGTTCCAATCGAAAGAAGAGTTTAAAATAGACTCTGTAAAATCGGCGTTTGGTTGGTAATCGGTCCATTGACGTTGTCCTTGGAAACCACCCATAATTGCGTTTCTTCCTTTAGACTCTTCACCAAATCCCATTTCTTTCAACTTCGGATTTCCGTTCATTAAATCTTTACAAATCAAAGTCATTTTTACAACTTTCTCCCACTCAGCATCTTTTTGAGAACGCGATTTTTGTGCTTCAGGATTGTTTCTATCTGCTCCTTCTTCACAGTTTTCTTTGGTCCAAGCTAATGCTTTTGCATATTCCTCTTGGTCAAAAATACCTTCATCAATACGTCTTAAAAGTTCTACTGATTCTACAAACTCAGCTCTTACGCCTAAATAGTCTTGTAAAAAGTTGACATCTACCATAGAACCTGCAATACCCATAGAGCTATATCCTATTGATAAATAAGATTTTCCTTTCATTTGAGCCACTGCCAAAGCACCTTTTACAAAACGTAATATTTTTTCTGATACATCTTGTGGAATGGTTTGGTCGCCACCATCTTGTACTTCTTTTCCATAGATACCAAATGCTGGCAATCCTTTTTGAGAATATCCTGCTAAGGCAGCAGCTAAATACACCGCTCCTGGTCTTTCAGTACCATTAAATCCCCAAACTGCTTTAGGTAAAAGAGGATCTGTATCCATTACCTCTGTACCATAACACCAACATGGCGTTACTGTTAAAGAAACCTCTACACCTTCTCTTTTAAATTTATCTGCACAAGCAGCCGCATCTGCAACACCACCAATAGTGGTATCTGCAATAACACATTCTACTTTTTCTCCACTAGGAAAACGCAATGTTTCTTCAATTAATTTGGCAGCCGCTTTGGCCATATCCATCGTTTGAACCTCTAAAGATTCTCTCACTCCTAATTCACGCCCATCAATCACAGGGCGAATTCCTATCTTTGGTAATCTACCTATAAGTCTACTCATTATATATCAGTTTTTTTATGTCCTATGTAAATTGTTCTAATTCTGTTAATTGCTCGTTAGACAATCCTGCTGGTTTAAAACCTGCTGCCCAACACATCATTAACATTTTAGCACCTTTATTTGCTACATCTAAAAAGTCCCACGCTTTCATTACATCTGGCGCTGTAGAAGTTGCTCCATGCTTTTCCCAAAGAGAAACGTTTCTTGTTTTAAAAGCTTCCATAGTTACTTCTGCCAAAGCAGCAGTACTAGATAAAGCATAAGGTGTACAGTGAATTCCTTTTGGTACAAATACTTTAACTTCCGGACACATCATCCAGATTTGTCTGTTTAATTCTTCTTCATTATCAAATAACTCATGATGACTCATGCAGATCAATTCTAATGGGTGTGTATGTACAACCGCTAAATTTTCTGGGTGATGAATTGAGTTAAATAAATGAATACTTGCATGAGAAATTAACTCACAAGTTGGTCCAAAATTAGGTCTGTTTCCACCCCAAATAATAGAATATGCTGTTGCAGTTTCATTAATATATAAAATACAAGACACCTCTTCTAACATGTCTACTAAATCTCTTAAATAACAACCTGTACCAGTGATATAAAGTACAAAACCAGCTGCTTCTTTAGGGAAATCGAAAGGAACTTCTGTACCAATTCCTTGTACTTCTTCTTTGGTAAAGAATGAAGTTAAATTCATTGATATATTTCCAGCATTTCTTTCTGCCCACTCACGTTGCCATAAATAACCTGCAACGGTTGATACTTTTTTTAATTCTATCTCTACTTCTGATGGAAGGTTTAATGTTTTCATAATATTTAGTAAATTTGATTTAACAAAGATATTTACGAATGAAATGTAATTAAATATTCAAAATCTGTATTTTTGTATCTAATTTAAACAATTCACTAATTGACGTTTTCAAAAAACATTGCATTAGGAGATCCTTCTTCAAATTATCAAAATTTTATCGATTTAAAATTAAGATTGCTGTGTTGTAGGTATTGGTTGTTAAATTTGTGGGATTGCCATGATATGATTTTTCCTTTTTGGAGAATTTATTGGAATAGAAATGAAGGAGGAGAATTAATACATTTAGATGATGTTTATAAAATGACACCAGATACTTTGTATATAATTCCGCCTTTTACTTCTTTTTCTTCACGTTTTTCTAAAAAACACATGCATAATGATGGAATTCATGTTTCCGGTAGGCATTTAACGAGTGATTATAATGAAGATGATTACCTAGATTCATCTTTAATTCATTTTTTTATACACTTTAATTTAGGAGTGCCTTTTGATAATGTGTATCCGGGAATTATAGAAATACAAGTTACCGATTACCTAAGAGATCGCTTAGAATATTTAACAGGAAGGCTAAAGGTCGAAAATCAAGATTTTAAATTGACCTTTAATTTAAAACTGCAAGCATTTATCAAAGAAGTATTGACCAATATTGGTCCTGAGCTTTGGAAAGCTATAAACATAGATGACCGAGTTTTAAAGGTTATACGTTTTATTGAAGCCAATATCAATAAAAAATTAACCAATACAGAAATTGCGGCTATTGTAAATATGGCACCTAATTCTTTTGCTCGTTTGTTTAAAGAAGAAATGCATATTACGCTGCATAACTTTATTCAGAATAGAAAAATTGCAAGATCTTGTGAGTTGTTTGAGCATACTAATAAAACGATAGAAGATGTTGCCTTTAATTTAGGTTTCTCAGACAGATATCATTTTTCTAGAGTATTTAAATTGGTTACAGGTTTAACTCCTGGTATTTATAAATCCGGAAAATATACATAAATAGTGTTTTTGAAGTAATACTTCTTTAGGTCTTATAAATAAGGGTTTAAAGTGGTTTCTGATGTTCTTACTTTACCTTTATGTTTAAATTATACATTTTATTGCTTAATATGGATAAAATTTTTACTCACTTATATTTATAAGTTTGCTTATTGGCATTAACCACCATTACCACTATAGCAAAGGAAGTACAGAAAATTATTATGATTTTTTTTCTTTCTGATTAAAAATACCACTAACTAATAAAATATTTTATGCAACAATTTGAACAGTATATCAACGGAAAATTTGTAAAATCTACATCATCAGAAGTAACAGAAGTTTTAAATCCTTGTACAGAAGAAGTTCTTTCTACCATACCACACGGTAGTGTAGAAGATGCTAATAATGCATTAGATGCCGCTCAAAATGCGCATCATGCTTGGAAATCTCTTCCTGCAATTCAAAGAGCCAATTATTTAAATAAAATGGCAGACGTTATTCGTGAAAACAGAATATTTTTGGCCAAAACTTTAGCTTCAGAGCAAGCAAAAGTAATTGGTTTGGCACAAGTAGAAATAGATGTTACCGCAGATTATTTTGATTATTATTCAGGTTTTGCAAGAAGAATAGAAGGAGAAATTATACAAAGTAACCGTAGTAAAGAACATATCTTTTTACACAAAGCCCCCAATTGGAGTAGCTGTAGGTATTTTACCTTGGAACTGGCCATTTTTTGTTATGGCAAGAAAAGTAGCAGCATCTTTAATTACAGGAAATACTTGCGTAATTAAACCAAGTTGTATTGCCCCAAATACCATAATGGAATGGGCTAAAATGATTCAAAAAATTGAATTGCCAGCAGGTGTTTTGAATATAGTTTGTGGTTCTGGTCCTATTGTTGGAAATGCTTTAAGTAAGAGTCCTACAACGGGTATTATCAGTTTAACGGGTAGTGTTTTTGCGGGTCAAAAAGTTATGGAAGCAGCCTCTGCAAACATTACAAAAGTTTCTTTAGAGTTAGGTGGTAAAGCACCGGCAATTGTTTGTGCAGATGCTAATTTAGAATTGGCTGTTAATGCGATTGTTACCTCTAGGATTACTTATAGCGGACAAATATGTAATTGTGCAGAACGTGTGTATGTAGAAGAATCTATTCACGACCAATTTTTAGAAATGGTAACTGCTAAAATGAAAGCGGTAACAGTAGCAGATGCTTTTTCTGATGACAATCCAGATATGAGTGCTTTGGTTTCTAAGGCGCAATTAGATAAGGTTTCTGAAATGGTAGAATATGCTAAAAAAGAAGGAGCAGAAGTATTAGTTGGAGGATCTAGATCTTCTCAATTTGATAAAGGATATTTTTATCAACCTACTTTATTAACCAATGTAAGACAAGACATGCAAATTATTCAGGAAGAAGTATTCGGACCTGTTTTACCAGTTATGAAATTTGGTACTTTAGATGAAGCAATTGCGTTGGCAAATGATTCAGAATTTGGATTAACCTCATCTATATTCTCAGAAAACTTTAACAAAGTTATGCACGCTGCAGAAGAGTTACAATATGGAGAAACGTATATTAACAGAGAATATTTTGAAGCCATTCAAGGTTTTCACGCAGGTTGGAAAAAATCTGGATTAGGTGGTGCAGATGGTAAACATGGTATGGAAGAGTTTTTACAAACCAAAGTTGTATACGCACAATACAGATAAAATATTTAAAATATAGATGAGAAGCACTTTTAGTTTTTAGAAATTCCCTAATTTCGATTTATTATAAGTGCTTTTTTTCATCAACATAATAAAACCTTATTTATGGCAGAGTCAAAAAAAATCCCTGTAGTTTCCAAGGATGTTCTCATTCCTTTTATCATCATTACCTCGTTATTTTCATTGTGGGGTTTTGCCAATGATATTACAAATCCCATGGTTGCTGCATTTGGTACCGTCATGGAAATTTCTACTGCCAAAGCTGCTTTGGTGCAACTTGCTTTTTATGGAGGTTATGCTACAATGGCAATTCCTGCCGCTTTATTTGTTAGAAAATACAGCTATAAAAAAGGAATTCTTTTAGGTTTATCTTTATATGCTATTGGAGCCTTATTATTTTTTCCGGCAGCACAATTTGAAGTCTTTGGCTTCTTTTTAGGTTCGTTATATATTTTAACATTCGGATTGGCTTTTTTAGAAACCACCGCAAACCCATACATCCTTTCTATGGGGGATGAACGCACCGCAACACAGCGTTTAAATCTAGCACAAGCTTTTAATCCTATTGGGTCTTTATTCGGAATGTTTGTAGCATCAAAATTTATTTTGGTTGCCTTAGATTCTGATAAAAGAAATGAAGCTGGTGAGTTAATTTTTAGCACGCTAGATGAAGCTCAAAAAGCAGTTATTAGAACGCATGATTTAGCAATTATTAGAAATCCGTATGTAATTCTTGGCTTTGTTGTGATTGCAATGCTTATTTTAATTGCCGTAACTAAAATGCCAAAAAGAAGTGCAAATACAACTTACTCTAGTGCCGCAGATTCTTTTAAAAGATTGTTTAAAAACGGAAAATACAAAGAAGGTGTTTTAGCACAATTGTTTTATGTGGCTGCTCAAATTATGTGTTGGACGTTTATCATTCAGTATGCAGGAAATTTAGGAATTTCGAAGGCAGAAGCACAAAATTATAATATTATTGCCATGTCTATTTTCTTAGGAAGTAGGTTTATCAGTACTTTTTTAATGAAATATATCAATGCAAAAAAATTACTGATGATTTTCGCACTTTGTGCGATGGTAACCATATCCGGAGTTATTTTAATTGAAGGAATTACAGGTTTATACTTACTGGTAGCAACCTCAGCATTTATGTCTTTAATGTTCCCAACTATTTACGGAATTGCCTTAGACGGATTAAGTGAAGAAGATTCTGCTTTAGGGGCTGCAGGATTAGTTATGGCTATTGTAGGTGGAGCTTTAATGCCAATTTTACAAGGATTAATGATAGATATGGGAAAAATTGGTCCGTTTAGCGGAGTCAACTTTTCATTTATATTACCTTTTATCTGTTTTTGCTTTATTGCACTTTACGGATATAGAACAATGAAAATTTATAAATAAAATGAGTAAATATTGTTTCGCTTTAGATTTAAAAGATGATGAAAAACTAATTGGAGAGTACAAAAAATATCATCAAGAAATATGGCCAGAGATTACTAAAAGTATCGTTGATGCTGGTGTTTTAAATCTAGAAATTTTTAATGTACACAATCGGTTGTTTATGATTATGGAAGTTGATGCTTCTTTTTCTTTTGAAGAGAAAGATGAGCTAGATAAAAATAATGTAAAAGTACAAGAATGGGAAGCTCTTATGTGGAAATATCAGCAAGGTCTTCCGCTGGCTAAGAAAGGAGAGAAGTGGATTTTAATGGAAAAGATATATCAGTTATAAAATAGTAATATTTTATGATTACTTAATGTATTAAAAAAACCTCAACGATATCAGTTGAGGTTTTTTACTTTGGTATTAAAATAATTTATATTCTAATAATGCCATCTTACAAACGCTTCCATAGCAGCGTAATGAGACAACCCTAATTGATCATATAATTCTGCAGTTTCTCTATTTCTGTCTTCTGCACGTTGCCAAAACTCTCTACTATCTGCTCCTTGAAAAACAACACCGTCTTTTTGAGATTGATGTTTAAAAATTCCTTTTCGTTTTTCTAAAACTTGATCAGGACCCATTGGTACTGCCATTTCTATTTCATCAACTCCCCACTCTTGCCATGCACCTCTGTATAACCAAACCCAACAATCTTTCATAAATTTCTTAGGTTTTAGTTCTCTTACGGCTGCAAAAATTGCATCTAAGCATACTTTATGAGTACCATGAGGATCTGCTAAATCTCCTGCTGCAAATATTTGATGTGGTTTAACTTTTTCAATTAATTCTTTGGTTATTTCTACATCTCCAACACCAATTGGGTTCTTTTTTATAGCTCCTGTTTCATAAAAAGGAAGGTTCATAAAATGAATTTGTAAATCTGGCAAACCTATAAAATGACAGGCTGCTCTTGCTTCTCCTTTTCTGATCAATCCTTTTATATAGCGAACCTCTGGAGTATCTATTTCACTTGCTTTTTTGTTCTTTAAAAAGGTAGCTGCATTCTTGTAAATTGTAGTTGCTTCAGAATTATCAATTCCGAATTTTTCATTGTAATCACACACAAAACTTGCAAAACGCAATGCTTCATCATCTGCAACCGCAATATTACCAGAAGTTTGATATCCTAAATGCACTTCATGACCTTGCTCATGCAATCTCTTAAAAGTACCACCCATACTAATGATATCATCATCTGGGTGAGGACTAAAAATTAAGACACGTTTCTTAGCAGGTTCTGCTCTTTCTGGTCTTTTACTATCGTCTGCATTTGGTTTTCCACCTGGCCAACCTGTAATGGTGTTTTGTAGTTTATTGAATATTTTTATGTTGATGTCATACGCAGGACCTGAGTCTGCTAACAAATCACTCATACCATTTTCTATGTAGTCGGCATCAGTTAACATTAAAATAGGTTTCTTTAAGTTTAGAGCTAAACTTAAAACAGCCTTTCTAATTAATTGATCTGTCCAAACAATTTTTTCTACCAACCAAGGAGTATTAATTCTTGTTAATTTAGAAGCTGCCGCTTGATCTAAAATAAAAGTTGCATTTCTATGTTCTTGTAAGTAAGATGCAGGCACTAAACTAGTAACTTCTGCTTCTACAGAGGCTTTTATAATGTTAGATTTACTTTCTCCCCAAGCCATTAAAATGACTCTTTTAGCTTCCATTATTTTTTTAACTCCTAGAGTAATTGCAGTTCTTGGTGTGTTTTCTAATCCAGAAAAATCGCCACTTGCCGCTACTCTTGTAATGTGGTCTAAGGCAACCAATCTTGTTTTAGAGTTTTGAAGAGATCCGGATTCGTTAAAACCAATATGACCATTTCCTCCAATTCCTAAAATTTGTAAATCAATGCCTCCTAAAGCTTCAATTTTTGCTTCATATTGATCACAATAATCTCTAATACTTTCTTTTGACAATGTTCCGTCTGGAACATGACAATTTTCTGGTAAAATATCTATGTGATTAAACAATTGTTCTTGCATAAAACGAACATAACTGTTTATAGAATCTGGTTCCATTGGGTAGTATTCATCTAAATTAAAAGACACTACGTTTTTAAAACTTAGGCCTTCTTCTTTATGTAACCTTACCAATTCTGCATACAGACCTTTTGGTGAAGAACCTGTTGCTAAACCTAAAATACACGGTTGTCTTTGCGATTGTTTTACCTTAATTAGGTTTGCAATTTCTTGTGCAATTGATTTAGCTGCTGATGTAGAGTCTTCATAAACGATAGTTCCAATATTTTCGAATCTTTTTTCGAAACCTGTTGCTTTGTCTATAGTACTTTTTAACATAATATGTGGTTTGTTAGGTTTGAATTTTTTTTATTGTTTGCTCCAGTTCTTTATTTTGTGTCCCCAAACGGCGAAGAAAAGTACAATTGCATAACAAGGAATTAAGATCCAATAACTACTAGTTGCTGCAGTTGCTAATGCGTCTGCTTCTTGTAAGCCATTGGTAATTAATTCGTGTTTATTAGCTTCTACAATTCGTCCATACAAAGGCGGAATAATTGCACCTCCAGAAATAGCCATTATTAAAAGTGCTGAAGCTGTTTTAGTATGTTTCCCTAATCCGTCTAAAGTTAACGGCCAAATTGCTGGCCAAACTAATGCATTAGAAACTCCTAAAGCTGCAACAAATAAAACAGATGTAAATCCTGAGGTAGTTATAATTAAGGTACTAAAAATAATTCCTAAAATAGCACTAATTACAAGCGCTGTTTTTTGTTGTATATATTTGGGAATTAATAAGACGCCCAAAGCATAGGTAACAACCATTGCCATTAAGGTATATGTAGTAAAGAATTTTGCATCTGCAGCTGGTATGCCTAATGAAATTCCGTAAGCAATAATAGTATCTCCAGCAATAACTTCTGCACCAACATATACAAATAAGGCTAAAACACCCATCCATAAATGTGGATATTGAAATATGGTTTTAGATGACGATGTTTCACCTTCTGCTAATGCTTCTTCTTCAGTAGCCTCTACATTAGGTAATGCTGCTTTTCTAATTAGTAAAGCAAAAATAAATAAGACAACAGCCATTACAATATAAGGTGTATGCACACTATCTGCCATGGTATCTAAAAGAACGTTTTTTTCATCCGCAGAAACATTTCCTATTTTCTCATTTACATCATCTATACCAGATAATAATAACGCACCAAAAATTATAGATCCTAAAGCTCCTGCAACTTTATTTGCAATTCCCATCATTGCCATTCGTTTTGCACCACTTTCAATTGGGCCCAAAATTGTGATATACGGATTGGCTGCAGTTTGGCAAATTGTCATTCCAATACCTTGAATAAAAATGGCTAATAAAAACATCCAATAAGTACGTGCTTCAGCTGCGGGTATAAAAACCAATGCACCAATTGCCATAATTGCTAAACCTAATGATATACCATTTCTATACCCTGTTTTAGAAATAATATAAGAGGCTGGTAATGCCATTACTACAAATGAAATATAAGAAGCTGTAGCTACTAAATAAGCCTGCGTTTCCGTAAGTTCATTAATTGTTTTCATGAATGGAATTAAGGCTCCGTTTATCCAGGTTACAAAACCGAAAATTGCGAAGAGTCCTCCAATAATCATAATTGGGACTAGGTTGTTTTGAGATTTTGTAGTCGTGCTCATAAGGTTTAAATTAGCTTGTGTTATTTAATTAGTTTGTCAATTTAGAATTTTAATTTTTCAGAAAAGCTCTCTATCAATTTAAATTGATTTTTTGCTCTGTCTAAATTATGTTCGGCATAGGTTGTTTTGTAGTAGATGTCATTGTTTAAATAGTCTGTTAAAAAACGCAAAGCCATTATAAAAATCATTGTTTTTGCTGCTAACGGCAAATATTTTAACTCTATTTCTGTTAAGGTGTCTTTTGTTTTTTCTAAAAACCCTTTTTCATATGCTTTGTAGTACTCTAAATTAAATGCTACCTTAGATAAGTCTGTTTCATCTTCTGCTGCTGTGTTGCAAATGGTTCTTATTGCATCACCAAAATCATAATGAATAATACCTGGCATTACCGTATCTGTATCTATCATACAAATACCTTTGTTGTCTTGCGTAAATAGCGAGTTAGATATTTTGGTATCGTTATGTGTAACTCTAATAGGAATTTTACCAGCATCTTTTAAATTCTGAAGAATGTGCATTTCTTCTTTTAAATCGGCAACGATTTGTATGTATTTCGCGGCTTTTGTTAAGCGACTTTTTAAAGCACTTTGTATAGAAGAGGCATATTGTTTATAGCGAAAAGACATGTTGTGAAAATTGGGAATCACATCTATTAATTGGCTACTATCAAAATCTGCTGTTAGGTTTAAAAAATCTCCTAAAAGTTTTCCGCCTTCGTAAGCAATCTCTTTGTTATTTACAATTTCATGGGTAACGCTATCATCAATAAAAATCATCACATTCCAGAAATTGATTCCTTTATTATAATAATATAAAGTACTGTTTTTGGCTTTTACAAAACTTAAAACGGTATTATTTAAAGCTTCGTTTGATGCCTTCGGATATTTGCTTCTAATATGATTGCTTGTTAATACTTTGTTGTTTACTAAACCAGGAACATCTTTAAAAACAATTTGATTTATCCTTTGAAGAATATAATTAATACCGCCATCTGTTTTTATTAAAAAAGTATCATTAATATGTCCAGAATTTAATTCTGAATGACTTTTATAATTAAATTGATGATCAAACTCATTAAAAATAGAGATGATAGTTTCTGTATTCATATTAGTTCCATAATTTAGTTGGATATACTCCGTTTTCTTTCAGTTTATTAATCTCTATTTGCGCTTTTTCCTTATCATCACTATAGGTAACTCCAAACCATTTAGAGTCTGATTCTAGTACTTTTACAGAGGCTTTTTTAGAGGCTAACATTTTATTTACAATGGTTGGTAAATAAAATTCTGCTTTTAAGTTTTCTTTAGTTTTTTCTAAAAAGTCTAAAAACAAAGCATCACCAAACTCAAAACATTTAGGTGTAAAACCCCAAAAATTCATAGAAACAATTGTGTTTTCATCAATAGGAAGCATTTTTCCGTTATCATCTTCACTTTTTAAAGCTCCGTCAATTTTTTCAATTCTAACTCTTTCGGTTACATCAGTTAAAAAGCCTTTATCATCAACAGTACATTCTCCTCTAGAAACATAACCATTATCTGAAACTGTGTTTTTTAAAGAATAAGCGACCATACTAAAGTCATAACTGTTTTTATCTGTATTTCTTAACTGTTCTGCAATGGCAACAAAAGCTTGTCTACTGTAAAAATCGTCTGCATTTATAATGGCAAAATTTTCTTTTATTACATCTTTGGTCATTAATAAAGCATGGCCTGTTCCCCAAGGTTTTACCCTTTCTGGATTTCTATATTTTTCAGGTACGTTTTCTAATTCTTGAAAGACATATTCTATGGCTATTTTACCTGCTAACTTTTTATTAAAAAGAGTCTTAAAGTCATTTTCAAAAGTTTTTCTTATGATAAAAACTACTTTGCCAAAACCAGCTTGAATTGCATCAAAAAGAGAGAAGTCTATAATGGTATCACCTTCTGGTGTAAACGTATCCATTTGCTTTAAGCCACCGTATCTGCTACCCATTCCTGCTGCTAGAATTACTAATGTAGGTTTGTCAAGTGTCTTCATAATTAGTTGATGTTTAGACGGTATTGTTGTTTTTGTTGGGTTGTATTCATTTCTGATTGAAACAAAAATATAGATTTTATCTTGTGTAGCCAAGAGATTCTTAATAAAATGTGCTCGAACACAATTATTGAAACAAAAATATATATATTTGCCTTGATGAAGAAATATACCATTAAAAATATTGCAGAATTAGCAGGCGTATCTAAAGGAACGGTAGATAGAGTTATTCATAAAAGAGGTAAAGTATCGGCAATAGCTTTAGAAAAGGTTACTGCTGTTTTAAATGAAATAGACTATAAACCTAACTTGCTTGCTAGAAGTTTAAAGAATACAAAAAATTATCATATTTGTGTTGTTTTGCCCGATTATAACAAAGATGCTTTTTGGCTTCCGTGTTATGAGGGGATTGTTGAGGCTGTAAATGAGTTTGGGTCTTTTGGTGTTTTTATAGAGCCCTTCTTTTTTCATCCTAATAATGTAGATTCTTTTGTAGAGATTAATAATAAAGTGTTAGCATTATCTCCAGATGCTGTTTTATTGGCTCCTTTATTTTATAAGGAAACAGTAGATATTATTAATAAATATGCTCTTAAAAATATTATTGTTAGCAAATTTAACAATCAATTAGAAATTGAAAATACAAAGAATTTTGTTGGTCAAGATTTATTTAAAAGTGGAAGAATAGCTGCAGGATTGTTAAAAATGATCATCAAAAAAAATGCAACAATAGATATTATTCATGTTGATGAAGATTTTAATAACTCTATTCACATGCAAGAAAAGGAAAAGGGTTTTAGAAATTATTTTAGTGAAATAAAAAATTCTGATTATAAAATTGTAACCCATAATTCTAAACAATCTGACCTTGCAAATAATCTAGATTCAATCTTTTCTGCTTCTTTTTATTCGGATGCTATATTTGTGACCACTTCTAAAGTTTACGAAGTTGCAGAATTTATTAAAAGTAAAAATTTGAGTAATGTAAAACTTATTGGATACGATTTGTTGGAAGAAAATATTCAATATTTAAAAGACGATATTATTCATTTTTTGATTCATCAAAATCCTAAAAAGCAAGTGTATTTAGGATTGACTTACCTTGTAGAATTCTTTCTGTTTAACAAAGAAATACCCTCTAAAAGTTTATTGCCAATAGATATTATTACTAGTGAAAATATAGAAACATATTTAGAGGATTGATGTTTTTTATTTTTAGTTTTTTTTATTTGAAAATTAGGTAATACTATTCAATTATCTTTATTTTTTACGGTTTTATCAATATGTTCTTTTGTTTTGTAGCAGAATCATTGATACCTTTCTGGCTATGAGCCTGCAATTTTTTACATAAAATCTCGTTTAAATGTAATATTAAAATTTTAGTCATCTTAACTTCTTGATTAAAAAAAAATGGAATAAAACCTTAAAGTTTCTTAAGGTTTTATTCCAAACATAATTCAAATAATAAATAAAGACTAATATGTATATCCTTTAATTTCTGATAATGCAGCAAATCTGTCATTATCATGTGCAGAATTGAGGGGGAATTTAATGTATTTTGTGGTTTAATGACTACTTTTATTTTTAGTATTGTAATAATTAAACTTTTTTAAAAATAAGATCCTTTTATTAGTATCTAATTTTGTTTAATAGCTGTCTTTAATCCAGTTGTATGGTTTTCTTTTTATCCAGGTTCCTCTTGTAAAGTCTGGGAAATCTTGAGGTTCACCATTATTTTCTATAGATAATTCAGATAATGGAGTAATAGCACTCCAAGCTGCAGCATCATAAGCATCCATTGGTGGTGCAATATTTTCTTTAGCAGATTCTACAAAGGCATTTAATACAAAAAAGTCAATTCCTCCATGGCCAGCTTCGGTTGCAGAATCTCCATATTTTTTCCATAATGGGTGATCGTATTTTTCTAACCATTCATCCATTCCTTCCCATACATGAGGTTTTGTAGTGCCTTCTATATGTATTCTTTGAGTATGGTAATCGAATTCAGAAACACCTTGGCTTCCTTGTACTTCAAAACCTAATGAATAAGGTCTTGGTGAGTTTACATCATGGGTTACAATAATAGTTTCTCCATTAGCAGTTTCTATGGTAGAAGTTATAATATCTCCTTGTTTCCATTTTAATTTTGCGTTTGGATGATTTTCTCCACCTGTTTCCTTTATGTATTTATTTAAACCTACTGCTTTAGTAGCATGAGACGTTAAAGAAACTAAGCGATTTCCTCTATTTATATCTGCCATTACAGCTACAGGGCCTAAACCATGGGTTGGATATACATCTGCATTTCTTAATAAAGAATGTTGTGTTCTCCAAGCAGATTCAGAATTTCCTTTTTCTCCAAATTCGGCACCTTTTCCATAAGCAGATTTTCCATCGTTAAATTTTACACCTCTTAAATCGTGTCTATAACCACATCTAAAATGTAACAAATCTCCAAAAACATTTTGTTTTACCATATTTAATACGGCTAAAACATCTCTACGATAATTTACATTTTCTAGAATCATTAAATGAGATCCTGTTTCTTCGTGTGTATTTACAAGGTCCCAACATTCTTCTAAAGTGTTTGCTGCAGATACTTCTAAACCAGTGTATTTACCAGCTTTCATAGAATCTACTGCCATTTTTGTATGCCACAACCATGGAGTTGAAATAATTACAGCATCTATTTCTTTTAAATCTAAAAGGTTTCTATAGTCGTAATCATCTTTACCAAATACTTTTGGAGCTTTCTGACCTGCTTTCTTAATTAACTCTAAAGACATGTCTATTCTCTTTTGGTCTAAATCGCAAATAGCCACAACTTCCGTATCTTTTCTTTGTAATGCATTGTTTAAATGATTTGTTCCTCTTAAACCTACACCAATAAAAGCAATTTTTAATTTATCCTTTTTCAAATTGAAATCTGAGCCAAATGATACACCAGGTAGAATGGATAATCCTGCTGTTGCAATTGCTGCTTTTTTTATAAAAGATCTTCTTGAGTTTGATTTCATGTTTACACAATGTTAAAGTTATACTCTACAAATATGGTTTTTTTAGGAGTATTAGAACTATATTTTTTCAGCCAGATAAGGCATTATTTACAGTCAAAATTTAACTATTGACTGATAAGTGTACTTTTGTGAATAATTTAAACACCTTTATTCTCTTGTACTTTCAAGTGATTTTATAAAATTAAAAATACTTTTATGGTATATTTGATGTTATAATTTTATTAAATATGGGTTTTAAAAAGAGGTGCTTTTTATTTTTTGTGATGTTTATAATTGGTGTTGTTGTTCGTGTGAATGGGCAAAGTAATTTGAATATAAAACACATAAGTCCTCTTTATAAAAATAAAAAAATTGGTATCAGTCAAATTGCACATGACTCAATAGGTAATATTTGGATGTCTAGTGGAGCTGGAATTTTAAGATACAATGGCTATTCCTATAATTTTATTGATAAAAAGGAGGTTTTTCCAGAAGTAGATTCAAACGATAGAATACATCAAATTTGTACGGATTACTATAATAATATTTGGATAAAAACGACTAAAGGTCTTTTAACTAAATACAACTCTAGAAATGGAGTTTTTACTACTCTAGATTATTTAATAAAGGAGTCTGTAGAAATTATTAAACCAATAAAAAAAGGGCTTTTATTAGCCACAACTTCAGGTAAAATTTATACTATTTATAAGAACGAGGCAGTATATATTTGTACAATTCTCAATACCAATAAAACAGAAAAACGAATTTCAAGTATCGATTTTGATGGAGAAAAAGAGTTTTTTATAAGTACTTATGATGGAAAAGTTTTTAACTATTCTTTAAAGACTAAACGTCTAGAAGAAATTATTGGAGATTATACTGGGTATCCAGGAAATATTGTTTTAGAGGCAGATGATGAAGGTAAACTTTGGATGGGTACTGAGGCTCACGGTTTATTTGTGTACAATATAAAACGAAAAACATTTATACAATACAGTTTTTTAAATGGTAAAACGAAAGGAATTGTCAAGGAATTTTTTATTAGTATTTTTTATGATTCAAATGGTTTTATTTGGTGTGGTACAGATGGTGGTGGTTTGTATAAAATTAATAGTAAAACGGGTGAGATCTTAGTTTATAAGAATAAATTTCCAAATCATTTTTCTATTAGTAGTAATACAATAATGAATATTAGTGAAGATTTGCAGAAAAATATTTGGCTAGTAACCAATCATGGTCATACAAACGTAATTCCGAAAGAAAATAACAACGTTAATTATCATAAAGGATCAATTTCTAGCACTCCCATTAGAGTTTTAAGTATCTATAAAAGTAATAAAGAAACTTTGTGGATAGGTACAGATGGCAATGGATTAACTAGGCTTGAAAAGAATAAAAAGCCAAAAGAATATTTTAATGATATTGATAATAATTTTTATATTCAATCTATTACAGAAGATGATGATGCAGATCTTTGGTTTGGAACTTATAGAAATGGACTTTGGAAATTTGATGCTAAAAAAGCACTATTTTCAAAGATACCTGTAATTAACAAGCTTAACCAAAAAGCAAAAGATGTTAGAAGCGTATTTAAAGATTCTAAGGGGCGTATTTGGGTAGGTTCTATTGTATCTTTAAATATCTATTCTAAAGACGAAAAATTATTAGCGAGCTTTAATAATAAGCAAGATGCTTTAAATGGTGTGGTTGTAGAAAGTATTATAGAAGATCACAACAATACCATTTGGCTGGGGCAACAGAATGGAGGGCTTTATAGATTTAATGAAAATAGTAAAGACTTAGTACAATCTACATTTACGCATTATGTTGATAAAAATGAGAGTCCGCTGCCTAGAATTTTAGATATGAGTTTAGGTAAAGAAGGAGAGATCTGGTTTATCAATCAGAGTTTTGAGCTTAAACTATTCAATACAAAAACAGCCACTTTTTATGAGTTTAAAAATTTATTTCCAAATAAAAAACACACTTTTGCAGCTATAGAAGCACAAGATTCAACTAATCTATGGTTGAGTTCTTTTCAGGGTATTCATCATTTTAATACAGAGAAAAAAGAGATAACTTCATATTATTCATCCGAAGGTTTTCAAGAAGAGCCTTATATATTAAGAAGTGGTTTTAAAGATAAAGAAGGTCAAGTTTATTTTGGAGGTGCTAAAGGAATTAATTATTTTAATCCTGAAAAATTAGAGAAACTTCCTATTAGAAAACCCATAGAAGCAAATCTATTTGTTACAAGTATTGATATTTTAAACAAACCCGCAAAACAGATTATTCCAGAACAAATAACTTCGGAAATTTTTAATGTTGATCATTTAAATTTAAAATACAATCAATCTTCTTTTACCATTCAATTTGCAGCTATTGGTAATATTATTAATCCGAATTATAACTATTCTTATCGTTTAAAAGGTTTTGATAAAGAATGGAAATCTACCTATTCAGAAGTTTCTGCAACGTATACAAACATACCTTCAGGTGAATATCTTTTCGAGATTAAAGCTAATGAAATTAATCAACCGTTACAGGTTTTGAATAAGCAAATTAGGATTACAATATCACCACCATTCTGGAGAAATTCTTATGCTTATGTCTTTTACTTGTTAATTCTATTTATCATCATTTTTACCCTTTCTAAATGGTTTTTAATTAGAAGAAAATTATTAATAAATAAAATTAGTAGACGACAAGAAAAAGAGTTTAATAAAGCAAAAATGAATTTCTTTACAAAAATGTCTCATGAAATTCAAACACCAATAACTCTAATTCTTGGACCTATAGACAATATGCTAGAAAAGGCAGAACTCAATGGAGATTTGCTTCTTAAAGAACGTTTACAGATTATTGCAAACAATGCACGTAGGTTATCTAGAATTGCTAGAGATTTAACTTTGGTTAGAAATAAAGATTTAAATAGGTTAAAATTATCCGTAACACAAAATAACTTAAAAGAAAACATAGACCAGGTTTCTTTGTCCTTTAAAGAATTAGCAAGAATTAAAAATATTGATTTTACAATAAATTGTCCTAATAATATTGGAGATATTTGGTATGATAAAGATAAAATGGAACATATTTTATATAATATTTTAGGAAACTCTTTTAAATACACCCCTAAAGAAGGGAATATTATATTAACGGTTAAACCCATAAATAAAAAGGAAGTTTTAAAAATTTCTATATCAGATTCTGGTAGCGGAATTCCAAAAGAGGAGTTAGAAGATATTTTTAAATTATTCTATAGATCTACAAACAAAAATGAAGCAAAAGGAACGGGGATAGGTTTAGCACTTACCAAAGAATTGGTAACTTTACACAAAGGAAGAATTAAAGTAGATAGCTCTAAGTCTGAAGGCACCACTTTTACATTTAAATTACCGGTTTCTGAAGATTCTTATTCTGATGATGAAAAAATTACATCAAGTAAAAAAGAGATTGTTAAAAGTATTTCATTAGAAACAAATTTGGTAAAAGAACCTGTAGTAAAAAGTACTATTAACAAAACTAAAAAGACAATTTTAATTGTTGAAGATAATTTTGAGTTACAAAACTTTCTACAAGATTTATTGTTAGAGGAGTACAATGTTATACTCGCAGAAAATGGTAGAGAAGGTAGTTATTTAGCCAAAAATAACCTACCAGATTTAATAATTAGTGATGTAATGATGCCAGAAATGGATGGTATAGAAATGTGTGAAGTGTTATCTAAAGATAATTTAACAAAACACATTCCTGTAATTTTATTAACAGCAAAAAACTCTACCCAAGCAAAAATTACGGGTTTAAAAACGGGGGCAATTGAGTATATAAATAAACCTTTTAATTCCAACGAATTATTGTTGAAAATTAATAATATAATTGCTGCAAACGATTCAATTATATCTAAATATAGAAAAGAATTAATAAGTAACCCTAAAATAAAAATAGAAAAATCGCAAGATGAACTCTTTTTAGAAAGTTTTAATAAAATTGTAAATGAACGCCTAAGTGATTCTAATTTTAAGGTAGAGGAATTATCCGATAAATTAAATATGAGTCATTCTAGTTTGTATAGAAAATGTTCTTCGCTAACAGGGTTGAGTCTTATTGATTATATTAGACAAACGCGTTTAAATAAAGCGGCCGTTTTATTAGCCAAATACGGATATAATATTTCTGAAGTTGCTTATATGGTTGGTTTTAACAACCCTAAATATTTTTCAAAAAGTTTTAAATCGCAATTTAATGCGACTCCTAAGTCTTTTAAAAATAAGGCAAATACAGCTAAAGATATGGAGGAGTATTTAAAAGAATACAACATAGATATCTTGGACTTCGAATAACATTTAAATCTAATTTTGTGAAACCTCAAAGGTTTTAAAAACTTTGAGGTTTCATTCTTATAATGAAATTACTCTCCAATATACATTTTGCTTTTTTCTATTAAAGCATCTTTATCACTATTTTCAAAAGGAATTAAATAGAAGCTGTAATTGTGTTTCTTATCGCCTTTAATTAAATATTTTTCTTGTGGTTTAGAATACCAACTATCATCACCAGCAACTCCTCGTTGTGCTAAATCGATATTTAATTGTACCAAATCTTGTTCTTTAATATCAATAGTGTGTTTAGAAGCGTTTATTTTTGGGATTCCGTCTATTTGATACTCTTTATTAATTTTAGTGTTTCCGCCATAAGACAATCCTGCAGTAGTATCAAAATCTTCATTTGGCATGTGCAAAGCACTAATACCTAATCCTTTTTTAATGTTATTTGTAAGAACTAATAAACCTGTATTATTTGTGTTTGCTAAGGCAACCCAACGTACATCTGTTTTGTAGCCGTTTTCTTGAGGTCTAATATAAGGTACATATTGGTTTTTTACTTTAGAGTTATAAACATCTACAAATGCGGCACTATTTCTGTCTTGGTAATTTTCCCAAGGACCTCTTCCAAGAAAAGTTATTTCTTCAAATTCTTTTAAAAGTTGCATGCGCATACCAATTCTTGGTATATCTGCTCCATATTCTGTAGTATTTAGGGTGTTATCTATTTTTACAACACCGTTTCCGTAAATTGTATACTTAGAAACAAATGTAGTTTCTACGCCTGGTAATTCATAAACTACATTTAAAAACACGCTACCGTTGTCTAATGTAGAAGCCTCTAATTTTACTACTTTAGAAAATAAAGAAGCCTTTTTCCATTCTATATTTTTAACGTGCATTTGGCTTCCAAAATCATTATCTGTAACGGCTCTCCAAAAATTAGGTTTTGGTCCTTTTCCTTCTTTTAATAATTCTTTTCCTTTGTATTTATAAGTTGTTATTCTTCCTTCGTCTTTACTAAAATAAAGATCTATATTACTATTAGAAACTTTAATTCCGTTTGGTTGTTTATGGATGTTTAGTGTTGTTGAGTTTTTAATTTCAGAAACACTTTTTTGATACTTTTTGGTTAAGTTAAATTGCTCGTGTGCAACTTCATAACCTTTTGGTAGAATGCCCCATCTATCTTTTGTTAAGGCACTTATTTCAAGAAAATATTCTGTATTTTCTTTGTATTGTACATCATTTAAATCTACTCTTACCAATTTACCAATATGTGGTACTACGTCTATTGAATTAATTTTTATTGTTTTTAAAATCTTTCCATCACCTTTAATTTTTGCAACAAAATCAAATGTGTTTAAGTTGGTGAAATCGTATAAGTTTTCTATAAAAATTCTTAATTGATCTTTTTTGGTATAGCCGCTATTTTTAAAGTTGATAAATTCATGCGCTTTTTTAACTTCATATAAGGCAGGTTGAGGTGTTCTGTCTGGAAATACAATTCCGTTGTTTAAAAAAGAGTTATCTGTTGGCATATTTTCGCCATAATCACCACCAAAAGCATAATACTTTTCACCTTTACTATTTGTTTTCCAAATAGATTGATCTACCCAATCCCAGATAAAACCTCCTTGTAAATTATCATATTGTTCAATAACATCCCAATAATCCTGAAAATTACCTGTACTATTTCCCATTGCATGTGCATATTCACTTGGTATAAATGGTCTGTCTGTTTTGTGCTTTCCAATGTATTCGAAAGTTGCAGGAGACGGATATTGGGGTACAATAATATCGGTATTCCAATCCATATCTAACAAACTACCATCTTCATCTTTATATGGTCGTTCGTATTGTACAGGTCTTTTTGTAGCGTCATTTGCTTTTATGGCTTTGTAACCTGCGTAAAAGTTAATTCCGTTACCAGCTTCATTTCCCATAGACCAAATAATAACGGATGCATGGTTTTTATCACGTTGCACCATTCTTACCATTCTGTCTACATGGGCATTTTCCCAAGTTGCTTTTTTAGCCAAAGAATGCTCTCCATAATACATACCATGAGACTCAATATTTGCTTCATCAACAACATAAATTCCGTATTCATCACACAACTCATAAAATCTTCTTTGTTGCGGATAATGGCTTAAACGAACTGCATTAATATTATTTTCTTTCCAAAGTTGAATGTCTCTTAAAATTTGAGATTCTGGTACCACATGCCCTGTTTCTGGGTTGTGTTCTTGCGTATTTACACCTTTTAAGGTAATTCGTTGTCCGTTTACTAAAAGCAATCCATTTTTAATTTCTACAGATCTAAAGCCTATTTTTTGAGGAATTACTTCCAACGTTTTGCCTTTTTTATCTTTTAATTCAACTAATAACGTATATAAATTTGGATGCTCTGCACTCCATTGTTTTACATTTTTAATTAATCCTTTAAAATTAACAACTGCTTTTTTACTATTTAAAGAATTTGCTTTTACTTCTTTAGTAAGTACAACCTCATTCTTGTCGTCTAAAATTTTATAATGAACACTAATTTTTTGTTTTTTTGAGGTGTGATTTTCAATAGAAATGTTACTTTCAAAAACACCAGTTTCGTAAGCGCTATCTAAAACCGATTTCACTTCAATATCTTGAATACGTGTTTTAGGTTGTGCGTAAAGAGATATACTACGTTCAATTCCGCTTATTCTCCAGAAATCCTGACATTCTAAATACGAACCATCTGTCCATCTAAAAATTTGTATTGCAATTGTGTTTTTTCCTGGTTTTATTGCTTTAGTAACATTAAATTCTGCTGGTAATTTACTGCCTTGAGAATACCCAATATATTTGCCATTTATCCAAACAAATCCACCAGATTTTATTGCGCCAATGTGTAAAAACATTTCTTTATCGCTCCAGTTAGCGGCAACAGTAAATGTTCTTCGGTAAGAACCAACCGGATTGTAATTGTCTGGCACATTACCAGGGTTTTTTGGATACACTCCATTTATAAGTTCCATATCTTCTGCTATGGGGGCTTTGTAATCTGCAAATTCATATTGATGATTTACATAAATAGGCACTCCAAAACCTTCTACTTCCCAATTAGAAGGTACTTTTATCGTTTCCCAATCGGCTGTATTTTCATCAGGATTCATAAAAGTTACAGGTCTATCTTTAGGGTTTTTTACCCATTTGAATTGCCAAATTCCGTCTAAATTTAGTGTAAATATTTTGGTATTAGACAGTGCATTTTTTTCTGAAGTAAAAGAGGTAAAGGAACTATGAGTATCTAATTTGTTTTCAGAAATTACCTTTTCATTTTCTATATAGCTTTTATAATCCGTAATAGGATCTAGTTGTTGTCCTAGAATAGAATTGCTCAATAATAATAACATCAAAACATAAAAAGCGCCTTTAAAATTGAAATTTTTTAGGGTAATTTGTGCTGTAATTAGTGTCGATTTTAACATAGTAATTGTTTTCTATAAATGGTTTTTGTTGTTGTTTTTTTACTTCTATGGCAATTCTAAAGAAAAAAAAATGAATATCAATTAAAAAACGAATTAGGCTACTTTTTTGACGGAATTGTACCCTCTTTGACTACTTATCTTTGGCTTTTATTTTAAATCAATTATAGAAAACATCAATTTGTGATAAATAATATGAGTAAAAACAAAAATACTTTTGATGCAATTGTAATAGGAACTGGAATTTCTGGCGGATGGGCAGCAAAAGAACTTTGTGAAGGTGGTTTAAAAACTTTGGTGTTAGAAAGAGGTAGAAATGTAACCCATATTACAGATTATAAAACAGCTAATGCAGAAATATGGGAGTTAGATTATAGTAATAAGTCATCTAACGAAGATATAGAGAAACAGGGCAAACAAGCTAGAACAGGCTTTGTTACCAACCAAGCATATAAACATTGGTTTGTAAACGATTTAAAACATCCTTATAATGAAACCAAAAGGTTCGATTGGATTAGAGGGTATCAAGTTGGCGGACGCTCTCTAACTTGGGGCAGACAATCATTAAGGTTAAGCGATTTAGATTTTACTGCAAATAAAAAGGAAAATATTGCGATAGATTGGCCTATTAGGTATAAAGACATTGCATCTTGGTACACGTATGTAGAAAAGTTTATTGGTGTAAGTGGTGAGGCTTTAAACCTACCGCAATTGCCAGATGGTCATTTTTCGCCTGCTTTTCCGTTGAATTGTGTAGAGCAAGAATTTAAAAATAAGATAGGTGAAAATTACGAGAATCGATTTTTAACTATGGGTAGGTTTGCTAATATTACAGGGAAAAGTGTTCATGAGAATAGACATGCGTGCGTCAATAGAAATAGATGCATGAGAGGTTGTCCTTTGGGGGGGTATTTTAGTAGTAATTCATCTACACTACCTGCGGCAAACAAAACAGGGAATATGATGTTAAGACCAAATTCTATTGCCTATGAAATTATTTATGATGATGAAAAAAAGAAAGCAACAGGTGTTAAAGTTATAGATACACTAACCAAAGTGGTGTACATTTATTATGCAGAAATTATTTTCTGTTGCGCTTCTACAGTTGCATCTACAAGCATATTAATGCAATCTAAATCGAAACGCTTCCCTAACGGATTAGGGAACGATTCTGGTGAGTTAGGACATAATTTAATGGACCATCATTTTAGAGTAGGAGCAACAGGAACTCATAGTGGCTTTAAAGGTGTTGGTTATGAAAATACGAGACCTACTAGTTTTCATATTGTTCGTTTTCAGAATTTGGGTGATGAAAAATCTAAAAAAGAATATCTAAGAGGTTATTCTTTTCAGGGAGCAGCAAGTAGAAGAGATTGGAAACATCTTATAAAAGAATTGAATTTTGGTTTAGAATTAAAAGAAAGTCTAAAAAAGCAAGGTCCTTGGCGAATAGGAATTATCGGTTTTGGAGAATGTCTTCCATATCATGAAAATAAAATTGTCTTGGATTACAATAAAAAAGACGAATGGGGTTTGCCTACAATTACGTTTGATTGTGAGTTTAAAGAGAATGAAAAACGAATGAGAGTAGATATGAAAAAGGAAGCCATAGAAATGCTAACAAAAGCAGGTTTTTCTGATGTAAAAGGATTCGAAGATGCTTTTGTTCCTGGTCATGCAATTCATGAAATGGGAACAGCAAGAATGGGTAATAATCCAAAAACGTCTGTTTTAAATAAAAATAACCAAATTCATAATGTGCCAAATGTGTATGTAACCGATGGTTCTTGTATGACTTCTTCTGGTAACCAAAATCCATCTTTAACATATATGGCTTTAACGGCAAGAGCAGCAAATCATGCAATACAACTGTTTAAAAAGCAAAATTCATAAAGATGGATAGAAGAAATGCATTAAAAAACATGTCTTTGGCTATTGGTGGTTTCGTAATCACGCCTTCTATACTTAGTGTTTTTGCATCTTGTACTACAAGTAGTGTTGATGTTAATTATTTATTTTTATCAAAAGAACAATCTTTTGTTATAGATCATTTAGTAGATGTTATTTTGCCGATTTTTAATGCAAATATAAACCATACAGCGTTTATTGATAAAATGTTATATCATACGGTTTCTAAAGAAAATCAGCAGATTTTTAAAGCAGGGTATTTAGAATTTGAAAAAAACTATCAGAGTTTATTAAACAAAGAAGTCTTAAAAGCGAACGAAAGTGATATTCAAACAGTAGTCGAGGAATATTTTTCGATCTCTAAACAAGAAGAGGAAGCTATTTTTAATTTGCTAGAAAAAGATTTTTCTTTGCTTGATGAAAATCAGAAATTAGAATATCTAAATTATTATTTTCTTACAAATGTGCGGTATTATTGTTTACTTGGGTATTGCACTTCAGAATATTATCAGAAACCTATTTAAGTTTTTTGGTACTTGTTATCAATAGAAAATAGAGATATTAAGTTTGTAAAGTTTACGTAAATAATCGTTCTAATTTTTTAGATAAATTTGATTATCAAAGCGTATTCAAAATTTCAATTGTTTTATCCAATAAAAAAACCTCAACTATAATAGTTGAGGTTTTTTTGGTACTCAAGGTGGGAGTACCTTATTTTTTAAACGTGTTTAATCTCTTTTAAACCCTTTAAATATTGTATAGTAGAATTTAATTAATTTAACTGAAATCAATTTTTATCAAATTTTATTTAAATAGGTAGCCCTTTTAATTGCCCTCTTTTATATATTTGTATCAAATTGTATATTTATGAAAGTTTCATTTCATTTAAGAAAGGATAAGGCTAATAAAGAAGGGTTAATGCCAGTTAGAATGTTAATTACTGCTAAAGACTGTAAAATATTTAAAGTGATTAAAGGTGTTAACTGTAAAGAATCCTTTTGGGATAAAAGAAGTGAACGTCTTAATTCTCCAAGGAAAAATAGCCCTTACAACTATCACATTGAATACAATAAGATAATTGACGAAAGAGAGGATGAAATAAAGAAATTGTTTAGATACATTTTGCTAAACAATATCAACCCTACTAAAGATTATATTTTAGAGAAGCTTGAAAATGGATTAGATAAAGTAAATCTTACCCATGAGTTTTTTCCAACTTTTGAAGAATTTAAAGATTCAAGTAAGTCTATAAAAACAGCAAGAACAATTAAATCTTATGTTACAACAATAAATTTTCTTAAAGATTTTGAATCATATTCTGGAATAAGGTTATTATTTGATTCTATTGATAGTACATTTTTTGAGAAATTACAGGATTATACATTCACGGAAAGAAAAAACAAAAATAGCTACTTCGCATTCATTATAAAGGTTTTAAAAACTTTTATGAATTGGTCTTTAGATAAAGAATATCACAATAATCTTAAGTATAAGAAATTTAAAGCTAGAGAAGATGAAACCGAAATCATCTATTTAACTATGGATGAATTAATGAAGCTTTATAATCATGATTTTGAATCACCGAGATTAAACCAAGTTCGTGACATGTACGTCTTTAATTCGGTAACAGGTTTAAGGATATCAGATTACAAGGCTCTAAAGCCATCAAATGTCAAAAAGGATTACTTGTTAATTACTGTTCAAAAGACAAAAGCAATCAACACTAAAATACCTTTAAATAAGTTTTCTAGAGAGATTTTAGAGAGATATAAAGATACAATACATGAACCCTTACCTGTTATTTCTGACCAGAAATTAAATAAGTATATTAAAGAATGTTGTAAAATAGTTGAGATTGACACTATGATTACGAAAACCAGATATGTAGGTCAAAAAAGAATAGAAAAAACTGTACCGAAATATGAATTAATTACTTCGCATACTGCACGTAAAACTTTTGTTACGAATTCCTTAATTCTTGGAATGAAAGAAATGGTTGTTAGGGATATTACAGGTCATAAGAAAGAGGAAAGCTTTAGACGTTACGTTAAAATTGCAGAGGATTTTAAAAGAAAAGAAATGGATAACACTTGGAATAATGTAGATATGTCAGAAAATTAATTAATGAGGCATACAAAGAAAATTATAGAGAGGCTAAAAAAATCTCAAGAAGTTCATAAATTAGAATCTGAAAAAATAGAATCTAGAGAAATTACAAATAAGCTGAAATTAAAAAGTGTAATTTCTCCAAAGAAAATTTATAGGTTATTTAAAAAATTCTTAATTGTACCTTATGATGGAAAAACGCCTCTTTTGAGTGGGTTTATTATAGATACTAAATTTGAGAGAAGAATTATTAATTCAATTTTATTATCTTTTGAATTTGATAAAAAAAGACACCCTAAGTTTTCTTATAAATCACGTGTTACAAAATATGATACAAAATATCCTTTTATTTATTTAAAAAAACATCCTATTCTAGAGAACCTTACTGCTATAGAAATTAATAATATCAGAGCAATCATAATAATTATGCAAAATGAAAAATGCTTTAATAATTTTAATCCATTATTAGCTTCAAAAATTATAGCAAATAATTTTTATTGCGAGGAAAAAAACTCTAATAATTCTGTTGCAAATAATAGAAAAATTTTTAATCAGCATTTTATAAAGGGAAGTAAAAATTCCTCAAAATACACTCCTATTTCTTCTGCTGTTAAACTTCATAAAATAAAACATAATTTTAAGTAGAAATAACACTTTTCACAATTTTTAAAATAAAAAAAGCTCTAAAACCCTTTCTAAGAAAGGTAATTTTAGTAACAGTTTTTTTTAGTCCATTGTCACTTTTGTGAACTTTAATGAAATTTGCTACATCTAAACATAGATTGAGATTCAGTCTAGTTAAAACAAATTAAGATGGCAAACGTATTATTCTACACACACAGTAAAGACGATTTAGTAAGAGCAGTTCGTCTAGTAATAAATGAAATAAGACAAACAGAACTAGTTGATTCTTCAATTCCAGCTGATGACGAAAAACTTTCCCAAAAAGCAGCTTCTGTACTTTTAGGGATTAGTGTTACCACAATCATTGATTGGCGAAAATCGGGTAAAATACCAAGAGATGCTTATATGCGTATCGGAAGACCTATTTTTTATTCTAAAAAGAAACTTCTTGAGTATGCTAGAAATAATAAAAGTTTAGTTAAAAGTTCTTAATAATGGAATCGAAAGAACCTTCTTATTACGCTATTTTACCTGCACCTGTTAGGTATGATAAAAGACTAACACCAAATGCAAAAATTTTATTCTCAGAAATAACTTCATTAACGAATCAACTTGGTTTTTGTTATGCAACAAATAGATACTTTGAAAACTTGTACAAAGTATCTACACAGTCAATTAATTTTTGGCTTAAACAACTAGAAGAATTTGGGTATATAAAAAGGCATTTATACAGAGATAAGGGTACTAAAGAAATCTTGAATAGGTATATAACAATATTTGATAAGCCTATACAAGTAAACTTTAATAGGCCTATACAAGATATCTTTAAGGATAATAATAAACTATTAAATAATAAACCTAATAATTATTTAAAGAAAAAAGTGAAATTAAATCCAAGAAAATCATGAGTAGTTTAAGACAGATATTTAAAATAAAAATAGGAATGGAGCCTGAAAAAGAAAGAAAAAAAAGAATTGCGCTCGAAAAAAAAGAAAGAGATTACAATAAAAAAGTTAGAAACCCAATAATTAAAACAGACAATAAAATGACTACAGAAGAATTTAAAGCTATTTTATTTAAAGAAGCTACTGAGTATTTTTTAAAAATGAATAGACAATTTATTATAGATGATGATAATAAGATATTTTTGAAATTGATATCCTTATACTTTACTGATAATATTGATTTTGAAAAAGAAACTAATGGAGAATTAAGAAAAGGTTTATTGGTTTATGGTGATTGTGGTTCGGGTAAGTCTTCAATATTTGATATTATTCAAAACATTAGCTTAAAATACAATTTAAAGCACTTGTGGTTTAAAAATGTATCAGTTCATGATGTAATTACAGATTATAATATAAATGGTGAGGAGGTGGTTAAACGACTTACTACGGGGAATATTCATTTTGATGATCTAGGTACAGAAAAATTAGCAAATTCTTGGGGGGTTCGAGAAAAATTAATGGGGAGGATTTTAGAGATAAGGTATAATAATTTCAAAAAATACGGTATTAAAACTTTTGTGACAACAAATTTATCGATAGATGAAATAAAAAGGTACTACGGAGTCCGAGTTGCTGATAGATTATATGAATTATTTAATTTTATTGAGTTAACAGGGGAGTCTAGACGGTTTTGATTGTTGTTTAGTTATTTAAGCTTGCTTTCTTATTTGTCTTATTTATATCTTAATAGATTTTTATACTTTTCTATAATTATGTTTTTGTAGTTTTATATAATTTGGTGAAATGATTTTATACATATATATTTTTATATAATTATGTTTTTGTGGTTTTATATAATTGTGTTAAAATGATTTTATACACTTATACATATATGTTTTTATACTTTTCTATAATTATGTTTTTGTAGTTTTATATAATTTGGTGAAATGATTTTATACATACATATATATTTATATAATTATGCTTTTGTGGTTTTATATAATTGTGTTAAAATGATTTTATACACTTATACATATATGTTTTTATACTTTTCTATAATTGTGTTTTTGTAGTTTTATATAATTTGGTGAAAATGATTTTATCGATTTATATTATTGGGGTAATTTACAAGAATCCCTAAATTATTTATAATATAAAAATTTCCGTTTATTTTTTTTGCTTTTAATGAATTTAAAATTTAATTTTTATAATCATTATTGCGTTGTATATTTTATCAGAGGTTTTAAAAAGAAGAGAGCAAGATGTATCTTTATGCACATGAATTTTAACAAATTCAGTTACATAAAAATGTCTTGCCTATAAAAAATAGGAGTTGATTTGCAGCGGAACTTGCAATTCTAAAAAGTAAAAAATAGCGTATTTTTTTTACTTAATGAAGTAAAATAGGGCTGGAGGGGAAAAAATAACTAAAATTTTATCAGATAGTCGGGCTAATGAGTTAACTTGGTTGTAGAAAATTTGCTGATATTGATAATCTAATAGATAAGAAATTGAACCAATTTAAAAATTAATAGAGAATAATTTAAGAGGTTTTTAAAGCAAATTGATGTTTTTTAAAATAGAATGTTCTAAATAAAATTCTTTGATTAGGAGAATAGGACATAATGTGTCGCCTGCCGCTAGGGCTCATTTTAAAAACAATCTGATTTTCTAATCATTACTATGAAGAGAAAATCAAATCATTTTTAAAACGGAAAAACTACAAGAGTAAGTTTTAAAAGTAAAAATTGCTATAACTTTATATAAAGAGACATTTATGCTTTTATATAAATATACAATGCCTGTTCTATCGGTGTTAAGTCTCATTTCTAAAACAATCTGCTTTTATAATTTTATAGAGTGTAATCTCGGGATTAAAAAAAGGTTTAAAAGTAAAATGATTTCTTATATTCTAATGATAGTAAAATGCTGTAATAAAGTTGTTAATCCTAGTGTTTAGTACTGGGTAAATAATTTTATTGAGGGGTTTAAATTACACCTATAAGGGTGTAATTTAGGTGGGTTTTATTATATTGTACCCTTAAAGGTATAATGTGGATAACTGGGATAGAAAGAATAGTATAGCTCAATTTGTAAGAGACAGACGTAAAAAGGTAAAACTAACACAGGTAGAGTTATCAGACTTTACAGGAGTTGGATTGCGTTTTGTACGTGAACTTGAACAAGGGAAACCAAACTTAATGTCAGGGAAAGTAAATCAAGTACTATTATTTTTCGGACACACTTTAACACCAACACCTATAAGTGATGAGACAAGGCGAAATATGGGTAAATAATACGCTATAAAGTGTCTAAATGAGGGTGACAATTATTATAGTTTTAAACCTAAACAACTATTGACTTTTTTCATTTGTTTAATTCCTTAAGGCTAATGTTTGGTATTGCTTATATATTTAAAAACCCAAAGTAATTTGCTTTTTTTATAGTAGTGTAATCTCTGGATTTAGAGTGTTATCTCTGATATTAAAAAGGTTCTAAAAACAAAGTGATTTTTTTAATTCAGTTCGTTTTTTCTCAAATTACTCACTACTGCGAATTAATAAAAGTTGAAATTTTTACTACTTCTAAATATCTCAAGTTAGTTTAAGGTTGTTTAAATCTTAATGTTTTTTTAAAGTTTACTGAAACCCTCTTAAATTTGATGCTCTAATTAATAGTTCATTATTCCTTTTTTTTTTACTTTTATAAAAAAAATATTTGCTAATTTGAAAAAGGAAATTACATACTTAGACTCTGCATCTACAACTAAAATAGATCCAAGAGTACTAGAAGTTATGCAGCCATATTTTTCTGACTATTTTGGTAATGCGTCAAGTAACCATCAGTTTGGAAGAAAATCTAAAGACGCTATTGAAAATGCACGAAAACAAACTGCAAATATCATTAATTGTGAGGAAAAAGAAATAATTTTCACTTCTGGTTCAACAGAATCTATAAACTTAGCTATAAAAGGCTATGTGGAATCTAATATAGTTAAGGGAAACCATATCATTACAGTAAAAACTGAACATAAAGCTGTGTTATCTACTTGCGAGTATCTAGAGACAAAGGGTTTTGAGGTTACATATTTAGATGTAGATGAGAATGGACTTATTTCCTTAGATCAATTACGGAATTCCGTAAAAGATAATACCTTACTTGTTGTAATTATGCATGTGAATAATGAAACGGGAGTTATTCAACCAATAAAAAAAATAGGGGAGTTCTGTAGGGGTATGGATATTACTTTTTTCTGTGATGCAACACAGGCTGTTGGAAAAGTAACAGTAGATATTGAAGAGGACTGTGTTGATATGCTTTGTTTTTCTGGCCATAAACTAAACGGGCCAAAAGGAATTGGTGTTTTATATAAAAGGAAAGACATTGAAATAACTCCTATAATTCATGGTGGTGGACAGGAAAATGGATTAAGAGGAGGAACATATAACACACCTTTAATTGTTGGTTTAGGTAAAGCTTGTGAAATTGTATCACAGGAGTTTGAAGAGAAAAATCAAAAGTTAACCAATAGAAGAAAGGAAGTTGAAGTGTTTTATGAAGACAATAACATAGGTAAAGTAAATTTCAAAAATGTAGAAACTGCTCCTCATGTAATAAGTATAACATTAAACAATTTTGAAGCTGAAGAATATTTAATGCTTAAATCAAAAGAATTTGTTGCCTCTACAGGAAGTGCTTGTAATTCTGAAATTATTGAAATTTCACATGTTCTAAAAGCTATAGGTATTAAAAAAGCAAAAAATATAATTAGAATTTCAATAGAATAGAGTATTAACTACAATTACTAAAAAAATGCTAAAGACTATTGATTGGTCAAAAAATAGAGATTACAGTACAGGGAGTGAAAATGAACCAGTAGAGTTTTATATAGATGCTCTTTCGAATAGTAAGAGTTTTGATCTGCTGTTAGGTTATTTTAGTTCTACTGCAATTAATATATTGTCATTGGGCTTTGCTAGTTTTATTTATTCTGGTGGAAAAATGAGAATTGCTATAAACAATATCTTGTCTGAAAAAGATAAGGAGGCAATACAAAAGGGACAATATAATGAGACTTCAGCAATCAATTTCTCAATAAAAGATATTCAATCTCTTAGGAAAACTTTAGATGAATATAGTCTGCATTTTTTTGAGTGCTTGGCTTGGTTGATTTCAACAGAAAAGATTGAAATAAAAATAATACAACCAAAGGGAAAGGGAATTTCTCACTTTAAGACAGGTATTTTTAGTGATGGAGAAAATAAAGTTGCATTTAATGCTTCTTGTAACTTCACTGCTTTTGGACTAGTTGAAAACTTAGAAAGATTAGAGTGTTCTTTGTCATGGGATAATGATTTATCAAACTCAAAGATTGATTCTCAAGTAGCATACTTTAATACAATTTTTAATGAAGAGGCTGATTTTGTTAATTATCTAGATATCTCTGATGTAATGGTTGCTGTAAAAAGTGAATTTGGAGACAAGGATATTGACCAGCTATTGATGAAGGAAAAAGAACTTATCCAGAAAAAGAAAGACCTTGCTTCTAATCTATGTTTAGAGAAATCTTTACGAAATGCTTACTCAAAAATTGAACATTTAGAGGCGTTGGCTCTTCTGCCTAAATTTCCATATAAAGAAGGACCAAGACCTTACCAGAAAGCAGCTTATGATAGTTGGGTTGAAAATAATAAGAAAGGATTGTTTGCTATGGCTACAGGGACAGGTAAAACATTAACTGCTCTGAATTGTTTGTTAAACGAGTATAAACATGAAACCTCTTATAAAGCTATTATTTTGGTCCCCACTCTAGAGTTAGTAGAGCAATGGAAAAAGGAATGTGAACAATTTAATTATTCAAATATAATTACTGTTAGTAGTAAAGATAAATGGAAAGACAAGTTATCATTTTACAATACCCTTTCAAGACTCAATAACCCTTCATTTATTGTGGTAGCAACATATGCTTCATTTGTAAAAGATAAATTTCAAAATTTCTTTAGAGACTTACCAAAGGAAACCATTTTCATTGCTGATGAAGTCCACAATATTGGCGCTCCTAATATATCTAAACTACTTCCTAAAATTCATTTAGAAAAGCGAATTGGATTATCGGCAACGCCAAATAGAATTTATGACGATACAGGTAATATTTCAATTGATTCTTTTTTTAACGACAAAGAGCCTTATACATATAACTTTAGTATGCAAAAAGCAATTGAGGAAGAATATTTATGTAAATATTATTACTATCCACATGTTGTGTCACTTACAGAATATGAATTTGAAAAGTATAGGGAAATTTCGAAAAAACTTGCTAAGTTTATAGATCCTGTAACCAAATCATTTAAAAAATGTAAAGAATTGGAAATTCTCCTTTTAAAAAGAAAGAGAATAATTCATAAAGCTGAAAATAAACTACCAAAGTTTAAAGCAATAATAAATCAAGAGTTCAGTAAAAGAGGCAATCTTAAATACACTCTAATTTACACTCCCGAGGGAGTTCTTGAAAATAATGATAATATTCTTCAAGATAATTATGTAGAAAATGAAGAAGATATTTATTTAATAGACCAGTATACTAAAGCAATTACAGATATTGACTATTCAATAATGGCACGAAAATTTACTTCTAAGACAAAAAACAGAAAAAGTGTTATTAAACAATTTTCAGAAAGTGATTTACATGTTTTAACATCAATGAAGTGTTTAGATGAGGGAGTTGATGTGCCTCGTGCTGAATTGGCAATTTTCTGTGCTAGTACAGGAAATCCTAGACAATTTATACAGAGGAGAGGAAGGGTTTTGAGGAAATCTAAAGGGAAACAGTTTGCATATATTCATGATTTAGTAGTGATTCCAAAATTAGATATGGATAAAAATGATGAAACATTTAACACTGAAAGATCTTTTATTTTAAATGAGATGAAGCGAGTTGAAAACTTTTTCTCATTAGCGATCAATAAAGCTGAAGTTTATGAAAAATTATCTGAAATCTGCATGCACTACAATATTAGCCTTTATGATATAAATAACATAGAAAACTAAAAAAAAACTTATAAAATGAATAAGAATAAAATTTTTAAAAAATTTATAAGTCACGAACTTATAAAAGAAAAATATCAATTAGAAGAAACAGCTATACCTAGTAATATTACAAGAGCTTTAGTATCAGAAATACCAATTATTAGGACTATTGCTATATTGGTTGATGAATTAGAAAGTAACCAAGGTATTAATGATATTGCTTTGTATAATAAAATTAATATTTATTTAAATAATAATATATAATTATGAGGATTAAACAAGTTGTAATAACCAATTATCAAAGTTATTATGGAAGAAATGTTTTTGATTTTGTAGAGGGAGTAAATATTATTCATGGTGCAAATGGCCATGGAAAAACTAAGTTTTTTGAAGCAATTGAATGGGTATTTAATGATTATGACTCTAATTTAGAGGGGCTTATTAGTCAGAAGGCAATACATAATGAAATTAAAGAGGGGATTGATGTTCCTGTTTCTGTAAGAATGACAGTTAGCCAGAATAATGAGATTAAAACAATTGAAAAATTATTCATTGCTAAGAAAATCGACGATAGTATTAGTATATCTAAACCTAGTTTGACAGGTATCAGAGAGGAAGAAACTGGAGAAAGATATCAGGTAGATTTCCCAAAAACATTAAGAGATGAAATGTTTGATGAGCGAATTAGACGTTATAGTATGTTTAAAGGAGAAACAGATTTAAAGGTCTTTGAAAACAAAGATGCTCTCTCAATATTAATTGAGATGTTTTCTGATACTGCTCATTTAAAAAAATATATACCAAAAGCTGAATATTTTGTAGGTCGTGCAGAAAATGCTGTAACTTCAGCAGGGAAGAAAAGTGCGAAAGGAAAACAACAATATGATCGCTTAAGTAAGGAAATAGAATATCTTAGAAAAGAGATTTCTGATAAAGAAAGTGAAAAACATCAACATGAAATTAATATTGAAAAGATAAGAACTTCTATTGATAAATATGAGAATATCATTGACAATGCTGAAGCTTACCAAACTCTTTCGGAAAGGATAAGAATAAAAGAAAAGGAGATAAGTAAATTGCAAGTTAGAGTTAGAGAATGTGAAAATTACACTCAAGATTTATTTGACAAAAATTGGATTTTAACGAATTATAAACCTGTTTTTGAAGAGTATAAAATTAAGATAGCTAAAGTTTCAAAAGCTAAGCGAAAATTAGAAAATGAGTTTCAGCAAAAATTAGGTGAAAAAAAAGCAGTTGAAAACTTAAAGAACGGAATTATACCTTTACCGATCGGAGCTCCTACTCGATTACATATGGAGGAGATGATAGAAGCAGAACTATGTAAGGTATGCAACAGAGAGGCTGTTAAGGGTTCGGAAGCCTATGAATTCATGTATAATAGACTTCAAGAATATATTGAAGCTGTCGAGAAAGATGTAGTTGAAAAAAAGCAACTTTTCAAAAATAATTACATTAATTCTTTGACAAAAATTTCAGATTCTAAAGATGAAAATATTTCTAACATAATCAAGATGGAGTCTAAGATTTCTGCCAATTTTGAATTTGTTGAAAGTAGAAAATCAGATATTAATAAAATAATAGCAGAGAGAGAAAAAGAAGAAGCAGAGAGAGCAAAAGTTATCGGTGGCTCAAATATAGATGTAGGGAGTGCTGCTACTATTTTAAAGGATTTTAAAGGATTAAATAGTAGTATTAAGGAGGAAAATAGTAATTTAAGTAGTTTAACTAATATTATAAAGTCTAAAAAAGACGAGTTAGACGATTTTCAAAAACAAAAAGACAATATTGATAGAGTTAATGTTGCTGGATATCTAATGAAGACTCAAGATCTTCTAAAAGATGTATTGACAATCACTACTGAAACTACTGAAAAAGAATTCAATACTCTAGTTATTGATCTTGAAAAACAGGCTAATGAAATTTTCCAATCTACTAATGAAGGTGCGTATACAGGGAAATTGAAATTATACAAATCAAAATCAGGAAACCAAAATCAAGTTGAATTTAAAGTTTTAGATAATTTTAATAATCCTTTTGCTTTAAATGGAGCGCAAGAGGTTCTTGCCCATACATCTTTGCTATTAGCTATTTCAAAAATGGTGAAAAATGAAGCTAACGAAAGTTATCCTCTAATTTTAGATGCGCCCCTTTCTACTTTTGACAGCAACAAGTATCCTTCTTTCTTTAATTCATTTAAAGAGAACACAGATCAATGTATAATACTTGTTAAAGATTTCATTAAGGAGGATGAAAATAAAAAGATAAGTATTGACAGTAGTTTTTATCAAGACGATATTGTAAAGGATAAGTCTTTATGGGTTAAACTTGATGAGAACTCTATTGAAAACCAAATTGAAACCACTAACTCTATTGTAATAGAACTATAAATTATGGATAAATTATTTGACGAGTGGAAAAAGTCCACACCAAAATATGATAAAAATCTAGAACACCTTTTTAAATCATTAACTAGAAAAGGTGGAGGAGCTGAAATAGATAGAGAGGATAAAGGAAAGATATTTAGTAACAATTATGAGTTATACATTTACGCCTTCTTCTTAGGGTTATACAATAACAAATATGAGGAATTGCCAGAAACTGCAGAATTAAAAGATTTTAGTCATGCAATACAGCACTGGGGAAGTACTAAAAGCTATGTTAGAGAGGATTTTACCAATCTTCAAGAATATCTGTTTATGGCTGTAATAGCAAAGACGGACGATATTGAAGATGATCTTATAGAACTTGACAAAGGAAAAAAAACAGTTGAAGCTATAAAGAAACGTTTACATATTACTATGCAAAATTATACAAACGGTGGTTTACTCCTACTAGAGAAAAAGATACAAGAAGAAAATCTAGATATCACTGTAGGAACAAGCATGCTTAATCTTATTTTACAGTCTAAACAAGTAACAGAAGATGTATTAAGTAAAGCTTAGTTTTATAAGTACTGAACTTAATAAGGTTTAGTCCTTTTTTTATATTTATATAAATTAAATAATTGAAAATAATAATGGATATTAAAGATTTTGTAGATAATCTAAAAAGAGATAAAGCACGAGGAGAGCTAGCTCCTCATCAAATTATTTTATTAATTTCTTTACATAAGTTATATTTAGAAAATAAATCTAATGTAATTGAAACAATCGATTTAATGGATGTTTTTAGTAAGACCTGGAAAGAACATCAATATGGTTTTGAAACTAAAAATTGCAACCTAGGAATGCCTTTAAAAGTGTTTGTAAATAGAGGATATTTAGAAATTGATATTAAAGAAGATATTAAAGATTTTAGAAGCAAAACTGAGCTTAAATCTAAAATAACTGAAATAAAAATTAATCAAGTCTTATTTCAATTATTTAAAAACACTGAGCTTTCTAATTATCTAATAACAAAAATCAGCTCGTAGGACTATAAATTAATATATTATCTAAACATTAAATGAATAATCATTTAATTATAAAGTAGTTAGCGATAATTTTAAAACGCTTTACTCCCAATGAAAAAAACAAATGACGAATTGCATGATAGAATAAAAGAAACTTGTCATTCTTTTTCGTTCATTATGGAACGCTATGGAGAAAATTATTTTAAAATTTTTACTGGAGAAATTGATGGCTTAACATTATTTTTAAATCTTGAAGAAGAGAAAATAAGTTTTTATTTTCTGGTTAGAACTCAAGATGTAGTCTATAACGGAGATAGAAGTGATATACATATTGTAATTAGCTTAATGTTAGCAAGTTTCTTGAAAATAAAAGCTAAAATTTCCTGTTCAATTTTTGATATTGCACACCCATGTATTGATGATGAAATTTGGGGGAGATATATTTATCCAGAACAATATAAAGAATCATCTAACGGTAATATAGAATTTATTGAGACTTTAATAAAATATTTGTTCGAATGGAGATCCTCTTTTTGGGGATTAATTGGTTGTCCATGTGAAGAGTGCATGACAGAAGAAAATTTAATAAACGAAAGAGGTTATGACGTTGAATCAAGTCTTATTGTATACACAACCAAAATCTCTCGATATAATATTGGAAGCAGAATTAAACCCTCATACTCTATCGTTTATGATATAGACAATGATTTAACGATAATAAAGTCAAATTCTTTAATAGATTACCTATCCAATATAATTAAATTTTTTAATTATAAACCTCAAAAAATTAATGGAATTAATGGTGAAATATTAATTGATTCAAACACATATAATTTTGCTAAATACGATGCTATTAGAGAAATTGAAGAAGTGTCAAAATCTTTAAACAGTAATAAATCTAATAAAATTAACAAATTCATAGTTATTGAGAATTTTATTATTAACATAAGAGCTGATTATATAATAGCAAAGAGTATAGATTCTGGATTAATTGCCTTTAAAGAAGAAAAAGAATTAATAAAAGAACGTCACAATCTTGAATCATCAATATTATTTCCAATTCCTGTTTTCGAATGGATAAAAAATCCATGTCCCACTCAATTTGAGTTATTAATAAAAAGTCTTCTTGAACGTGATGTGAAGGTTAAAAGAGTACGTGTTGCTGCACCTACTTTTCAGGGGATAAAGGACGGGATTTAATAATTGACTGGGAAATAGTAAAAGAAAGTTTTATTAAAAATATTCCACCTGTTCAAATATTAAAAATAGTTGGTCAGTGTAAAGCAAGTAATGGTTCTGTTGGTAAAGGTAAAGTCCAAGATATTAGAGATACAATAGAAAATCATGATGCAGCTGGTTTTTTTCTTGCAGTGAGCACTCAAATAACAAATCCACTTACCGAAGCATTAGAGAAATTAAATGAGAAACAACTATGGTCTGATTGGTGGAACCGAGATGATATTGAGTTCAGGCTAAATCAAAATCAAGATTTAATACCTAAATTTGATAAAGTTTTGAATATTAAGAAAACTATAAAATTTGTAGACGAATAAAAAACTACCGCAAAAACGTTAATGTTTCTTTCCTATAATACCTAATCGATACAATTAAAGTTTATTTTCAATAAGCTTTAAAGGACAAAAAATATGATAAATTAAGTGTTACTTATTTAAAAATGATTATATATTATAAATATGAAAAGCTAATAGCATTTGTATTTATTTGCAAATTCCTTGCATTAAGTTAACTACTAATTTTAACTTTCAATACATCTATATACTCTTTGATTTCCGCATGATTACCAGAATGATTTTCGTAAATTATAGTTTGTATTTTAAAATCCTCAAAAAATCGTTTTTGTATAATTGGATTAGCCTTGTCCTTGCTAATTAAAAGATAATGTATTGGACCTCCTCCTGAATAAGACTCATGCAAATAATCTAATAATAAATTGAATTCAGGGTCTGTCATAGATGTACCAACAAAAAAAACAGATTTTGTAGAAAAAATAGACTGCAAGATACTCTTATATCCTATTTCTCTATAAAGAGTTTTTCTATAATCTCGTTGAGATAATATAATCCCCTGAACATCTGAAAATGCATCACCATGAGCCTTCAAAACAAAAAACTTCTCTTTCCAATAGTTATTAGCAATTTCTCTGCTTTGACTATATGTAAATGTTGGAGGCGGATACCCATTTAATTTAGTGTATGTGTTTTCAATAAGTCTATCGTAATTAGATGTTAGAATAATATTTGATTTAACCTTCAAGATAGATTCCATTGTGGGTGTAGGTTTAATATCTGGTTGTCCAAAAATTGATTCTATATAATTATAAAAAATACTACCTAGCTCACTTTTTAACTCTTCAGCTAACAAAAGAAAATTATTTCCATCTTTTAAAAGCTTTTTATATTCTCTTATCTTATCTTCTCCACACCATGGTTGCTTTGATGCCAAATCAATTAAATCAGAAATTAATTTTCCCCAACTCGGCAAACCTGCATCCATTGAAATGCCTGCTCCAATAAAAAATATACTAGATTTTTTTTTAAAACTCTCCAACATTTCAGATGGGAAATGGTCATCGGTAAAAGCCATATTTATTAATTTAAATATTTTAAAAACATATTATCAAAAACTTTTGCTCTTTCATCAATACTATCACTTAAAGATCCGGATCTATCATAGTTTACTATATAACTATATAAGTTTATTGATTGTTGAGTTTTTTCACCTGCTAACTTCTTCAAATTATCCTTTTCTTTTAATCTATTCTCCTCAAATTTATTAAATTCTAATTTGAAATCAGCTACATTAAAACTTTTGTTCCCAATATTTCTAAATAAAAACCAAAAAATATCAATAAATGTAAACTTATTGACTATTCGTTTACCTCCTGAATGATCAATGTCGTAAATTAAATCAAGAACTTTATCAACTTTTCTTAAATCAGTAAGACTGACATTAATTGATTTATCTAAATAAAATCTTTCAATTAATCCTCCTTTGAGGTCATCAGAATTATTGTAGAACATTAAACAAAAAACATGTGCCAAGTAATCTTGATGTTTAAATCTCTTTTTAGAAATTTTACATTTATCAAAAAAATTATGGTTCAAAACAATACTTTCAATATGTTTGCCAGCAGAGCTTATGATAGCGTTCCTCTTTTCAGCCGCATTTAAAGTAATTCCTTCCTGTAATCTTCCAAATAGAACTCTAACCTCATCTTCACTACAATCCTCAATAATTGAAATTGTTATTTCTGAATCTAAAATTTTATCTTGCAATACAGATGGTAATTCATCAAATTTTTTACCTCCAACTATTTCATCACCTATTTTACCAACTTGAAGTCCCTTAATGCTTTTATTTATTAATTTAAAATCACCGTCATGAAAATTAAATATAGCTGTTAGACGCTGTTGTCCATCTGCTACTTCATAATCATGAAGTTTATTGCTGACAACCCTTAAATAAATTTTAGGAACATCTATACCTCTTAATAGAGAATCAATCAATAATGCTTCCTTTTCAGTAGTCCATACTTTTCCTCTTTGGTATTCAGGTTGTTCATTAATTTTATCCCTTCTTTTTATTAAAGTTGAGATTTTCCAATTTGTAACTTTTATCCTCATAATAATTTAAATAAAACAACTAGCGCAACCTTCTCCTTCTGCCTCAAGAATATCGTCTTGCCAAGATTGTCCAGTTCTAGATTTTTTCTTTTGTCTATTCATTCTTAAGAAGTGTTCTTTCTTTATAGAAGCAACACGTTCTGGTTTTTCTAAGTCTTCTAAACGTTCAGCCATCCAGCTATAACCTTCTTTTTCATATTCTATAGCTTTGGCGTATAATTCAGGATGCTGTTCTAGTAACCAAACCCACTCAATTTTTTGTTGGTAAAAACAGAAAAAGCAACCAGATCTACTTCTAGAGTAAGTTCCTTTTTTTATTTCACCATCAATCTCTACTTGATATTCTATTGGTTTATAATAAGCAGGAATACCCACTCCAGATTCTTCAAGAATCTGAAAAACATCATCTAAACCAATGATTTCATCATTTTCAATTAAAGGAAACTCATTTAACTTACCAATTGGATAATCTGTGGTCTTCAAAAATTCAAAAACAACTTTATTAAACAGTTTTAAATCTACATCCATTAAAGCGTTTAGCTTTTGTGTTTGTGTAAACTTTGGAGAAATAAGCTGTTCAACGTATTGCAATGCATTAGGCAACACATTTTTATTAGCATATTCTTGATAGTACGCTTTAACCATTTCCATATTAGAATTGATTAAAAGCTTTTTTATAACATCCTCACTCCATATGTTTTTTCTAAAAGGAAAAATAGTTTGAATGTTTTCTTTTTTGGAAATGTAACCCTCCCTGTTTTCGTCACCTCTAATGCCAACGTAAGATATTGTTGGCTCGTCGCTTACATAAGTTTCAAAAGGCTGTAGTTTCATCTTATTAGTACACCATCTAGCAGTTGCAGAAGGTAGATAACCACCATACATTGCTAAAAAATGATCAAAAGGATTTTTCATTGGAGAATTATCCTCATCCATGGATTTATATAATTCTATATCTCGTCCTAAAACAGAATTAAGTCTACCTATTAAATCATAAGTTTCTTTTAGCTCCTTTCCTGTATCGCAAGTGTAATATTCTATATCAAGTTCAGGATATTTTTGACTCATATAAATAGATAATGCAGCACTATCCTTACCTCCAGAAATACCCAATAAATGTTTCACCTTCGCCATAATTAAATATTCATTTCTTTAGACAGCAATTCTACCAAAAGTTCTTTTCTTTTAGTTTCATCCAACTGACTAATTGTTTCACTAATTTTATCTTTTATTGAAGTGAATTCTTTGGAGGTGTTTGTGTTTACAACCAATTTATCATCAACATACTCACCTGTTTCACCGAAAAATCGGATTGAATATAAAGTTCCTTTATCAGAATTTTTATTAAAGTTACGAATTTCGGATGCTTTTATTAAACCTAAAGACAAATCTTTTATAGTATTAACTAACAAAGGTTCTTCTTCGTCTAGCAGTTCTTCTAATCCTTTTCCTAAAGCAACATCTGCAACAGATTTAATCCAACTTACTCTATCGTCTAAAGGAGAAATTAAACGTCTGTAAAAAACATTTTGAACTTTTCCTAAAGTTGCTGGGTTAATATCACTAATCTTAGATTGGATTTCTTTTTTATAAGTTTCAAATTCTAGTGATGAGCCATAGAAAGCATCGATAATTACCTTCTCAATTCTATTTAATAATTCATCATAAGCATTACGGATTTCTCTTATTGCATCTTGAATGTGATTTGTAAACGAATTAAGAACTTCTTCGTCTTCTTTTATAGATAACGAATGAAAGCCTAATGCTGTTGGGAATAAATTAAATAAAGCGTCTTCAGGGTCTTTAGAAGTTAATATAGCTTCTCTTAGTTTAGTTGCTTTACTTGATAATTTATCTGTTTTAAGGGTGTAGTTGTTTAATCCTCTTTGAAACCTTAAGAAATTTCCAAATATAGACAAGAAAGTAGATTGAGTTCCTTTTGAATTTGAATCTCCAATTTGAACTAACTCTTTGTAGCTTTCAAGTAAATTAACTTTTAAACCAGAAACATCGTAACTTTTAATTAAGAAATCTTGAGGTTTTTTATAAATTAAATCAATAGTATCTTCGGTTATAAATGGAACAAAACCACCATTAGAGTGAAATAATGCGTAGTCTTCCTTTTTCGCAATTAAAAACATTGGAATCCAGTAGTTTATAAGTCCTTTCTTAAGCTTATAAGGACTTTGTTCTAACAGTTCATAAAATTCTAATAGGTTTCTTTTATTAGACAAAGAACTATTTAAAAACGATTCAGATTCATTCCAAAGCTGATATAGATTTGAGTTTCTGTTTGGTTTACTCAACTCGTAATATCCTAATTTATTATTTTTTTGATGTATGCCCGACTCCTTTAACAAGCTTATATAAATAGCTTTTTGAGGAGGGAATTTTTCATCAGGAAAACCTAAGTTTTCAAGATGTTCATTCTCTAATAGTGCTCTTATTAGATATTTTCTTGCCGTATTTATAGGTGTACTTAAGAATTCTTTATTAATAAGTTCATTATTAAAAACAGGTGTCTTGTGGTAAATTTTATAACAAATTTCTGTTAACCACTCATACAATTTATGCTTGCTAACGATATCTTCTGTTTTACCATCATTAATCCAAACATTCTTATCATTATTAAACAATTGATTAATTGCAAGGTTTTTTAGTTGTTGTATATGAAACTCTCTTTCTGAATTCAAAAGTTTTAATGCATTTCTGTCATCTTGATGTTTCTCTAATAGTTTGTTGAATTTAAGAATCATCAATACTTCGTTTCTAATCTGGCTAGAATTTTTGTATAATACAAAAACATTAGAAATGTAATTTTTTGATTTTTTCTTAATGTCAGAAATTTTAATATCATCAAATACTAAATTAATATACCCGTCAATTACTCCTTCAGCTTCTGAAAGCTCATTATAGTTGTCAAATACTTTATATTCAAAAAATCTTCGAGTACCAGTTTCAAAAGAATACTTTTTAACAAGTAACATAGGTAGATCTACTAGATTCTTTATTTCACTTGAAATAGAAAAATCAGGATTAATCTCTTTACTTACAGTTATCAATTCTTGTTCTAAGTCAATATCTGTGCCTTCTAAAAAATTGATTTTATTACTATGCTTGTAAAACCTAATTATCCCTGTTTTTTCAAGTCTGTCTAGAATTGAATTTATATCAACCTTTCTAGTTAGTTTAAAGTATCTAGAAATAAAAGCTTTATCAAAAAGCCCACCTACTTTAGAGAAAATATTTACTAAACCAATAGTTTTAATAACCTCAGAAACCTGTTTATAATCATCTTCAAAAGCTAATTCGGCTCTTTCAAGAGCTCTAAATGTAGTTAGCCATTGTGATCTATGTGGGTTATCTGAGCTATTAATTTCTGTAGATAGCGTATTTACTAAGTAGTCATATACGTTAGAAACAGAATAAAAATTTTCTTTTAATTTTTTAATTGAATAATCAGTATCATCATTTAAAAAGGAAAATAATGATCTCTCATTTTGTCCATATCGTTGAAGAGAATTAACTAATACATTTGATGAAAGCCAATCTAAAGGATATAATGAATTACTTAATTCATCATTAACAAGCTTATTATGACTTACTAGGTTTGATGAGTAAATTAGTTTAAGTAAGTTTTTAAAATCTGACTTTACCTTTATGGGAATGTTAAATTCTTTCAGTTTTTTACTAGCAAAATAAATAAGCTGTTCTACTGGTTCATTAAACACTAAGTTTACAAATCTTCCTTTTACTTTTTCCCATTCTAATTTATCTTGATCAGATAAATTATTTCCGTAGCTTGAAAAATTTTGATGTAATGTTATGATGAAATAAGTTTCATTTAAATCATCGTTCGCCCACTCTGATATTTGTTGAATTAAAAATAATTCATCAGCTGATTCATTTTTAGAAGCATATTCCAAAAATTTCCCGAATTCATCAATTATTAGAACAATACCTTTCTTTTTTTTCGAAGCTTTTATTCTTCTTCTTTCTAAAGCTGAAATAATTTTAGAGCTATCTAAATCTCCCTTAAGTTTAAGTTCTTTTGCTAATATATTTAAAAGAGAGTCATTTTCTCCTATTATCTTTATAAACTCGTAATCAACAACACTACCTTCTTCTGGAGTTAAGTTATTAAAAAATAGTTGTTCTTTTTTTAAATTTTTCTCAAGCGCCCAAAGAAATGTTGATTTACCTGTTCCGTAATTACCAATTAAATTAAAAGATTTGTTTGCACCATAATTATTAACGAAAATTCTATCAAAAATCTCTTTCGTATTAGGTGTAACAACGTAATCTAATTGTTTAAACTCGTCCCTAACTATGTTAGTTGAAATATTATTAATGTACTCCATAATGGTTTCTCAACATATTGTTTTTAAACTCGTTTGAGTTGTTTTTAAATTGTAATTGTCTTACCCCTGCATCATCCTTATAAACAAATTGATTTTCTTCTTCACAAAGTTTATCTATTTGAATTTCTAATCCCTCGTTTGATAAACATAAGTAAGAACCAACTGTTTTTCTAATTCTATCAAAACTCACGGAGTTTTCATTTTCAAACTCATGTAACAAGCAGTAAGCGAAAATCTCACTTGAAATACTTTCTTGAATATTTCTGTTTAATCTGTAAACTGTTTGGTACACATCATTTTTTCTACCTGTATCAGCTACTAGATTTAAACTAAGTAAAGGAGTGTTGAAGTCATCTTCAATGGTCTTTTCATTTTTGACAGGAGAAACATATGTTCTAATGAAAACTTTAAAATCTGAATTGAATGTTTTTATTGCTATTTCCTTTTGGTCATTGTCAACAAGAATTCTATTTACGTAATTTAATATTTGATATTCAGAAAATTCTAAAGTGGCTTTATCTGAAAAGTAACGGGAAAATATAAGTTGAAAAATAGATGAATGATTGGTCTTGCATAAGTAGTACTGTAATAACCATAATGATCCCTCATTCTCTAAATACGGGTCTAATTCTTCTGTAAGAAAAAGCAAATTTGCAAACTCACTTAAAGTATCTTCTTTGTTTAAAATGCCAAAAGCTCTCAGCCAATGTTGAATAGATCTTACCATATTTTTACCCACTCCTAATAAAGGAATAGCGTTGTCAGTGCTAAATATGTTTTTAGATACCTGGTTATCAATAAGTTGAATCCCTTTTAATATCCACTGCTCTTTGCAGTGAAAGGTATCATGTCCTGAAAATCTTAAAGATTCTTGATTCGAAGTCATCAATTATTTATGTAAATTTGATTAAGTGTGCAATTTAATTAAATATGGATGAACTCCGCCATGTAGAAAGGATTTTTATAAATAAATCAGGAAAATGATACTAAATCACTGTTGTTTAATATTTTAAGGTTAAGTTATGAATGAGAATGAAAAATGGCTTTCGAGTAAAGAAACTCTAAAAAAGGTAAAAATTCAAAGTTGCGATTTAATGCATTATCGAATTCAGGGTAAGCTTGAGTTTAAAAAAAAGGGAAATGCATTTTTTTATTCTAAAGAGAGTTTAGAAAAAATATTTTCTAAGGATTAAGTAAAATAAGACTTGTTGTATCTAGTTTGTAGCCCTATAGGTAGCCCTAGTAATTAAAAAACCCTTTAAAAACAATGTTTTTAAAGGATTTTTGGTACTCAAGGCGGGAATCGAACCCGCACTTCCGAAAAAACTGGATTTTGAATCCAGCGCGTCTACCAATTCCGCCACTTGAGCAAAAATTTAATAAGACTGCAAATGTATAAAATTATTTTATTTTAAAGTGAAAAAATTAATTCGAAACTCAATAAATAATTTCTACTTTTGTAAACTTACAACAACACAACAAAAAAACAACTAAATGCCTACAAATCAATTAGCACCAAAACTTTTTGCCTGCAGACAAAGCACAGTTTTGGCAGAAAAGATTGCAAAAGAGTACAATACTACTTTAGGAAAAGTTAAAACAACCTACTTTAGTGACGGAGAATTTCAACCAGCTTTTGAAGAATCTGTTCGTGGAAGACGCGTTTTTATTATTGGATCTACGTTTCCGAATGCAGACAATTTAATGGAAATGTTATTAATGTTAGATGCTGCAAAAAGAGCATCTGCAAGACATATTACAGCGGTGATGCCATATTTTGGTTGGGCAAGACAAGATAGAAAAGATCAGCCAAGAGTTGCCATAGGAGCAAAATTAGTTGCTAATCTATTACAATCTGCAGGAGCAACTAGAATTATGACGATGGATTTACATGCAGACCAAATTCAAGGTTTCTTTGAAAAGCCAGTAGACCACTTATTTGCTTCTACTATTTTTATGCCTTACATCAATAGCTTAAAATTAGATAATTTAACAATAGCATCTCCAGATATGGGAGGTTCTAAAAGAGCATATGCATACTCTAAGCACTTACACTGTGATGTTGTTATTTGTTATAAACAACGTATTAAAGCTAATCAAATTGGTCACATGGAACTAATTGGAGACGTTAAAGGTAAGAATGTTATTTTAGTAGATGACATGATTGATACTGGAGGAACGTTAGCACATGCAGCAAATTTAATGATGGAAAGAGGAGCGTTAAGTGTACGAGCAATTTGTACGCACCCAATACTTTCTGGTGGTGCTTATGAGAAAATAGAAAACTCAGGATTAACAGAATTGATTGTTTCAGACACTATTCCGTTAAAAAAGGAGACTTCTAAAATAAAAGTGGTATCTTGCGCGCCATTATTTGCGGATGTTATGCATAAAGTGCAAGACAATACTTCAATTAGTGGACAATTTTTAATGTAAATAATTAATAAAAAAAGTAATGAAATCAATTACAATTAAAGGATCAAAAAGAGAAAGCGTAGGTAAAGTAGCAACTAAAGCCTTACGTAATGCTGGTATGGTTCCTTGCGTTATATACGGAGGAGAAAACCCAATACATTTTTCAGCAGAAGAAAAAGCATTTAAAAAGTTGGTATTCACTCCAAACGTTTATACAGCAAGTATTGATGTTGATGGACAAAAAATACCAGCGGTTTTACAAGACATTCAGTTTCACCCAGTAACAGACAAGATTATTCACGTAGATTTTTATCAATTATTTGATGATAAAGAAATTACAATGAAGATTCCTGTAAAATTAACTGGTACTTCTCCAGGAGTATTAAATGGTGGTTCTTTACGTTTTACAAACCGTAAATTAAGAGTAAAAGCTTTACCTGCTAACTTACCAGATTTTGTAACTGCAGATATTTCTAAATTAAAAATTGGAAATAAATTAGTAATAACATCTTTACCAACAGAAGGGTATACATTTATGCACCCAGACAATACAGTTGTTGTTCAAGTAAGAACATCTCGTAATGCTACTGTTTCTGCAGACGATGAAGATGAAGAAGAAGCTACAGAAGCTGCTGCAGAATAAATTATTTTGCACACATAAATTACAAAAAGCGTTACAAATTTGTAGCGCTTTTTTTTGCGCTTATAATTATAGTTAGGCAATCTAAATTTATTTAATTCTTCTTATTTTTGAAGAATGAATCTTACAAACTTTTTTTCTAAAATATTTGGTATTAAAGTTGAATCTAAAGGAGAGTTGATGAAGAAATTTTTAATTATTGGTTTAGGTAACATTGGTGAACAGTATGTAAATACACGTCATAATATTGGATTTAAAATTCTTGATGAGGTTGCAGCAGAATACAACGTAACTTTTGAGACTGAAAAGCTAGGTGATGTAGCTGCCTTTCGTTTTAAAGGAAGAACATTTATTTTACTAAAACCAAGTACATATATGAATTTAAGTGGAAAAGCAGTAAAATATTGGATGGATAAAGAAAATATATCTGTAGAAAATATTTTAGTAGTTACAGATGATATAAATATAGATTTTGGTGTAATTCGTGTAAAAGGAAAAGGTTCTGCTGGCGGACACAACGGTTTAAAAGATATTCAAGAAAAATTAAATACCCAACAATACGCTCGTTTTAGATTTGGAGTTGGTGGTAACTATGGTAGAGGTAGGCAAGTAGATTATGTGCTTGGTGAGTGGAATAAAGATGAAACTAGTGAGTTTATAGAGCGTTTGCCTACATCAGCAAAAGTAATTACCTCTTTTGGTACTGCAGGATTAAATAACACCATGAATACTTTTAATGGTAAGTAAGTAAGTAAGTAAGTAAGTAAGTAAGTAAGTAAGTAAGTAAGTAAGTAAGTAAGTAAGTAAGTAAGTAATATTTTCTTTAGTGAGTTAAAACTTAATTCATTTAATTTATTACTATATAAACATACTTTCTTTATTTTTTTATGACAAATAGTTATGACACTTAAGAAGCATAATATTTTTTATGATTAAATTATTGATATGTAGTTGTTTAAAATATTGTGTTTAAAGTAATTTTTTTAAGACGCAACCTTTCAAAGATATTAACATCTTAAGGGTATAATCTTAAAAACAAATTATAGAATGAAAACTTCAATTAAATTTTTATCAGTTTTATTTATTACAGCTATTCTTGCAACTTCATGTAGTGATGATAAAGACGATAATTTAGAGCCAGTAGCACATAGTGTCGTAATTACAGCAAACCCTACTACTGTTATTACAGGTGATGCTACTGTTGAATTATCTACAGAAATCACAGATCTAGATGCTACTACACCTGCGCCAACTTATACTTATAAATGGTATAAAAGTGCTACAGAGACAGAAGATGGAGATGTTATTGAAGGTGCTACAGAGAGTATGTATACAACGCCAGATGCAACAACTTTAACAATAGGTTCGCATTACTATTATGTAGAAGTAGAAGATGGAACTTCTAATGCGTTTAACCCTGTTAAAAGCAATGTTATTACAGTGGTAGTAAATTAAATATAATTCAAAAAAAAGAGCCAATATTATTTATTAATATTGGCTCTTTTTTTTAATCAAAATTTAAGTATTTAGTTTTCGCTTGCATACCATTCTGCAAAACTAGAATCTGTTTCTTGCAGTTTTATAGCGTGAAGTTTGATATTTTCTGGCAATCTATTTTTAATTTTTTTAGCAAAATCTATTACCATCATTTCACTGGTTGGTTGGTAATCTACCAATAATACATGATGTCCTCGATCTATTAATTCTTTAGCCAAATCTACATGTGGTGTGTTTTTGTTAAAAACGGTTGCATGGTCAAAAATATCTACAATTTCTTCGTTTACAATCTTTTTTAAATCACCAAAATCAATGACCATTCCAAATTTTACATTGGTACTGTCTTTAATTGGAGTTCCAGAGACTGTTACAGAAAGTTTGTAAGAATGCCCGTGTACGTTCTTACATTTACCATCATAACCATATAAGGCGTGGCCTGTTTCAAAACTAAATTGTTTTGTAATTCTAATTGTACTCATTTGTATTTTTTATGAATCCGTCATTACGAGGAAGAATAACGAAGGAATCTGTTTTTATAATTAGATTGCTTCATTCTTCGCTATGACAAAAAAAATTAACGTCTGTTTCTAAATTTATTGTAAAAGTATACAATAACCAAAGCTATTGCTAATCCTAAAAATAAAAAATCTCCTCCCATTTTGTTTGTATTTTATTACTCCTTAATTAAAAAATTATTTAAAACATCAGCAATTTTTCTATTATCAGATAATTGCGGAATCTTATTTTGTCCTCCAAATTTACCAATAGATTTCATATATTCATGAAAACCACCTTTTTTCACTTTTCTTATCACCAAAGGACGTAAAACTTTTCCTTCAATTAAATCGATATAATAAATGTTTTGAGCCTGCATAGAAGCATCAATCTTAGCTGCAAAATCTTCTAAGTTTTCTGGTTCGTTTTCAAACTCTATAAACCACTCATGATACGGTAAACCACTTTCTGGACTTACTTGTGGCGCTACCGTAAATTCGCTAATATTTATATCTGTCCCTTTAATAGAGTCATTTAGTGCTTTTTCTACTTCTTTACCAATAACGTGTTCGCCAAAGGCGGATATAAAATGTTTGATTCTTCCGGTAACTTTAATTCGATAAGGTTTTGTTGATGTAAACTCTACAGTATCACCAATATTATAACCCCAAAGACCCGCTGTTGTATTTAAAATGATGGCATAGTTAACACCCATTTTTACATCTTTTAAAGAAATTCTTGTTGGGTTTTCATCAAAAAACTCGGTTGCAGGAATAAACTCATAAAAAATACCAGAATCTAATTGTAGCAACATTCCTTTTTCTGTCTGAGAATCTTGGTACGCTATAAACCCTTCGGATGCAGGATATAGTTCTATATAATCAATATTTTTACCAATTAAACTTTCGAACTTATTTTTATAAGGCTCAAAATTAACGCCTCCATAAATGAAGAAATTAAAATTTGGAAACAATTCTGAAACTGATTTCCCTGTTTTTTCAATTAACTTTTCGAAATACATTTGTACCCAAGAAGGAATTCCGCTAATTACAGACATATCTTCATTAATGGTTTCTTCTACAATAGCATTTACTTTGGTATCCCAATCTTCTATACAGTTGGTTTCCCAACTTGGTAACCTGTTTTTTAATAAATATTGCGGAACATAATGTGCTACAATTCCGCTTAATCTACCCAGTTTCACACCATTTTTATCACTTAAAACAGGACTTCCTTGTAAGAATATCATTTTTCCATCAACAAAACTTGCGTCATTTTTTTCTTTGATATAAAATAACAAAGCATTTCTTGCTGCTTTAATATGCGTTGGCATAGAATCTTTGGTAATCGGAATAAATTTTGCTCCAGAGGTTGTGCCTGAAGTTTTTGCAAAATAAAGTGGTTTTCCTGTCCAAAGAACATCAGATTCTCCGGCTACAATTCTATCTACATAAGGTCTTAAACCTTCATAATCTGTAACTTTAACCTCTTTTTTAAAATCTTGATAACTGGTAATGGTAGAAAAATTATGATCTTTTCCAAAAGCTGTTTTACTTCCTTTAGAAATTAAGTTTTTAAAAACTTTTTCTTGAGTTTTGTGTGGGTTATTGGCCCATTTGTAGACTTTTTTTGTTGCTATTTTAGCAAACGGAATTGCAAAAAATGACTTGATGCTCATTATTTAAAATCTATAAAATTTGTTGGGTTTACGGCATAACCACCGCTCCAAAGTTCAAAATGTAAATGAGGTCCTGTTGTTAGCTCTCCTGTAGATCCTACAGTAGCAATTGCTTCACCAGATTTTACAAAGTCTCCTTGTTCTTTTAATAAGTTTCCGTTGTGTTTGTAAACAGAAATATAATCTTTATCATGCTTTAAAATGATTACATAGCCTGTTTCTGTAGTCCAGCCAGAAAAAATAACAGTACCATCTGCAGTTGCTTTAATTGGTGTTCCGCTTTTTGCGGTAATATCTACAGCAAAGTGTTTAGAAGTAGCATCAAAAACTTGAGATATTGTACCGTTTAACGGAGCAAAAAAGACCACTTTAACATTGCTTTTTGCATTTTGTTCAATAGAAAACAACGTTTCACTTTCTACTTTTTCTCTAAATAAAGAATCTTCTTTTGTAGCAGCTAATTCACTATCGTCTATAAAACGATGTCTTGCTTCTGCTTGTATAGAGTCTATACTTTCTGGTTGTATTTCTCCTGTTAAAACAGGTCTTAATGCTTTTGTGTAGTTTTCTAAGACGGCTAATTTAATTTTTAAAGAATCTGCTTCAAAAGTTAAATTGGCTGCTTTTCTTTTTAATGCAGTAGAAGAGTAACCAGGAATATACTCTTTTAAGGGAGTAAATGCAATTAATAAAATGGTGCCAGCTATTAATAATATAGAAAAAAAACCACCCAAGACAAATACATTTAATCTTGATAGTTTTAATGAAAAACGTTCCTCAAAAGTGTCTTCATTTAAAACAACCAATCTGTATTTATCAGTTAGTTTTTGTTTAAGTTTTCCCTTTTTTTTATCTTTTTTAGCCACAAATATTTATTTGATGTTTAGCAAATATACAACGAAACCCTCACACAGCTTATTATGTCTATGAACGATATAAATATAATTTAACTTATTTATTGTAAAAGTTCATTTCATCTATGTAGTCCCAAACTTCTTTAGGTAGAAGAGGTTGTATGTTCTTTCTGTCTTTTATACCTTTTCTTATCATGGTAGATGATATTTGTACAATAGGAGCGTCTACTTTATGAATTTTAGGATGGTTTTTAAATTGATCATCCATAACACCATCAGCAATTCTTGGGTATACATAAATGTGATGATGTTCTAAAATTGTTTCATAATTTTTCCATTTATGTAAACTTTTTAGATTGTCTTCACCCATAATTAAACAGAATTCTTTGTTTGGGTGTACTTCAGAAATATGAGCTAACGTATGAATAGTGTAGTTAGGTTGTGGTAAATTAAACTCAATATCAGACGGATTAATTTTCTGGTAATTGGCAGTTGCTCTATAAATCATTTCAAAACGCTCATGATTATCTAATAAAGAGCTTTTTTTCTTAAACGGATTGTGAGGTGTAACAACCATCCAGATTTCATCTAAATCTGAATTTTCTACCATGTGATTGGCTATAATTAAATGTCCAATATGCATGGGGTTAAACGTGCCAAAATATAAACCTATTTTACTCATATTTTTTTAAAGATATTAGAAGAGAGATATAAAACTAGAGCTTTTTTACGCTTCTATAGTCTTATATTTCTTTTCTTGTTTCTTTATTTTTTATTTTGTTCTAACCCTAAAAAATCACTCATTAAATCTTCTGCTTCTTTTAAAGCATCTTCTAAAATGTAATTTTTTATAATTTTATCAAACTGAGGTGCTGTTGCCAATTCTACAGAGGCTTTTGCAATACGCATGTTTATTTTGTCTTCACTTTCTGTAGAACGTTTTTTTAAACGAATTTTTAATTCATCTACACTTGGTGGTTTTACAAAAACAGACAAGGTTTCTTTTGGGAATTTGTGTTTAATTCTTAATCCACCAACAACATCAATATCAAAAATAACATGTTTTTTTAAGGCCCAAATTCTTTCTACTTCCGTTTTTAAAGTTCCGTAAAAGTTATCTCTGTAAACTTCTTCCCATTCTAAAAATTCATCACTTTTAATTTTATCTTTAAATTCTCTTAAATTGATAAAATAATAATCTTTACCATCTATTTCTTCTCCTCTAGGTTCTCTAGAAGTAGCAGAGATAGAGAACTCTAAATTAAACCGTTCTTGTTTTAATAAGTGACGTACAATGGTTGTTTTACCTGAACCAGAAGGTGCTGAAAAAACGAATAATTTTCCTTTAAAATCTGACATATATTTTAGTATTTGTCATGCTGAACTTGTTTCAGCATCTTTAATAATTTGAGTATTGTAATAACCACAAGGATTTAGAAACCTTGCAGAAAACTTTACAATACGTTTAAAATTTGCTCTTTAATTTGTTCTAATTCGTTTTTCATTTGAATTACTGCTTTTTGCATTGGTGCAAAATTAGCTTTAGAACCTGTAGTGTTTATTTCTCGTCCCATTTCTTGAACAATAAATCCTAATTTTTTACCATTAGAATCTTCAGAATCCATTGTTTGTAGAAAATAATCTAAGTGATTTGCTAAACGAACTTTTTCTTCATTAATATCTAATTTTTCTAGATAATAAATCAATTCTTGTTCAAAACGATTTTCATCTGTATCTACTTTTAAATCGTCGATAGCCTTTTTTAAACGTGTTTTAACGTTTTCTACTCTATCTCCATCCAAAGCTTTTACTTCTTCTAAATAGGTTTTAATATTGGCAATTCTTTCTTTAAAATCTATTTCTAAAGAAGCAGCTTCATCAATTCTATATTGTACAATGTCTTTAATGGCAATATCTACACTTTGGTTGATAAGATTCCATTCGTTTTCATCTAATTCTTCTCGTTCTGTTTTTAAAGCGTCTGGCATTCTTACGGCCATTTTCAATAATTCAACATCATCTGTAGTCCCTGTTTGTACAACGTTTCTTAGTTGTTGCATGTATTCTTTTACAACCCCGTGATTTATAGTTGTAGAAGTTTCATCTGCAGTCATTTCCACAAAAATTGAAAAATCTACTTTACCACGAACTAAGGCGCTTGCTAGTTTTTTACGAACTGCTAATTCTTTCTCTTTATAATAAGAAGGAATACGAACGTTTAAATCGAGGTTTTTACTGTTTAAAGATTTAATTTCTATGGTTACTTTTTTAGTAGGTAATTGTAATACAGACTTGCCATAACCAGTCATAGATTGAATCATAAAATCAACATTTTAGATGAGGAGCAAATATAGTTTTTATTTAGGAGAATTTTCTACTTGCCTGGTTACTAAATATACACCACAAAAGATTAGTAATGTTGCTCCTATTTTAATATAATTTAAAGAATCGCTCCCAATAATTAATGCGTAAATTGTAGCGATTACAGGTTGTAAATAAGTAAAAACACTAACTGTTGTAGGTTTTAATTTTGATAAACCGTACAAATTAAAAAGATAGGTAATACAAGAAGTAAAAACAATTACATAACCAATGTTCCAATAAATATTAGTTGGTATTTCTTGCCAAATAATTTCTGTAAATTCTCCGTAACCAAAAGGGATAATAAATAGTAAACCTAATAAGTAGAGCCATTTAACAAGAGTAATAGGATGGTATTTTGCAATTAAGTTTTTAGAGATAACTAAATACAAACCATAAGAAGTTGCATTTACAAATACTAAAAAGTTTCCCCAATTGCTATTTGTAGCACTAGAGTCTGATGAATTTCCGTAAGTAATAAGTAATACGGTACCTATTAAACCAATAATAATTCCTAAAATTCTTTGCTTACCAATTGGTTTTCTAATTAAGATGCTAGAAAAAATTAACACCATAATTGGTGATGTTACCATTATAACAGAAGCACTAATTGGTGTAGTTAAACTTAAACCTTTAAAAAAGGATAGCATATTTAAACCAATACCAAAAAGGGCAGTTAATCCTATTTTTTTATAATCTTGTTTTTCTATTTTTTGTGATTTAATAAATAAACCAAGAATCCAAAAAATAGCAGTTGCACCCATAACTCTTATTAAGATAAAACCGTAAGGTTTTACATAAGTAGGCATTACTTCTTTAGCGATGGTATAGTTAAGTCCATAAATTATCGTAGCTATAGAAACGGCAATTAATGCTAATGTTCTTTGGTTTATTTTCAAGATAAAAAATTCTAGTGTTCGCCTGCAAAGTTGAGGATAAAATTTAATTTAGAGTATAAAAAAAGAGTTTCAAATATATTTTGAAACTCTTTTAAGGTTTGGTTTGTTGATTTTTAATTTAATCGACTAATGGTGGTATTCTTAAAACTTGACCAGGATAAATTTTATCTGGGTGTGATAACATTGGTTTGTTTGCTTCAAAAATAACAGGGTATTTCATTGCGTTACCATAATATGTTTTAGCAATTTTACCTAAAGTATCCCCGCTTTCTACTGTATGAAATTGAGCCATTGCAGCTTCTTCAATTACCTCTATTTCTGCAACCGTTAAATTGTCTTCTACAGTAGCAACACCATTGGTGTTACCTACTACTAAAACTACTTTTTCTTTTGTTGCTAAGTCTGCCGTTTCTCCCCAAAGTTTTACAGCATCATCTTCTACTTCTATACCTAAATCTGTAACTTCTAAATTTAAAGCGGTAATAGCATTTCTTAATTGTTCAGATTTATCTGCGTTTTCTTCTTCTGTAGTTTTTCCAATGCCAAAAACTTTTGCTCCTGCATTTTTAATGAATGAAAAAATTCCCATTTTTTAGTTTTTTTTGTTAATATTTAATCTTTTGTGTACTTGCAAGATACAAATTTATACAATTGCTTTACATTTGTTATTCTAAAATTATTTACAATGATTATTCACCACCTACAAGAAAAAAACTCTATTCTTAACAAATTTATAGCAGAAATTAGAGATGTAAAAATTCAAAAAGATTCACTTCGTTTTAGAAGAAATATAGAAAGAATTGGTGAGGTTTTGGGCTATGAATTAAGTAAAAAACTTTCTTATAAAAATGTTTCTATTGAAACTCCTTTAGGTAAAAAGACAGAACAATTATCTAATAACGATGTGGTTTTATGTTCCATCTTAAGAGCAGGTTTACCTTTGCATCAAGGAGTGTTAAATTATTTTGATGATGCAGAAAACGCTTTTATTTCAGCATATCGTCATCATCCAAATAATAGTGTAGAATCTGAAATTGTAGTAGAGTATTTTGCAGCTCCATCTATTGAAAATAAAACATTATTATTGTTAGATCCTATGTTGGCAACAGGCCAATCTTTAGTGTCTGTTTATGAGGCGATAAAGAAACAAGGAACACCTGTAGAAATTCATATTTTAGTGGTTATTGCTTCTAAAGAAGGAATTGAGTTTATTAGAGATAAATTTCCGGAAAATACACATTTATGGATTGCCGCTATAGATGATGACTTAAACAGTAAAGGATATATTGTTCCTGGTTTAGGAGATGCTGGAGATTTAGCTTTTGGAACTAAATTATAACCAAGAAAAAAGTTAGAATTGTACCTATTAAGAGTAATCCTGATAGAATATTTTTAACAATCATTTTTTCGATTACCTCAAATCCATTTGCAATAATAATAGATGCTGGTATCATTAAAAAAACAATTTCAGAACCATTCTTGTTGCTAATCATTAATGCAAAAACAACAGCAATAATTGAGTTCAGGATTAAAATAATCCAGCTTTTCTTAAAAGAATTATTCACAGATAATGCCTTAGGAGATTTTAAAAATATAGAACTGATCGTTAATAAAAGGACTGTTCCAAAAATCCAAAGAGTGGTGTCTTTTGCATAAATAAATACGCTATTTATATTATTAAAAATAAAAAGTTGCTTAAACTCTTCGCCAGAATCATACCAAAACAAGTACGCAAAATAGATAATTAAGGGAGAAATAAATCCAATAATTGGAGTTAGTAAAGTATGGAAAGAAACTTTTTTTCTCAATAGAATAGAAGTGTATATTAGAATGAGAAAAATCAAGGAAAAAGGGTTCAGAATAAAAAGTATACCTAACCAAAAACCACTATCAAATAATTTCTGAATCACCTTTTTATGAGAACGCAAGCTGTATATTTTTCTTAAAAATAGAAGATAAATTATTAGTGTTATCAAGGTGTTAACCGCAAGCAGCTTAGGAATAAAAAGAATACTTGTTAATATAAAAAGGAAGAACGCATAAGAGTGGTCAAACGTTAATTTATTTTTTGAGACGATAAAATTGTAAAAGAAGAAAACAATTAAAAAGAGTCCTAAAAAAGAGGTGTTTTCTAGGGCTTTAAGCCAAGTGAAATTACCTGTTAATAAGTTAGAAAAAATGGTAATCATAAAGAAGCAAAAAAAGAGTCCAAAATAGACTATAAAATTGATTGGTTTAGATTTCTCTAAAAAATTGGCTAGCATCGTTTCTTTTGTTATTTTTGCAGCGTAAAGATAATTAAGTTATGATAGCAAGCAATATTTTTAGATGGATTGGTAGTTTATTTACCGATTTATTATTTACGCCATTCCATTGGTTACGTTTAAGTGTAGCACATGCAGATTTTGGTTGGTGGATTTCTAATGCAGTAAACTGGGGATTTCTAGTAGTTTTATTATGTTTATTCGCATATTGGATGGGGCAAACTCTTAAGTTTAAGAGAGAAGGAACAGAAGATAAAGCTTAAAATAATAATTTGGGAAGCAAAAACAAACTAAAACGTTTCAAAGAAAATGAAACGTTTAAAAATGTCATTCAGCCAACTAGAGAAGAAGTAGTAACAGATTTTTCTCATAAAGGTAAGTGGCATTCTTTTTTTGGTAACAACAATCCTATTGTTGTAGAGTTAGGGTGTGGTAAAGGAGAATATACCATTGCTTTAGCTAGAAAAAATCCGGATAAGAATTTTATTGGTATTGATATAAAAGGCGCTCGTTTTTGGAGAGGTGCAAAGACTGCTATAGAAGAAAATCTAGATAATGTGGCTTTTGTAAGAACTCAAATTGAGTTGGTCGATTTTATTTTTGCCGAAAATGAAGTTTCAGAAATTTGGATCACCTTCCCAGATCCACAAATTAAGTATCAACGCACAAAACATCGAATGACCAATTCTAGTTTTATGAAAAAATACCATCATATTCTTAATGAAGAAGGAATTATGAATCTAAAAACAGATTCAGAATTTATGCATGGTTATACTTTAGGTTTGTTGCATGGTGAGGGACATGAAATTTTATACGCAAACCATACTGTGTATAAAAATGAAGGAGCACCAAAAGAAGTGACAGAAACACAGACTTTTTACGAAAAGCAATATTTAGAAGTAAATAAACCTATTACTTACATTAAGTTTAGATTAAAATATTAATTTTTTTCATTCCTAAAATGGATATTTTTTAGGTGATTAAAGAATTTATTAGGTATAATAAAAAACTAGTATTCATTTTAATGAGTACTAGTTTTTTATTTCCAATTACTAACATTCATTAAAACGCTCTACTGTCATTCCGAAATGAGCTTTTTTTAGGCGATTGAGGAATCTCATTACCATATAATTGTAAGTTCTTATTTTTAACTCCGTGAATCTTTGTTTTTTCTCATCTAAACTCTGTTTAATAATTTTCTTTTCTTTTTTCCATTGATGAAAAACGAAACAAAAAAATCTAGACTTATTTTAAATTTCTAAAATTCTACATTTTATTCCATTCACGTGTCCAGACCACTGCGTTTTTTGGACACTTGCCATTCTATAAAACTTAAATTATTACGAAATTTAAAAGTAGGTCGGTTTTTAGCTTCTGAAATCAATATTATTTATTTCTATTATTTCCAATTATTAACATTCATTAAAACGCTCTACTGTCATTCCGAAATGAGCCTTTTTTAGGCGATTGAGGAATCTCATTACCATATAATTGTAAGTTCTTATTTTTAACTCCGTGAATCTTTGTTTTTTCTCATCTAAACTCTGTTTAATAATTTTCTTTTCTTTTTTCCATTGATGAAAAACGAAACAAAAAAATCTAGACTTATTTTAAATTTCTAAAATTCTACATTTTATTCCATTCACGTGTCCAGACCACTGCGTTCTTTGGACACTTGCCATTCCGTAAAACTTGAATTATAACGAAATTCAAAAGTAGGTCGGTTTTTAGATGCTGAAAATCAATATTATTTATTCCTATCATTTCCAATTATTAATTTTCATTAAAACCTGCTACTGTCATTCCGAAATGAGCCTTTTTTAGGCGATTGAGGAATCTCACAACATCACTGTTGTTAATGTGCACTTTTAACTCTCTAAATTTCTCTGTGGAATTCTGTGTAATAATATTATCTTCACAACGTGAAAGAATCCGATAATTTTTTTGATAAAGTTTACCAAGTAGCTCGCTTAATTCCGCATGGTAAAGTTACCAGTTACGGAGCAATTGCAACGTATTTAGGAGCAGCAAGGTCTGCAAGAATGGTAGGTTGGGCAATGAATAAAGCGCATAATTTAGATGATGTTCCTGCACATAGAGTTGTAAATAGAAAAGGATTGCTTACGGGCAAACATCATTTTGATGGTACAAACCTTATGCAGCAATTACTAGAGAGCGAAGGAATTATTGTAATAGAAAATCAAATTCAAAATTTAGAAAAAGTTTTTTGGAATCCTACGGATGAGTTGTCTTAAGGTTTCTTGCTTGTTGTTATAAAGCCTTATCATTTTCAACTATCTAAACATAAATATTCACAATCTACAAACTTTCTTTTCTGAGCAGTAAAACGTATCTTTGCAAGTAAGATTAAATATAAGAAAACGTGAGTTTTAAGAAACAAGATATATATAAGGCATTAGAAACAATTACCGCTCCCGGAGAAGGTAAAAGTTTAATAGAAAACAATAATGTAACTAACGTTGTTACTTTTGGCAATGAAGTAGAGGTAGATGTTACCATCAGCAACCCAACTTTACAAGCAAAAAAGAAGATTGAAACGGAAATTACCAAGGCTATTCAAACCAATGTTAGCGAGCAAATTACTGTAAAAGTTAACGTAAAGGTAGAAAAGCCAGCAGAAAAAGTAAACCCGAATCAAATTAAAGGAAAAGCGATTCCTAATATTAAAAATATTATTGCAATTGCATCTGGTAAAGGTGGTGTTGGTAAATCTACAATAACAGCAAATACAGCTATTTCTTTAGCTAAAATGGGCTTTAAAGTAGGTGTTTTAGATGCTGATATTTACGGACCATCACAGCATATAATGTTTGATGTAGAAAAAGCAAAACCACTTTCTGTAAAAGTAGATGGTAGATCTAAAATGGAACCTGTAGAAAATTACGGAGTAAAATTATTGTCTTTAGGTTTTTTTACAGACCCAAATCAGGCTGTAATTTGGCGTGGACCAATGGCCTCAAAAGCATTAAATCAACTAATTTTTGATGGTAATTGGGGTGAGTTAGACTTTCTTTTAATCGATTTACCTCCAGGAACAGGAGATGTACACTTATCAATTGTACAAGCCTTACCAATAAACGGAGCAGTTGTAGTAAGTACACCACAAAATATCGCATTGGCAGATGCTAAAAAAGGAGTTGCAATGTTTCAACAAGAAAACATTAATGTACCTGTTTTAGGAATCATCGAAAACATGGCGTACTTTACACCAGAAGAATTGCCAGATAATAAATACTACATCTTTGGTAAAGACGGTGCTAAAAACTTAGCAGAAGACATTAAAACTAGATTTTTAGGAGAAATTCCTTTAGTACAAAGTATTAGAGAAGCAGGAGATGTTGGGCACCCAGTGGCTTTACAAAATGGTACTGTTTTAGAAAAAGCTTTTAATGATATTACTAAAGAAATGGTATCAGAATTATTAAAAAGAAATGCAGATTTACCACCAACAGAAGTTGTTAGAATTACAACAATGAGTGGATGTAGCTCAGTGAAAAAATAAGATATGACAGCACAAGAAACATTAAATAATGTAGAAAAAGCGTTAGAAGAAATTCGCCCTTTTTTAATGAGTGATGGGGGTAATATTAAACTTTTATCTATAGAAGATAATATTGTTAATGTTCAATTACAAGGTGCCTGTACTGGTTGTTCTGTAAATCAAATGACCTTAAAAAATGGTGTAGAAGCAACTATAAAAAAGTATGCGCCACAAATTACAGAAGTTATAAATGTTGCGTAAACTGATTTTAATCAGTTTTTAGATATTAGAAATAATATAATTTTGGGCGTTTCCTAAAGGTCGGGCTTTACATTATATCTTTTTATTTTAGAAAAGAAATAAAAAGGATGCCATTTCAATCCCTAACGCGCACATTAGTATAAAATAGCGTTATTACAAGAAACGAAGCCATCTGTTTATTTAAAGAGATGGCTTCGTTTCTCGTAATAATAAAATAAAATAAAAAAAGTGATTACTACAGATATCTTAATTATTGGAGCAGGCCCAACCGGACTTTTTACTGTTTTCGAAGCAGGTTTATTAAAGTTACGTTGTCATTTAATAGATGCTTTACCTCAAGCAGGTGGGCAATGTTCAGAAATTTATCCTAAAAAACCAATTTATGATATTCCTGCATATCCAGAAATTTTAGCGGGCGATTTAACCGGTAAATTAATGGAGCAAATTAAACAATTTGAGCCAGGTTTTACTTTAGGAGAACGAGCAGAAACAATAGATAAACAAGAAGATGGTACTTTTATAGTTACTACAAATAAAGGTACAAAGCACCATGCAAAAATAGTTGCTATTGCAGGTGGTTTAGGTTCTTTTGAGCCAAGAAAGCCGCCAATTCCTAATATTACAGATTTCGAGGACAAAGGAGTAGAGTATATTATTCGTGATCCAGAATTTTACAGAAATAAAAAAGTAGTTATTTCTGGTGGGGGAGATTCAGCTTTAGATTGGTCAATATTTTTAACAGAGGTAGCTTCATCTGTAACTTTAATACATAGAAGAAACGAATTTAGAGGAGCTTTAGATTCTGTAGATAAAGTGCAAGAATTAAAAGACGCAGGTAAAATTACAATGATTACACCTGCAGAAGTAAAAGGAATTGTTGGTACAGATAAAGTAACAGGTGTTTCTGTTGTTCAGAAAGGAGAAGAGCCATTTACAGTTGAAACAGACCATTTTATTCCTTTGTTTGGTTTATCTCCTAAATTAGGTCCCATTGCAAATTGGGGATTAGAAATAGAAAAAAATGCTATTAAAGTAAACAACGCTTTAGATTATCAAACCAATATTCCAGGTATTTATGCCATTGGAGATGTAAACACATATCCAGGAAAATTAAAGTTGATTTTATGTGGTTTTCACGAAGCAACTTTAATGTGTCAAAGTGCATACCAACGTATCTTTCCAGATAAAAAATATGTAATGAAATACACAACTGTTGGTGGTGTAGATGGTTTTGATGGTACACGTAAAGAAGCACCAAAAGCAGTCGTTAAAAAGATAGATTAACATCATTTTTAGAAAAGTTACCTAGAGAACCTTTTAAATTTTATTTCAGGGTTTCATTATATAAATTATTAAATAAGTCCCTTCAGGTTTTAAAAATCTGAAGGGATTTTTAATTATTTAGCTTATCTTAGATAAAATTACAATTCATGAATAGCCTTAATTTATTGCCTTTTTTTCCTTTTTTCGATAGGGTTATAACTGCTTATGATCTATTAATTTTTGCTTTAGGTTCATTGGTATTAATTTCATGCTTACTCTTTTATTACCAAAAGATTCCAAAGAGTAATACTAAAAAAGAGATATTAGACAATCCCATATATCCATCAAATGATATTTTACTACAATCTAATAGTACAAATGTTTATTTTAAAATAGCTGAAAGAAAAACTTCTACTTTTGTTACTATTTTAGCAGGTATTTTAATTCTTTTAGTAGTATTTACTCCTTTTCAAGATTTTTTAAGGTTATAGTTTTTTAATTCTGTAAATCAATCTTCTAACAATCTTTTGTTATATTTGTAGAACAACGAAATCGATTGAGATGTTTTCAGATTTACTTACTTTTCTAAAATTCTTAATAAAACGCAATCCAGAATGATGCGCAACTTGTTGTCATTCCATTTTTATAGTTTATAATTTAAAAACCATCAAAAGGAATTTCATCTTATAAAAAGTACAATTAAACGATTTAACAGTTCAACAATTAAACTTTTATTATGCCTTTTTATCACAAATTAGGAACAATTCCACCTAAAAGACACACCCAGTTTCGTAAAAAAGACGGAAGCTTATATTACGAGCAATTGTTTGGTACCATTGGTTTCGACGGAATGTCTACCAATTCGTATCACGAGCACAGACCAACAATGGTTAAGCATATTGGTAAACAATATTCTGTAAAACCAAAAATTGCAAAATCTAATAATATTCAATCGTATCGTTTTCGTGGATTTCAAGTGCCGCTAGAAAACGATTATCTAGAAAGTAGAAAAATTGTTTTAACTAATGCTGATTGTAATATTATTTTATCGGCACCAAAAAAATCTACCACAGCATATTTTTATAAAAACACAGATGCAGATGAGGTGATTTTTATCCATAAAGGAACCGGAAAATTAAGAACACATCTTGGTAACATCAACTTTAAATACGGAGATTATTTAGTAATTCCACGTGGAATTATTTACAAATTAGACTTCGATGATGAGAATAACAGACTTTTTATTGTAGAATCTTATTCACCTGTCTACACTCCAAAAAGATATAGAAATTACTTTGGTCAATTGTTAGAACACTCACCTTTTTGTGAGCGAGATTTAAGAAGACCCCAAGAGTTAGAAACCTATAATGAGTTAGGCGATTTTCTTATCAAAGTAAAAAAACAAGGCGAAATTATAGAAATGACCTACGCTTCACATCCTTTTGATGTGGTGGGTTACGACGGTTATAATTTTCCGTATGCATTTTCAATTCACGATTTTGAACCCATCACAGGTCGTATTCATCAGCCACCGCCAGTGCATCAAACTTTCGAGACAAATGCATTTGTAATTTGTAGTTTTGTACCCCGTTTGTACGATTATCACCCCAATTCAATTCCTGCGCCATACAATCACAGTAACATAGATTCAGACGAGGTTTTGTATTATGTAGATGGTGATTTTATGAGTAGAAACGATATCGATCAAGGACATATTTCTTTGCATCCAGCCGGAATTCCTCATGGTCCACACCCAGGAACTACAGAAAAAAGTATCGGAAAAACAAAAACGGAAGAATTGGCAGTTATGGTAGACACTTTTAAACCTTTAATGGTTACAGAAGAAGCTATGAAAATTGCCGATGAAGAGTATTATAAATCGTGGTTGGAGTAAATAGAAAGGAGAAGCAAGAAGCAAGAAAAGAGATTATGACCATTAGAAAAAGACATAATTATAAGAATTTAAAGATTTGGTTTAATTTCTCAAATTAGTAGATGTTCAGTTTCTATTCCAAGTAATATTGCAGAAGGATCATCGAGAACAGATAAATCTTTTTCTCGCTTTATTGCTATCGCTTTAGGTTCTTCTTTCGAGCTCAAAACTCAATTAATAATAGCTTGTAACAGAAATTATATAAATAAAGAACAATTAACAAAGGTTGAAGCAAAAATTCAAGAATTTCAAAAAAAGACAATGGGTTTCAAAATAAGCTCTCAAAGTCTTTTTTCTTTGTTCTATAAAACATACAGATGAGTAAAAAAGATATAAAATCAATAAACTACGGTTTAGAAAAAATATTTGAAGGAGCACAAGATTTCCTTCCACTTTTAGGAACAGATTATGTAGAGTTTTACGTTGGTAACGCAAAACAAGCAGCACATTTTTATAAAACAGCTTTTGGTTTTCAATCTCACGCATATCGCGGATTAGAAACGGGTTCTAAAGATTCGGTGAGTTATGTGTTAAAACAAGACAAAATTAAGTTGATGTTAACAACGCCCCTTAATAGCAAATCGCCAATTAATGACCATATTGTAAAACATGGCGATGGTGTAAAAATTGTAGCACTTTGGGTCGAAGATGCAAGAAAAGCATATGAAGAAACCACAAAACGTGGCGCAAAATCTTACATGGAACCAACGGTAGAAACAGATGAGTACGGAGAAGTGGTAAGAGCCGGAATATACACCTACGGAGAAACGGTACATATGTTTGTAGAACGTAAAAACTATAACGGTGCATTTTTACCAGGTTTTCAAAAATGGGAATCCGATTACAATCCGCCAACTGCGGGTTTAAAATATATAGATCACATGGTAGGTAATGTTGGTTGGAACCAAATGAATACGTGGGTGAAATTTTATGAAGATGTTATGGGGTTTGTCAATTTTTTATCTTTTGATGATAAACAGATTCATACTGAATATTCAGCATTAATGAGTAAGGTAATGTCTAATGGAAACGGGCGTATAAAATTCCCCATAAACGAACCAGCAGAAGGAAAAAAACGTTCTCAAATAGAAGAATATTTAGATTTTTATGAAGGTGCAGGTGTGCAACATATTGCCGTTGCAACAGATGATATTATTAAAACAGTTTCGCAATTAAAAGCAAACGGAGTAGAATTTTTATCAACTCCGCCAGATGAATATTATAGATCTGTTCCAGGAAGATTAGAAGAATTCAGCCATGAGTTAAAAGAAGATATCGAAAAACTAAAAGGTTTAGGTATTATGATTGATGCTGATGAAGAAGGATATTTGTTGCAAATTTTCACAAAACCAATTGAAGATAGACCAACCTTGTTTTTCGAAATTATACAAAGAATGGGTGCAAAAGGTTTTGGAGCAGGAAACTTTAAAGCTTTGTTTGAATCTATAGAAAGAGAGCAAGCTAAAAGAGGGACTTTGTAAGAAGAAACAAGCTAAAAAGGAGCCAAGAATCAAGATTTATTACCTTAGTTCTTGGTTTTTTATTTTAATAAAACTTCAATAAAAAAGTGAAATAATCTTTAATTTTTACATTAAATTGCATACATAAACTCCAAAAATCAAAAAATTCTTGTTTCTTGGGACTAATTATCTTGATTCTTAAAAAAATATGAACAGAGACGAAATTTTAAAAGCAATAGAAGAAAAGTATGATAAATTAGGAGTTCCTGTAGATTCTATGTTAGAGGGCTTGTTATGGAGTACACCAATTACCTATTGGGATTATATTCAAACAGATGCACTTTTAGGTTTGCAAACACCAAGAACCACACAGCCAGATGAGATGGTTTTTATCATGTATCATCAAGTAAATGAGTTGTTATTTAAAATGATTTTGTGGGAAATTGATCAGGTTGCAAAAACAATTGAAGTTACGGCAGATAAATTTTCTTTGCATTTAGGTAGAATTAGCCGTTATTTTGATATGTTGTGTAGTTCTTTTAATGTCATGGCAGATGGAATGGAGAAAGAACAGTATTTAAAATTCAGAAACACTTTAACGCCTGCAAGTGGATTTCAAAGTGCACAATACCGTAAAATAGAATTTGCATCCACAGAATTAATTAATTTAATAGATGTACGTTTTAGAGATGATATCGATAGAAATTCTTCATTTAAAAATGCCTACAACCATTTGTATTGGCAAGCTGCAGGTAAAAATTATACAACCGGACAAAAATCTACCTTATTAAACCTTTTTGAACAAAAATATATGGGCGATTTTATCGATTTTATGGAAGATTATAATGATATTAATTTGTCTTTAAAATTTAAACAGTTACCCAAAGAAGTCCAAGAAAATAAAGCCTTAATTAAAGCCATGCGTCATTATGATTATACGGTAAATGTAAAATGGGTAATGGCACATTATAATGCAGCAGCAAAATATATTGGTGGCAAAGAGAAAGATTTAGAGGCAACAGGTGGTAGTAGTTGGCGTAAGTATATGCACCCAAAATACCAACGAAGAATTTTTTATCCGTATTTATGGAGTGAAGAAGAATTGAAAAATTGGGGAACATTTTAAGTCCATTTATTACTTAGAGAGACATTTTTAAATAGTTAACAAGTAGCTTTTTATCGTTTTGGAACGGTAATTGTCATTACTTTTTTATAAGTTTGATTTTTATGAGAAAATTTACCCTATTATTTTTTGCCTTTCTTTTTTTGACAACGGCTAATAGTCAAGAAAATTTAGATGCTTTTAAAAGCGGAGAGCTGTTGCGTTATAAAATGAGTTACAGTGGTTTTTTAAGAGCTGGAACTGCAGTTTTAGAAGTTAATGAAAAAGAACTTCATGGTAAAACTGTTTATTATACCAAAGGAACTGGTTGGACTTCTGGCATGATCAAATGGTTTTTTGAAGTAGATGATGTCTATGAATCTTATTTTGATAAAGATTCTGTGAAACCCTATCTTTTTAAAAGAAAAATTGATGAAGGCGGTTATAAAAAGCATCGAATTACTTCTTTTAATTACAATACTAATAAAGCCTATGTTCAGGATTTTACCGTTCAAAAAGATACTTCAGTAGCATTTTCTAAAGTACAAGACATACTTTCATCTTTTTACTATTTAAGAAATAAAGATGTTACAGGTATGAAAGTGGGAGAGGAAATTGCTATCGATATGTTTTTAGATTCTCAAATTTATCCTTTTAAATTACGTTTTTTAGGAACAGAAACTTTAAAAACTAAATTCGGAAAAGTAAATACTTTAATTTTTAGACCTTTGGTGCAGTCGGGTAGAGTTTTTAAAGCACAAGAAAGTGTTACCCTTTGGATAACTGCAGATGCAAATAAAATACCAATTAAAATAAAAGCAGATTTGGCTGTTGGCTCTTTAAGGGCTGAATTAGAGTCTTATAAGGGGTTGGCAAACCCTTTCATTAAAAATTAAGTAATTTTTAACGAAACCGTTATCGGAACTTCATTAAGATAGCAGCCTCAGAAATATTTTTTATTTGTACTTTTGAAATTACATTCAATAGCACTTATTCTTGAGAAAAATAATCCTCCTTTTAGTCTTAATTACCTCTATATCATCTTGTAAGAAAGAAGTTGAGAAAACCGTTACACCTCCTAAGAAAATAAAACCTAAACCCGTTTTTAAATATGGGTATAATACGGATGATTATACATTAATTCAAGACACTATTAGAAGTGGAGAAAGTTTTGGAGAAATTTTAGATAGACACCATGTAGGGTATCCTAAAATTAACGAAATATCTACCTCAATAAGAGAAGAGTTTGATGTTAGAAGATTAAGAGCAGGGAAACCTTACTTAATTTTATCTAGTAAAGATACTTTAGAAGAAGCTAAGGTTTTTATTTATAAAAATAGTGTAATAAATGCTACAGTAATTGATTTTAAAGATTCAATAATTAAAACGCATGTTTATGAGCAGCCTATAAAAACTGTAGAGAGAATTGTAGAAGGAGTAATTTATTCTAACCTGTCTAATACAATGGATAGTCTGCATTTATCACCAAGTTTAACGTATGCTGTTGCAGATATTTATGCTTGGACTTTAGATTTTTATAAACTTCAAAAAGGAGATTCATTCAAACTTGTTTTTGAAGAGAAATTTATTAAAGATTCTCTTTTTGCTGGATATGGAAATATTAAATCGGCTGTTTTTAGCCATAATGGAACAAGTTTACTAGCTTTTAGATATGTGTCTGACTCTAAATTAGGGATTCCTGAATATTATGATGAGAATGGAAATATGTTGCGTAGTCAGTTTTTAAAATCCCCTATAAAATTTCAATATAGAATATCATCAAGATATAATTTAAGAAGACGAATTGCCTATTATGGTAATAAAATTAAACCACATAAAGGTACCGATTTTGCAGCAAAAATAGGAACACCAATTTTAGCAACAGCAAGTGGAACTGTTGTAGAATCTACAAGAAGAGGTGGTAATGGTAAGTTTGTTAAAATTCAGCACAATAGTACATATTCAACCCAATATTTACATATGAGAAATCAGAATGTAAAGAAAGGTCAGTATGTAAAACAAGGAGACGTTATTGGTTATGTGGGTATGACAGGAAATACTGGTGGACCGCATGTTTGCTATCGTTTTTGGAAACATGGTAAACAAGTGGATCCATTTAAAGAAAAATTACCTTCTGCAGAGCCTTTAAAGAAAACTTTATTACCTGAATATTTAGAGTTCATTAAACCGCTTAAATATCAATTAGAAAATAAAATTCTTCCGGTTAAAGAACCAGAAGTTATAGAAAGAATAGCACAAAATTAAAATAAAATGGCTTTAAAAAACATCAATCCAACTACAACAAATGCTTGGAAAGCATTAACAAATCATTTTAATGATATTAAAGATATCAGTATAAAAGAATTAGATAAAGAAACAAATAGAAAAGAAGATTTTTCTTTAAAATTTGATGATTTATTAGTAGATTTTTCTAAAAATAGAGTCACCCAAGAAACGATTAACCTATTAGTAGAGTTAGCAAAAGAGGTAGATCTAAAAGATGCAATTGATAAGCAATATGCAGGTGAAGTAATTAATGTTACAGAAGGAAGAGAAGTTTTACATACGGCATTAAGAAGTACTTCTGATGAACCTATTTTAGTAGAAGGAAAAAATATTAAACCACAAATACAAGCAGCTTTAAGAAAAATAAAAAGTTTTTCTAACAAAGTTATTTCTGGTAAATGGAAAGGGTATACAGGTAAATCTATTACAGATATTGTTAATATAGGTATCGGAGGGTCTGATTTAGGACCAGATATGGTTGTAGAATCTTTAAAGTTTTATAAAAACCAATTAACAACACATTTTGTTTCTAATGTAGATGGAGATCATGTTTCTGAAGTTATGAAAACTTTAAATCCAGAAACTACTTTATTTGTAATTGTTTCTAAAACATTTACAACCCAAGAAACGATTACAAATGCAGAAACACTTAAAAACTGGTTTTTAAAATCGGCAACTATTTTTGATATCCCAAAACATTTCGTAGCGGTTTCTACAAATTTAGAAGCAGTAGATAATTTTGGAATTGATAAGAGTAACGTTTTTCCGATGTGGAATTGGGTTGGTGGTCGTTTTTCACTTTGGTCTGGAGTTGGTTTGTCTATTAGTTTATCTGTAGGATATGATAATTATAAGCAACTTTTAGAAGGAGCAGAAGAAATGGATCTTCATTATAAAAATGAGGATTTCGATAAAAATATTCCAGTAATTTTAGCATTGTTAAGTGTTTGGTATAATAATTTTTATGGTGCAGAAACAGAAGCAGTTTTACCATATTCTCAGTATTTAGCAAAACTTCCTGCGTATTTGCAACAAGCTATTATGGAAAGTAATGGTAAAGGTGTAGATAGAAGTGGTGAAAAAGTAAGTTACCAAACAGGTACGATTGTTTGGGGAAGTACAGGTACAAATATGCAGCATGCTTTTATGCAATTAGTGCACCAAGGAACTAAATTAATTCCTGCAGATTTTATTGGTTGCAAAGAATCTTTATACGGTTTAACAGATCATCATAAAAAATTAATGTCTAATTACTACGGACAAATGGATGCATTAGCTTTTGGTAAAACAAAAGAAGAAGTGCATTTAGAATTAAAGTTTTCTGGTGATGAAGATAAAATTGCAAAATTATTACCTTTTAAAGTTTTTGAAGGAAACAGACCAAGTAACGCAATTCTTTTCGATAAATTAACACCTCGTTCTTTAGGGAAACTGATAGCAATGTATGAACATAAAATTTTTACTCAAGGAATTTTATGGAATATCTATAGTTATGACCAATTTGGTGTAGAATTAGGGAAAGAAATGGCTAAGAAATTATTGAATAATTCTTAAAAATATATTTTCATAAAATTTATAATACACAATAACCCGCCTCATGGCGGGTTATTGTGTATTTAGAATATAGGTTTCAATTTTTTTGTCGTTTCACTAAAATGTTAAATATTTAGTAACTTTAAATAAAGAGTCTAATTTGTTGTAATAGTATAGTTTTCAGTTAAGAAAGTTTAGTTTTATTGCCTAAGGTGTCTTAAATTTTTGTTAAAGCTTAACATTAACTTAACATTAAACGTCTGTAAAAAGAGGAATTTTGCAGAACATTTAATAATATAAAATTAAACAATGAGAAATTTTAAAAACTTATTATTTGTAGCTCTACTTTTAGTAACGGCTACTGTTTTAGGACAAACTAAAATTACTGGTAAAGTTGTAGATGATACAAACCAACCTTTACCAGGCGCAAGTGTTGTTGTAAAAGGTACAACAAACGGAACATCAACAGATTTTGATGGAAAATTTACGTTAACGGCAGATGCTAATTCTGGCACTATCGTTATTTCTTTTATTGGTTTTAATAAGAGAGAGGTTTCTTTTTCTTCTGCAAAAGCTGATTTAAAAACGATTAAGTTAACAGAAGATGCTGGCGCTTTAGATGAAATAGTTGTTACTGCAACTTCTTTTGCTATTGGTAGAAAAACTCCAGTTGCAGTGTCTACAGTAAAAGCTGCAGATATTGAAGCGAAGTTAGGAAGTCAAGAATTTCCTGAAATTTTAAAATCTACTCCAGGAGTATATGCTACTAAACAAGGTGGTGGTTACGGAGATGGAGACATTAACTTACGTGGGTTTAGAACTCAAAACATTGCTGTAATGATTAACGGTATTCCTGTTAATGATATGGAAAACGGAGCGGTATATTGGTCTAACTGGGCTGGTTTATCAGATGTTACTTCTGCAATGCAAGTGCAAAGAGGTTTAGGTGCTTCTAAAGTAGCTGTGCCTTCTATTGGTGGTACAATTAACATTATTTCTAAATCTACTGATGCAATAAAAGGTGGAGCAGTAACAATGAGTACTGGTAATAATGGATATCAAAAATATGGTATGACTTTATCTACAGGAATGATGGATAATGGTTTTGCTGTTACAGCATCTGCTTCTAAAGTTTCTGGTGAAGGATATGTAGACGGATTACAATTTGAAGGAACTAATTACTTCTTAAATGTTTCTAAACAAATTAATGATAATCATAAATTGTCTTTTAATGCTATTGGAACAATTCAAGAACACGGACAAAGATTTAACAGAAGAACTATTGCTGAGTATAGAGCAACAGAACAAGGTGGAAAAAGATTTAATCCAGATTGGGGTTATAGAGACGGTCAAGTAGAAAACTCTTCATTTAACTCTTATCACAAACCTCAGTTATCTGTAAATTATGACTGGACAATTTCTGATAAAACATTTTTAACTACATCTGTTTATGCATCTTTTGGTTCAGGTGGAGGTAGAAGAACTCAAGGAACAAAATTTACAAACAATGATTATAGATTAGGAGATATAGATCAACCAATCGATTTTGATTTAATTGTAGCAGAAAATAAAGCGAGTGGAGCTAATGGAGCAACAGATATTTTTGCTTCTTCAGAAAACTCTCATGAATGGTATGGTATTTTATCAACATTAAAAACAGACTTAACAGAAACACTTACTTTTTCTGGAGGTATAGATGCAAGAGATTATGTTGGTTCTCACTGGTATGAAGTAACAGATCTTTTAGGTGGAGAATATTTCTATAATGATGATCTTGAAGAAAAAACAGGAGGTCAAGCATTAAAAGTAGGAGATCGTTTTTCTAAAGATTATGATGGTCATGTTGGTAGATATGGTTTATTTGCACAATTAGAATATAGTAAAAATGACTTATCTGTATTTTTCTCATCTGCAGTATCTAACTCTGTATATAGTAAAGTAGATAGAATGTCTTATGGTGCTGAAAATAGAGAGTCAGAATCAGCAGATTTCTTAGGATACAGTACAAAAGCAGGTGCTAACTTTAATATTGATGACGCACAAAATGTATTTGGTAATATTGGATATTTCTCAAGAGCTCCAATTTTTGACAATATATTTGATAGTGATTATTCTGTAGATTTATATGACGGAGCATTAAACGAAAAAGTATTTAGTGTAGAATTAGGATATGGTTTTAAATCACAAATGTTTTCTGCAAACGTTAACTTATATAACACTTCTTGGTTAGATAGATTTATGACTTTTAGTCTTCCTGGAGCAAGTGGAGAAGTAATTACATCTAATGTAACTGGCTTAGACGCTTTACACCAAGGTTTAGAAATAGATTTCTTATTTAAGCCAATCGAAAAATTAGCTATTACAGGTATGGCTTCTTTAGGAAACTGGAGATGGAAAGATAATGCATCTGCAACTACGTTTGATGAAGCTACTGGAGACATTATATCTAGTGGAACAGTTTATGCAAAAGATTTAAAAGTATCTAATGCTGCACAAACAACTTTTGCTTTAGGTCTTAAATATGATTTATTAGATAAAACAAGTGTTTCTTTAGATTATAATTACGCTGGAGACAATTATGCTACTATGAATGTTACATCTAGAACAGATGAGGCTGATAGCGGAATTGACACTTGGAAAATGCCTAACTTTCATTTATTTGATTTAGGACTTAGACATGGTTTCGAAATAGCTGGTTTATCTTCTACGTTAAATGCAAATGTGAATAACCTTTTTAATGTAGAATACATTTCAAATGCAAACAACGGTTCAAACTCAAACTATGATACTGCACAAGTTTATTATGGAGCAGGAAGAACGTTTAGTTTAGGATTAAAAGTTAAATTTTAGAAAAACATAAAGAATGAAAAAAATACTTTTATTATTAACAGTTTTTTCAATGGTTTTCACTTCTTGTGATCCATTAGAAGATATATATGAAGAAGTTGATGCTAATGCATCTGGTATTGTTGGAGATGTAGTATTTACACTTACTGATGAAGATTATGAAACTTTAGACTTGTCTTATGGTAGTTTTAACTCAGAAGATGAAGCAAAAGAAGCTTTACCTGGTTTTTTATCTGGTAAATACCCAGTTTGGGGAAAAGGTTCTGCTGCATTAGTTTCATATGATTTATATGTAGGAAACGCTTTTTCTGTAGATAACTATACTTTAAGCTTAGAAGATTATGCAACTAGCGGAAGTACTTTATTAGGTTTCGAATCTACTGCAACACCAGCAGATTATTTAGTAGATATTATTACTAGTCAATATGCTACAGCTGATGAAGGAGATTATGTATCTGCTTATTATGATCAATATACTGGAGGTGCATTTACTGTAACTCCAACAGTTTCTTTAGATGAAAATTTAGATTACGGTACAACTGCTGGAGATTTAACCACTGTTTCTGGTGGTGCTTGGGCTAGTCATAATGGAACTCCTAATCAATTATTATACTCAACTGATGGTTTGACAATGGATGATTATCCTTCCTCTAGTATTGGAGGCGCCTTAGCAATATCTTCTTCTGGTTCAGAAGATATTAATACAGCTATTTCTTCAGAATTAACTTCAAATAAAATATATTCTAGTGCTTTAATAAAATTAAGTGAAGTTGGTAATGGTACTTATTTTTTCCATTTAATGGAAGATGCCGGAACTTTTGTTTTTTCTGCAAGAACTGGTGCAAAAAGCGATGGTAATGGAAAAGTATTATTTGGTATTGGGGCAAGTTCAAGTTCATTAACTTACGGAACAACAGCTTACGAATTAGATACTACTTATCTTTTAGTAACTTCTTATGAAGTAGAAACAGGTATTGCAAATTTATATGTATTAACGTCTGTTACAGATACAGAGCCAACTACTCCAGAAGCAACAAATACAGGTAATGCAGGTAATACTGCTAAAAACATAGCTATCCGTCAGGGTGGTGGTGGACCATCTGCAGTAATTGATGGGATCCGTGTTGCTAACACTTGGTCTTCTATTATGAGTAATGAAACTTTAGAAGATGAAACTGTAGGTAATAAAGAAACGTATAATGCAATTTATACTTATACTGGTGGTGCTTGGGCATTGCCATCTGATAATGGTTTTTACTCAGTAACAGATGCTGATTTTGCTTCAATGTCAATTGAGAATTTTGGAAGTTCAACTTCTGCAGATGATTATTTACCAGCATTTTTAAATATTAAATTTCCTTATGCAAAAAATGGAGATGTTTTAAATGTATTGTATAAATATGTTTCTAGTTCAAGTGGAGCTCAAACTCGTGGTGATGCTTATACAAAAACAGATGGTGTTTGGATGGCACATGAGTCTACAACAGTTGCTTCTTTACAGTTAGCACATGACGGTGCTAATTGGGTACCAGACAATACTATTAAATATGAATTAGTTGATGCAGATTATACATTAATTAAAGATACGTATGGAGCAAATCCAGATTTTGCAGCTGCTGTTGCAAACTTAGATACTTATGGTAACATCAGTACTTTTAACTGGACTGATGAGCAAATTGACACTGTAATTAATACAGTAATTAATGCGCACTTCTCAGGTATGGAAGAAGGACAAAAATTTGCAATTACAGTTTTTGTTTATAACGGTTCTGCTCAAAATGTAGTTTACAGATATGTTTTAAATGGAGGTACATACGTAAGAGATTAAATTTTTCTTACATAAATTCTAAAAACCACCTCAATTGAGGTGGTTTTTTTATTATTAAAATTAGTAACTTTACAGCTTTAAAAATCTTTATATAATGAAAGACATACATTCTTATTGGGCATACCTTGTTTTAGCAATTTTAATTTTTACAGTTGTAAATGCAATCATCGGATTAAAACAAAAAAAAGAGTTTACAGATAAAGATCTAAGATTAGGTTTGTTTACCCTTATTGTATCTCATATACAGTTACTAATTGGTTTAGGATGGTATTTTATGTCGCCTTGGTATAAAACCTTAAAAGCTAACGGAAGTGAAGTTATGGGAGACAAAGCAGTAAGGCTTTTAGCAGTAGAACACCCATTAATGATGGTTATTGCTATTGTTTTCATTACAATAGGTTGGTCTAAACATAAAAAGAAAACAGAAGACGTTGCAAAGTTTAAAACGTTTGCAATCTTTTACGGTATTGCTTTATTATTGATTCTTTCTAGAATCCCTTGGAGTAACTGGTTATAGTAACGATTATTCTTATGTAAATAAGAATCTATATTAGATTTAAATGAAAATTTTAAGCTACATAATATCACCAATTTTCATATTGGTGTTTTTTTTAAGTCTACTCATATTTCATCCATTGCAATGGTTGGGGTTAAAGTTGTTTGGATATAAAGGACATCAGTTGGTAGTAGACTATATGAACTGGTTTTTATCTAAGACACTTTTAATTTTAGGAGTCGTTGTAAGGGTAGAGAATAAGCATAAGTTACCAGAAGACTGTTCGCTAGTTTTTGTTTCTAATCATCAAAGTATGTTTGATATTTCGCCAATTAGTTGGGCGTTTAGAAAACACCATCCAAAATTTGTATCTAAAAAAGAGTTAGGTAAAGGCATACCAAGTATTTCATTTAACCTAAGACATGGCGGTGCAGCATTAATAGATAGAAAAGATCCAAAACAAGCAATTTCTGCTTTAATAGCCTTTTCTAAACGGATAAAAGAAAATAAATGGGGAGCTGTTATTTTTCCGGAAGGAACAAGAAGTAGAGACGGTAAACCAAAACAATTTGCAATAAACGGTCTAAAAGTAATCACTAAAGTCAATAAAGAGGGCTATATTGTGCCGATTACCATAAATAATTCGTGGAAAATTTTTAAATACGGAAAATTTCCATTAGGTTTAGGTAATCCAATTATATTTACTGTTCATCAACCTGTAAAAATAAATTCTTTACCTTTTGATGAATTATTAGAAAAAACAGAATCAGTTATTAAAGAACACATAAAATAAAGATATGTCTATACATAACGTAAGAAAAGAAGTGATGCTAACTTTAGAAAAAAGTATGGATCGTTTCATGGAAAAATATTTAATCCCTGCAGAAAAAATCTGGCAGCCAACAGATTTTTTACCTAATTCTCAAAAAGATTCTTTTATTACTGAAGTAGAGGAAATTAGAGAATTATCTAAAGAATTGCATGACGATTTTTGGGTTGTTCTAGTAGGAGATACTATTACAGAAGAAGCATTACCAACATACGAATCTTGGTTATTAGATTTAGACGGAGTTTCTCAAGACCCAGATAATAGTTGGGCAAAATGGGTAAGAACCTGGACAGCAGAAGAAAACAGACATGGAGATGTTTTAAACAAATACTTGTATTTATCTGGACGTGTAAATATGCGTGAAGTAGAAATTTCTACACAACATTTAATTGCAGATGGTTTTGATATTGGTACTTCTACAGATCCATATAAAAACTTTGTGTACACAAGTTTCCAAGAATTAGCAACCTACGTTTCTCATAACAATGTAGCTAAAATTGCACGTAAAAAAGGACACAAAGCTTTGGCTAAAATGTCTAAAATTATTGCAGGAGATGAAATGCGTCATCATAAAGCATATACAGAATTTGTAAAAGAAATCTTTAAAATAGACCCGAGTGAAATGATGTTGGCTTTTCATCACATGATGAAATATAAAATTGTAATGCCAGCAATGCATTTAAGACAGTCTTTTGAAACAAAAGGTAGTTTATTTGATGATTTTTCTATCGTTGCGCAAAGAGTAGGTGTTTATACAGGCTTCGATTATGTAGATATCTTAAGAAAGTTAAATGAAGCTTGGGAAATTGATAAAATTACAAATCTTACGCCAGAAGCAGAAAAAGCAAGAGATTATTTAATGAAATTACCAGACAGAATGCAGCGAATTACAGAAAGAATTGTAGTTCCACAAACAGATTTTAAATTTAAATGGATGTTGAATCCTAGTTAGTATTAGAAGCGATTTCTTGTTATCATTACGTAGTTTTTTGAAAAAAAGAGTAGCGTTAATTAGAGTTGAACTTTTTTTATGCATAATTCATAAAAAGACCTTTCTGTTTACATGCAGAAAGGTCTTTTTTTTGTTGATAAAATTCACCTGTTTTTAAGTTGTTAGTATTGTTATGAATCAATACTAAAAGTATCCATATCATTTAAAAAACCCATTTTTTTTCGAATACGATCTTGATCTGTTTTAAGTAAAGTTGCAGTTATATTTCCAATTTCATTGTTTTGTAAGAAAGAAAGTTCTTCACCTAAAAAATCAACTACTAAAGAATTTCCAGAATACACATAACTGTTAGCATCTTTACCAGTTCTGTTTACACCAATAACATAACTCATATTTTCTATTGCACGCGCTTTTAAAAGTGTATCCCAAGCTTTAATTCGAGTAACAGGCCAATTTGCCATAAAAATTAAAAGATCATAATTTTCTGCATTTCTAGCCCAAATAGGAAAACGTAAATCATAACAAATTAACGGACAAATTTTCCATCCTTTATAATTTACAATTAGTTTTTCTGTTCCAGAAGTATATATTTTATCTTCTCCTGCTAAGGTAAAAGAATGTCGTTTGTTATAGGTTTCAATTTTTGCAGAAGGATGTACAAAAACCAGACGATTGTAATATTTTTTGTCACCTTGAGCGCAGTCGAAAGGTCTTTCGTATATCACTAAGCTACCACAAATGGCTATATCGTTTTCTACCGCCATTTTTTGCATCCAAGAAACAGTGTTTCCATCCATGTTTTCTGCAACTTTTTCGGGGTGCATCGTAAAACCAGAAGTAAACATTTCTGGTAATACCACAAGATCTACATTCTTAGAAAGTGCATTTATTTTTTCTTCAAAAAAAGCAAGGTTTTTGTCTGGGGTTTCCCAAACTAAATCAGCCTGAATACCAACAATGTTTAATTCGTTTTTCATCAAAAAATAATTTAATGATTAAAGATGTATAAAAGTAAGTTTTTGTAATTTAGAAATCCAAAAAAATGCTATGCAATCTTTTATTTCTACTACAATAGAGACTATTTTAAAAACAACAGAATCTTTTGAAGATGTGATCTTTGTACTTCCGTCTCAAAGAGCAAAAGTCTTTGTGAAACAAACCTTTAAAGATAAAATTACTGTTGGTTTTCTGCCAGAAATTATAAATGTAGAGCAGTTTATCAACAAAATTTCAGGAATAGAGAAAGCAGATAGCATTCAATTATTATTTCATTTTTACACTATTTACAAAGGTATAGAGAAAGAACCCGTAACTTTTGATGTCTTTGCATCTTGGGCTTTTACGGTTATTCAAGACTTTAATGAGATAGATCAACACTTAATAGAAACAAAGGATATCTTTCATTATTTAAGAGATATTCAGCGTTTAAAAAAGTGGTCTGTAGAAGGAGAGTTTCAAGAAACAGAATTGATGAAAGATCATTATTTGTTTCTAGAAAAGTTAAACACGTATTACAACGCTTTTTATCAATTCTTAAAAGAAAACAACATAGGATATCAAGGTTTAATTTATAGAGAATCTTGTGAAAAAATAGACTCATTTTTAGAAAAAAATACTCATAAAAAATTCTTTTTTATCGGTTTTAACGCCTTAAACGCAGCTGAAGAATTATTGTTTCAAAAAGTTTTAGAAAGTGGTAATTCAGAAATTTATTGGGATATTGATGAAGTCTTTTTTAAATCGAATCATCAAGCAGGTAAATTTATTAGAAGGTATAAAAAGGAATGGAGATATTATGAGAAAAATGACATCAAAACTTTAGGAGATACGTTTTCTGCACCTAAAAATATTGAAGTTATTGGAGCTTCTAAAAACACCACTCAAATTAAATATGCAGGTGAAATTTTAGAAAAAATCACAGATTTTAAAAATACTGCATTGGTTTTAGCTGATGAAACCTTATTGCCAATTACGTTAAATTCTTTGCCTAAAAACATCAATGCAATTAATATTACCATGGGATATCCGTTAAAAGATGTGCCTACAACGAATTTGCTATTTTCTATATTTCAACTGTTTGTTTCTCAAGATAAATTGCAGAAAACAATCGTAAATGAGTTCTATTATAAAGATGTAATTCGGTTTTTAAAGCATCAATCTATTTACAGATTAATTCCAGAAATAGATGCGTTTTCAGACAATATAGCAAAGCATAACCAGACATTTATCAATCAAAATGATATTCATAAATTATTAGAAAATTCAGAAGAAGCTTTAAAACAAGTATTGGTTTCAATATTTAGTTCTTATGCTTCTGTAGATGAATTTATAGACAGAATTTTAAACCTAATAGATTATTTAAAAGAAGATATTAGCGATTTAGAAAAAGAATATTTATTTAGATTTTATACCACATTTACGCAGTTAAAAACCTTACAAAATGAGTTTAAATACTTCCCAGATTTAAAAACATTAGCACTCTTTTTTAGACAATTAATTTCTTCAGAAAGTTTATCATTTCAAGGAGAACCATTAAGAGGTTTACAGTTAATGGGAATGTTAGAAACACGTGTTTTAGATTTTGAAAACATTATTTTAGTTTCTACAGACGAAGGCGTTTTACCCGCTAGTAGTCAACAAAATTCTTTTATTCCTTTTGATGTTAAGGTAGAATTTGGTTTGCCAACTTATAGAGAAAAAGATGCTATTTTTTCGTATCACTTTTTTAGATTAATGCAAAGAGCAAAAAATGTTTTTATTATTTATAATACAGAACACGATGTTTTAGGTAGTGGAGAAAAAAGTAGGTTTGTTACGCAATTAGAAATGATGCGAACAGATGTTATTCAAAAAACCGTTGCTCCAAAAGTAGTGAACCAAAAAATTGCACTGAAAGAAATTAAAAAGGACGAAACCGTTTTAGAAAAGCTACAAGAATTGGCTGTAAAAGGAATTTCTCCTTCGGCTTTAACCAATTATTTATACAATCCAATTTCGTTTTACAAACAAAAAATCATCAAATTAAAAGAGTTTGAAGATGTAGAAGAAACTGTTGCTTATAATACCTTAGGAACAGTTGTTCACGAGACGTTAGATGAATTGTATACACCATATGTAGAGCAGTTTTTACAAGTTGAAGATATTGATCTGATGCAAAAAAAATCGAAAGATTTAGTAGTAAAACATTTTAAAGAAGCATTTAAAAACGGAGATATTTCTACAGGTAGAAATCGTTTAATTTTTGAAGTAGCCAACCGATTTGTCAATAATTTCTTAGCACAAGAAAAAGAGTTGTTAAAAGATAAAAACAATCAATTAAAGATTCTTGCAACGGAAGAAAATTTATCCGCAGAGATAGAAATTGAAGGCATTGATTTTCCTATAAAAATTCATGGTCAAGTAGATCGAGTAGACGAGTTAAACGGTGTTTTACGTATTATAGATTATAAAACGGGCATGGTTAGTAGTGGTGATTTACGAGTCGTAGAATTCGACAAATTAAGAGAAAAAGAGCAGCATAAAGCCATTCAGGTATTGTTATATGCTTATCTGTACACCAAAAGCAAAAAATACAATTTTAACAAACCTTTAGAAGGCGGTATTTATTCTTTTAAGAATTTAAATAGTGGTTTTTTATCAATTAACTTTTCATCGAACTATAGAAAACCAGATGTAGAAATCACCGAAGATAAATTAGAAGAATTTATTGTTGAGATAAAAACATATATTAAAGAGATGTATACCTTAGATATAGATTTTATTGAACCCGCAGATTTAAAATATTAAAAGAATTCTTTGGGCGTTACCACAAGGGTCAGGCTTTCCGTTACAAGTCCTCGTTCGTACCTCACTGTGGGCTTTTCACTGCAATCCTTAACGCAAATGTAATTACCTTTGCAAAAAATAATTTTTTGAGCACAAATATTACTTTAAAGAAGATTAATAAGTTAGCAATTCCTGCTTTAATTGCAGGTATTGCAGAACCACTGTTATCTATTACAGACACGGCAATTATTGGAAATATATCTGAAAATGCAACAGAAAGTTTAGCCGCTGTTGGTATTGTAGGCGCATTTATTTCTATGTTAATTTGGGTTTTCGGACAAATTAGAAGCGCCATTTCTTCTATTGTTTCGCAATATGTAGGCGCTAACAAATTAGACGAAGTAAAAGGGCTACCAGCACAAGCAATTGCTATTGTAGTTCTTGGTAGTTTAATAATATTGGCAATTTCGTATCCGTTTGCAAAACAAATTTTTCAATTTTATAATGCATCCGGAACCGTTTTAGAATATTGTGTTACTTACTTTAAAATACGAATTTTCGGATTTCCATTTTCGCTTTTTGTATTTGCCGTTTTTGGAATTTTTAGAGGTTTACAAAACACTTATTATCCTATGATCATTGCAATTATAGGTGCTTTGTTAAATGTTTTTTTAGATATTATACTCGTATATGGAATTGAGGGTTACATACCAGCCATGAATATAGAAGGAGCTGCGTATGCAAGTGTTATTGCACAAATTACCATGGCAATTATCGCATTGGTTATGTTGATAAAAAAAACACCTATTTCTTTAAAAATAGGGTTGCCCTTTCATAATGAAGTTCCTCGATTGTTAGGAATGATAGGAAACCTTTTTATAAGAACAATTGCTTTAAACACCGCTTTATATTTTGCAACTTCCTATGCAACAGATTACGGTAAAGAATATATTGCAGCCTATACAATTGGTATTAATATTTGGTTACTTGGTGCATTTATGGTAGATGGCTATTCTAGTGCAGGAAATATATTGTCAGGAAAATTTTTAGGAGCAAAAGATTATAGTTCTTTGGTAACACTAAGTAATAAGCTTTTAAAATATGGTTTGGCAACGGGAGTAGTGATTGGTTTGATTGGTTTTGTTTTTTATAATTTTATTGGTCAAATTTTCACAAAAGACCCAGCTGTTTTAGAACAGTTTTATCATGTTTTTTGGATTGTTTTAGTAACGCAACCTATTAGTGCTATTACTTTTATTTTTGATGGAATGTTTAAAGGAATGGGAGAAATGAAATATCTTAGAAATCTTTTAATTCTTTCTACAGGATTGGTTTTTATACCTACATTATTAGTTTTTGATTATTTCGATTTAAAACTAGTTGCAATTTGGATTGCATTCACTCTTTGGATGGTTGCGAGAGGATTGCCATTAATTATTAGGTTTAGAAATAAGTTTATACCGTTGGCAGAACATAATTAGTTTGTGTTGTCATTTCTAGGAACGAAGCAATCTTTTAAATTAGCATTCTAAATAAACAGATTACTTCGTTCTATCGTCCTCGTAATGACAGTATGTTTGTCATTGCTAGGAACGAAGCAATCTCTTAAAATTGTAGTTGCAAATAATAAGATTACTTCAATCGTTCCTCATTCGTAATGACTGCTTGCTTTTAAGAATTAAACCTTATTTTTACTAAAAATTCATTTACATGAGCACTACAAGACAAAACGGAAGTTTATATACCAACATTCAAAATAAGATTGCAACGATAGAGTTTGGACATCCTGCAAGTAATTCTTTTCCTAGTGAATTGTTAGACAGATTAACCAAAGAGTTGATTTCTGTAGGGAAAAATGAAGAAGTTTCTATTATTATTTTAAAGTCTGAAGGAGAAAAAGCATTTTGTGCGGGTGCTTCTTTTGATGAGTTAGTGGCTATTTCTAGCTTAGAAGATGGAAAACAGTTTTTCTCAGGTTTTGCAAACGTACTAAATGCCATGAGAACTTGTGGTAAATTAATTATTGGTCGTGTTCAAGGAAAAACAGTTGGTGGTGGAGTAGGTTTGGCCGCAGCGTGCGATTATGTTTTGGCAACCGAAAGTGCAGCTATAAAATTATCTGAATTTACCATAGGAATAGGGCCTTTTGTAATTGAGCCTGCAGTAACTCGTAAAATAGGCGTTTCTGGAACAGCGGAATTAACGTTAGATGCAACTAGTTGGAAAAACGCATATTGGGCAAAAGAAAATGGGTTGTATGCTAAGGTTTTTGAATCTCAAAGTGAATTAGATAAAGAGGTGGAATTATTGTCAGAAAAACTGGCTTCTTACAATCCTGTAGCTTTATTAGAAATGAAAAAAGCATTGTGGCAAGGAACTGAAAATTGGACTGATTTACTAGCCGAAAGAGCTGCTGTTTCTGGTGAGTTAGTTTTATCAGAATTTACAAAACAAGCATTGTCAAAATTTAAAAAATAAGAGTGTGAAAATCATTTCAACAAATATTGGGGAACGACAAGAAATAGATTACAAAGGAACTTTAGTTACTACGGGTATTTTTAAGTATAGCGTTGCGCATCCTATTTTTTTAAATGTAGAAGATGTAAAAGGAGATGCTATTTGCGATAGAGAGAATCATGGAGGTGTTTTACAAGCAGTTTATGGTTATTCTTTAAAGCATTATGAATATTGGAAAACGGTGTACCCAAAGGTAGATTTTGAAATGGGTATTTTTGGAGAAAATTTAACCATTGATGATATTGATGAAACTAAAATTCATCAAGGTGATACTTTTAAAGTAGGTGACACCATTTTAGAAGCAACAGTACAGAGAGATCCTTGTTATAAATTAGGTGTTCGTTTTAATAATATGAGCATTGTAAAAAAGTTTTGGAAAACTACTTTTTGTGGTGTTTATTTTAAAGTTTTACAAACAGGTTCTGTAAAGGCTGGTGACGAGTTTATTCAAATAAAAAGTTGCCCGGAAAACCCAACAATTGCAGACTTATTTGTTGCAAAAAGAATTCTAAACGGAATTAAATAATAGTTAGCAAACAAGTTTAGCCCAGATTGAGCGGTTTGTTTGAGCTCTTTTTTATCATTTTTTATGGTAAAAAAAGCGAGTAGCGAAAGCTGGAAATAGCTACGAAACCGTTTCTTCTTTTTTATGTAAAAAACGAGTCAGTTTCATGGATAAATCTAATAAAATAATCTTCGGATTTCCGTTTCTTTCTATATGATACATCGCATCATTTAACTCTTTTTCTATGTCTAAAATATTTCCAGAATGTACAAAAGGAGCGAATTTAGAGAGATTGAACCCGGTTTTAGATTCCATAAAAACCAAGTTTTCCGATTTATAATTCAACAACATTGCTTGTCTAAAAAACTGTAAACAATAGTCTAAAAAACGCTTTTGAGTTTCACGTCCGGTTTTAGCAATAGTGTCAGACCATTCAATCAATTGTTGCACAACGGAAGCATTTCCTTTGGCTTTAAAAGCAGTTCTAATCCAAGCAATAAACCATTCTTCAAAAACAAGATCACTAGAATCGTTTTGTAATAATTGCAATGCTTTATTGAAATTTCCCTCTGCTTGATGCGCAATTTTAGTCGCATTATTTTCAGAAACCTGATGATTTACAACAAGTGCTTTAGAAATATCTTGCTCGCTCAATGCAGGGAAATGTAAAGCCTGACAACGAGATTTTATGGTGTTTATAATCTGACCTTCATTTTCTGTAATTAAAATAAAAACCGTTTTTTCTGGTGGTTCTTCAATTAACTTTAGCAATTTATTAGCTGCAGCAATGTTCATTTTTTCTGCCATCCAAATAATCATCACCTTAAAACCACCCTCGTAACTTTTAAGGCGTAGTTTTTTTACAACTTCTTCTGCCTCATCAACACCAATAATTCCTTGTTTATTTTCTACACCAATATGTTGTAGCCAATTAAACAAACTTCCGTAAGCTTGTGTTGCTATAAAACTTCTCCAGTCTTCTAAAAACAAACTACTTACTGGGTGTTTTTTTACGTTATCATTAGAAGTTACAGGATAGGTAAAATGTAAATCTGGGTGTTGTAATTTGTCGCATTTTAAGTTACAGACGTCCGCATTGTCAGAAAAATTACACAACAAAAACTGTGCGTAGGCAATTGCCATTGGCAAAGTTCCACTTCCTTCTTTACCCACAAATAATTGCGCGTGTGGTATTCTGCCGTTTTCCGCAGATACTTTTAAGTGTTTTTTAATATGTTCTTGTCCGATAATTTGGTTGAAAAGCATGGGCAAATATAAAATTTGTTTGCCATTAATCCATCAATTTTAGAAGGCAATCTTTTTTAAGAGAGAATTTATAGAAAGAGTAGTATTTGTCTTCGCAAACGTTGTATTAAATTTTAGGATTTACATTTCAAAAAGTTTAAATAATTCGGTATTTTTGTTGAAAATACAATAATAAAAGATGAAAACATTAAAAGATTTTAATTTCAAGAATAAGAAGGCGTTAATCCGTGTAGATTTTAACGTGCCTTTAAATGATAAATTTGAAGTAACAGATGCTACCAGAATTCAAGCTGCAAAATCTACTATTATAGATATTTTAGAGCAAGAAGGAAGCTGTGTTTTAATGTCGCATTTAGGACGTCCAAAAGGTTTTCAAGATGAATTTTCTTTAGGTCATATTGTAGAAAAAGCAACTGAAATTTTAGGAGTTAAGGTAAAGTTTGTTGCAGATTGTATTGGTGCTAAAGCAGAAGAAGCTGTAGCGAATTTACAGTCTGGAGAAATTTTGTTATTAGAAAATTTACGTTTCTATGAAGAAGAGAAAAAAGGAGATGTTGCATTTGCTGAGAAATTATCAAAATTTGGTGATGTTTATGTAAACGATGCTTTTGGTACTGCACACAGAGCACATGCATCAACAACTATTATTGCTCAGTTTTTTCCAGAAAACAAATGTTTTGGAAACTTATTAGCAAGAGAAATAGAAAGTATAGATAAAGTATTAAACAATTCTGAAAGACCAGTTTTAGCAATTTTAGGAGGTGCAAAAGTATCATCTAAAATTACTGTAATTGAAAACATTTTAGACAAAGTAGACCACTTAATTATTGGTGGTGGAATGAGTTTTACTTTTGTAAAAGCACAAGGAGGAAAGATTGGAAACTCTATTTGTGAAGATGATAAAATGGAATTAGCTTTAGATATCTTAAAGCAAGCAAAAGAAAAAGGAGTTGAAGTACATATTCCTGTTGATGTGATTGCTGCAGATGATTTTTCTAATGATGCAAATACACAAGAATTAGATATTAATGAAATTCCTGATGGTTGGGAAGGAGTTGATGCTGGACCAAAATCTAGAGAGATTTTTGATACAGTTGTAAACAAGTGTAAAACAATTTTATGGAACGGACCTTTAGGGGTTTTTGAAATGGAATCTTTTGCAGGTGGAACAATTGCTCTTGGTAATTCTATTGATAAGGCAACCAAAAACGGAGCATTCTCTTTAGTTGGAGGTGGAGATTCTGTTGCAGCTGTTAAACAATTTGGTTTTGCAGATAAAGTAAGTTATGTTTCTACTGGTGGTGGTGCTATGTTAGAAATGTTAGAAGGTAAAACGTTACCAGGAATTGAAGCTATTTTAAAATAAGCGTTTAACTGTTTATTTGATTAATCGTGTAATTGTTTAATAGACATTTACATTTTTAAATCATATTTCAGATTCCAATTAACATTTAAGATGTTAAACTGAGCTTGTCTAAGTTTCATTTTAAAATATAAATTTATTAATAAGCGTGTAATTGTAAAATTACACGCTTATTGTTTTATAGAAGAATATATTATAATTTCGCGGTCAGTTTTTGTTCAATTACACAAATAAACAATTACACGTTTACACATTACTATGAAATACACAAAATTACCAAATACAGATATTAAAGTTTCTAAGATTTGTTTAGGAACCATGACTTGGGGAAAACAAAACGCGCAAGAAAAAGGTTTTGAACAAATGGATTATGCTTTAGAACAAGGCGTAAACTTCTTTGATACGGCAGAATTATATGCAGTTCCTGCAACGCCAGAAACGTATGGAACTACAGAAACAATTATAGGAAATTGGTTTAAAAAAACGGGGAATAGAGATAAAGTTGTTTTAGGAAGTAAAATAGCGGGTTCTGGACCTTATACAGCGCATATTAGAAAAAACGGATTTGCAAAGGAAGCAATATAGATGCTGTAGAAGGTCGTCTTAAAAGGTTGCAAACAGATTATATAGATTTGTATCAGTTGCACTGGACAGAAAGAGGTGTTAACTGTTTTGGTACAAGAGATTATCCTTATAAAACTTCTAATAAAGAGGCAGAAAATCATGTAGAGATTTTAGAAACGCTACAAACTTTAATCAGCGAAGGTAAAATTAGACAAATAGGTTTGTCTAATGAAACACCTTGGGGAACAATGCAGTATTTACAGGCTGCTAAAGAAGTGAATTTACCAAGAATGGCTACAATTTAGAATTCGTATTCTTTAATACATCGTAGTTATGAATATGGAATGTCTGAAGTTTCTATGAGAGAAAATATTGGTTTACTAGCATATTCTCCTTTGGCACAAGGGGTTTTAACGGGTAAGTATTTAAGAGGACAAAAACCTGCGGATGCAAGAGGAATTTTATTTCCTAATTATATTACTAGATATCAAACGGGGGCTTCGGAGCAAGCAGTTTTGGCCTATGAAGCAATTGCGTTAAAAAACGGAATCACTTTAGCCGAATTATCTTTAGCATATATTAATCAATTACCGTTTGTAACGAGTAATATTATTGGTGCTACAAAAATGAGTCAGTTAAAAGAAAATATTGGTAGTATTCATATTAATTTATCAGAAGAAATTTTGAATGAAATAGAAGTTGTTCATAAGTTAATTCCGAATCCTGCTCCATAAAAAGTAAGCAGTTTCAGTTTACAGTATAAAAAAAATCCGATGAAAATTATTTCATCAGATTTTTTTTGTTGTATTTCCTGCAAAGGCAAGAATCTATTTTTCTTATGTCTTGGTTCTTTTACTCCATCAACTTAATATCACTTGCAAAAAAGCGTCCGTTTTCTACAACACCAGTAATTTCTGCTTTTCTAATAGCGTTACAGAAGCCAATGTTTTCATCATGTGCATCACCAAAATCATTAATTCCAAAACCATCAACAAAATAAGCTTTATCATCAAAACGAACAGCCAAACTACAACCTTCTTCAGAATCTAAATGAAGCTGACATTGGCCACAAGATATTTCTGCAACTTGCTTAATTTCTTTCTTGTTAGAACAAGAAGCTAATATTAATAAACTTAAAACGATTAATTTTTTCATAATTATAAATTTTAAATGAACATATTATTGTAAAACATAACAGTGATAATCAATCGCCCATTGATACTGCTATTGAATACTAATCAACACAACAGTGATAACTCTACTGAATATTGTGTAGAGAACATTGTCAACTTATTTCCCTCCCCAAGAATCTCTCAATCCAACAATTTTGTTGAAAATTAAGTTATCTGTGGTAGCATCATCATCAACATTAAAATAGCCCATACGCTGAAACTGAAAACGTTCTCCAATTTTAGCAGTTTGTAAACTAGGTTCTACAAAAGCAGTTATTACTTCTAAAGAATTAGGGTTTACAAATTCCATAAAATCTTTGTCTTTATGAGCATCCGGAGCTTCATCTAAAAACAACCTGTCATAAGCTCTTACTTCTGCTTTTACAGCATGTTTTACAGAAACCCAATGCAAAGTACCTTTTACTTTACGCTTGCTTTCTTCTGTGTCCATTCCAGATTTTGTTAACGGATCGTATGTACAATGAATAACGGTAATTTCTCCGTTTTCATCTTTCTCACAGCTCGTTGCTGTAATAAAATAAGCATTTTTTAAACGAACCTCTTTTCCTAATTTTAAACGGAAGAATTTTTTGTTAGCTTCTTCTCTAAAATCTTCACGTTCTATGTAAATTTCTCTAGAAAAAGGAACCTCTCTTGTTCCAAAACCTTCTTCATAATCATTATAATCAGCCGTTAACATTTCTTCTTGTCCTTCAGGATAATTATCAATAATTACTTTAACTGGGTCTAAAACACCCATGACTCTTTTAGCAGTTTTGTTTAAATCCTCACGAATTTTAAACTCTAAAAGTGCTACATCAATTATATTTTCACGTTTAGAAACACCAACCGTTTCTATAAAACTTTTAATAGACTCTGGAGTATAACCACGTCTACGCAAACCAGAAATAGTAGGCATTCTAGGATCGTCCCAACCAGCCACAATTCCTTTTTCTACCAACGTTAACAATTTACGTTTACTCATAATTGTATAACTCAAATTTAAACGAGAAAACTCACGTTGTTTTGGCGGGTTCGGATATTCTGCACTGCTAAAAGGCACAACATTATCTCTAAACCAATTATACAATTCTCTGTGAGGTTTAAACTCAAGAGAACATAAAGAATGCGATATTTGCTCAATATAATCACTCTCACCATGCGTCCAATCGTACATTGGGTAAATACACCAATCATCACCCGTTCTGTGGTGAGATTTATACATAATTCTGTACATTAAAGGATCACGCATCAACATATTTGGGCTCTCCATATCAATCTTTGCACGCAAAGTATGTTCCCCTTCCTTAAATTTTCCGTCTTTCATTCCTTGAAATAATTCCAAGTTTTCTGCTACAGAACGCGTTCTAAAAGGGCTATTTGTACCAACTTTAGTTGGCGTACCTTTTTGCGCTCTCATATCTTCCGAAGATTGAGAATCTACATACGCTTTTCCATCCTTTATCAACAAAACTGCCCAATCGAACAATTGCTGAAAATAGTCTGATGAATAACATTCATTTGCCCAAGAATACCCCAACCAAGAAATATCTTTCTTAATGGCATCTACATATTCTTGCTCTTCTTTTGCTGGGTTTGTATCATCAAAACGCAAATTTACAGGCGCATTATAAGTCTCACCTAAGCCGAAACTAATTCCGATTGCTTTTGTGTGACCAATATGTAAATACCCATTTGGTTCTGGCGGAAAACGAAAACGTAAATTTTCTTTAGGCATTCCGTTTGCTAAATCCTCTTCAATAATATGCTCTAAAAAATTGAGCGATTTTTTCTCTTCAGACATCTGTTTCGGTACAAAATTAAGCCCCAAAATTACATAAAATAACTCATTTTTAAGTTCTTTTTTTTGGGTGTTTCCCTGCGGGTCGTGCTTTACACTGTAGTTTTTTATAGTTTTAGAAAAAAAACTATAAAAAAGCTGCCGTTTCTATCACTAACACGGTTGTAGAAAGTCAATAAAAATCGGTTAATAAAGCTATATTTGTACTTTTAAAATACAAAATGGGAATAATACAAGTAAACAATATTAAACTCTATGCTTTTCATGGATGTTTAGATGAAGAAGCAAAAATAGGATCTGAATATAGTGTAGATGTAGAAATTAAAGCCAATTTAAAAAAATCATCTAAAACAGATGAACTGGCAGATACGGTAGATTATGTACACTTAAATCGTATTGTAAAAGAAGAAATGGCAATTCGTTCTAAGTTGTTAGAAGAGGTGGCACAGAGAATATTAGATAGAATTTTTAAAGAAATTTTGATGGTGAAAAAAGCCAAAGTTTCTGTAGCAAAAATCAACCCACCTATCGGCGGAAATGTAGAAGAAGTGGTAATTATTCTTACAAAAAAGCGATAAAGTAAAAAAACACTTGCAATCCTTGTAAATTTGCTTAAATTTGCAATCCTTAAAAACGTATTTTCAATTTATTGTAAATTAGTTTTAAGATAAAAAGGTGTCTTGGCCGAGTGGCTAGGCAATGGTTTGCAAAACCATGTACAGCGGTTCGAATCCGCTAGACACCTCCAAAAACCCCAGTCTTTAAGATTAGGGTTTTTTTTATTTTATGCGAATACTAAGTAAACAGTAGCGAATACTAAACGGTTACCCTTAAGTTAAAAAGGAACACTTACTTTTGATAAGTGTTTACAAATACAATTACTATGAAACTGAAAAATTTACTTTTAACAACCTCAATTTTGCTATTATTTTTTTCTTGTAAGAAAGAAGAAATTAAAACGGATAACATCTTTAAGTTTAAAGAATATATTAGTTACACCACTAGTGGTGTGGTTTCTGTAGCAAATAATATAGAAATAAATCTTGCCAAAGAGGTAGAAGGTTGGGAGGCAAATAAAGAAATTTCATCAGAAATTATTTCTGTAAAACCGTATGTGAATGGTACAATTAAAACGGTAAATAAACATGCTTTTATATTTATGCCCGATGAAAATTTAGACCCAGATACAGAGTACAGTGTTTCTGTAAATCTTAAAGAAATTTATAAAAACACACCTCAAGGTTTTAATGATTATACGTTTCAGTTTAAAACAATTGCACCAAATTTTAATATTCAAACAAATAATTTACAATCGTATTCTAAAGAGTATCAGTATTTAGAAGGTGTTTTAAAATCTGCAGATGTTATTTTATTAGAAAAGGCTAAAAAACTAATAAGTGCTTCTCAAAATGGAACCTCAAAAAATGTAGTTTGGAATGAATCTTATAAAAACGGGAAGGTTTTCGAATTTAAAATAGACAGTATTCAACGTTTTGTAGAAGATTCTCAATTAGTAATTTCTTGGGACGGCGAAGCTATAAATGCAGCATCGAAAGGAGAAAATGAAATTTTAATTCCAGGTAAAAATAATTTTAAAGTACTAAGCTTAAAAGTTAATAACACTACAGAACAATATATTTCTATCAACTTTTCTGATCAACTTAAAAAACAACAGAACTTTGATGGCTTGGTAACTATTGAAAATGAAGAAAAACCGCGTTTTATTGTTAATGGAAACGAACTAAAAGTGTTTTCAGAAAATAAGTTTCAAGGAGATGTTTTGGTAACCGTTTATCAAGGAGTGAGTAATTCTAATAATTATAAATTGAAGGAACCATTTAAGGAAAACGTTACTTTCGAGCAAAAGAAACCAGAGTTAAGAACGATTAGCAGCGGTACTATTTTACCAAATTCTAAAGATTTAAAATTCAATTTTGAAGCTATCAATGTAAAAGAAGTAGATGTTAGAGTTATAAAAATTTATGAAGATAATGTGCTGCAATTTTTGCAAGAAAACAGCCTGAATAGTGACAACGAATATCAAATTAAGCGAGTTGGTAGGCGTGTTGCTAAGCAAACAATTACGTTAATTGATAACAAAGCAGTCAATACTCAAAAATGGAAAGCCTATAGTATAGACTTGGCTAAAATGATAGACGCAGAGCCAGGAGCAATTTATAGAGTAGAATTGAGTTTTAATCAAAGTCAGGCATTTTATGATTGTTCAGAAAATCAGGTTGTAAACTCAGAATTTGAAGAAGTTTATGATGACTTAAGTGAAATAGAAGACGAAGAAGCAAGAGAAGAACAGTATTGGGATAATAAATTATACGATTATAAAGACTATAATTATAACTGGCAAGAAAGAGAAAATCCTTGTCATGAATCCTACTATAGTAACAAAGAAATTACTCAGAATTTATTAGCATCAAACTTAGGAATTATCGCTAAAAAAGGTGAAAATAATTCTTATTTCTTTGCAGTAACAAATATTTTAAATACAAAACCGCAAGCAGGAGCAACAATTAAATTATTTAATTTTCAGCAACAAGAAATTGTAGTAACCAAAACAGATTCAGAGGGATTTGCAAATATTGAAACCTCAAAAGCAGCAGCTTTTGCAGTGGTTTCTAAAGGGAATAATAAAGGATATATTCGTTTATTCGACGGTAATTCTTTGTCTTTGAGTAAGTTTGATGTAGCCGGAACTAAAACAGAAAAAGGCTTAAAAGGGTATGTTTATGGAGAACGCGGAGTTTGGCGCCCAGGAGATAATGTACACTTAACGTTCTTATTAAATGATGCCGATAATAAGTTGCCAAAAAACCATCCTGTAAAATTAGAAGTTACAGACCCTAGTGGAAAATTAGTGTATAAAAAAGTAACTTCAGAGAATCTAAATAACTTTTACAAGTTTACATTTTCAACTGTACAAGAAGCAAAAACAGGAAACTACAATGCTAAAATTTCTGTAGGTGGTGCAAAGTTTTATAAGTCACTAAAAATAGAAACTGTAAAACCAAATCGTTTAAAAATCAAAGTCGATTTTGATGATGAGGTTTTAACCACCAATAAACCTATTAATGGAACTTTAGATGTAAAATGGTTGCACGGAACACCTGCAAAAAACTTAAAAGCAGAAATTAAAGCAAAAGTTACTACGGCAAATTATGGATTCGAAAATTACAAAGAGTATCTTTTTACAGATCCATCAAGAGAGTTTTCTTCAGAAGAAATAAATATTTTTGAAGGGAGTTTAGATGAAAATGGGTTTGCAAAAATTGATAGTAAATTAGCTATTGGTAAAAATGCGCCTGGTATGTTAAATGTGCAGTTTTTGGTAAGAGCTTTTGAAAACGGAGGTGATTTTTCTATTGATACTTTCACTAAAAAATATGCACCTTTTACTTCTTTCGTCGGTTTAAAATCACCAGAAGGAAATAGATATGGATCTTTCTTTACAGATGAAAATCAGACTTTTTCTGTGGTTTCTGTAGATGAAACCGGAAAACCAGTTCAAAGAGATGAAATTGAGGTTGATATTTATAAAATTGAATGGCGTTGGTGGTGGAGTTCTTCTGATGATAACTTATCTAGATATACTTCTAGCACGTATAATAAACCTTATAAAACTTTAAAAATTAGCACAAATACGAAAGGAAATGGAAGTTTCAATTTGAGTATTTCAGAAAAAGATAGAGGTCGTTTTTTAATTCGAGTAATTGATAAAAAAAGTGGCCACGCAACGGGTAGAACGGCTTATTTTTATAAAAATTGGTGGGAAAATAGCGGTTCTGATAATAAAGAGGCTGCAAAAATGTTAGTTTTTTCTGCGGATAAAGAAAAGTACACTGTTGGTGAAACGGCTAAAATTACATTTCCTTCAGGTACTAACGGACGTGCATTAATCAGTATAGAAAATGGTACAAAAGTTTTAGAAACAAAGTGGGTAGAAACACAGAAAGGAAGTACTTCTGTAGAAATTCCTATTAACAAAAATATGGCGCCAAATGTGTTTGTAAATATTTCTTTATTACAGCCACATCAAGTATCAGAAAATGATTTACCAATTAGATTGTTTGGTGTAATTCCGCTTTTAGTAGAAGATGAAAATACCCAACTAGAACCTCAAATTTCGATGCCAGACGAGTTACAGCCAGAAAAAGAATTTGTTGTAAAAGTATCAGAAAAAAACAACAAAACCATGACGTATACTTTGGCGGTTGTAGAAGAAGGTTTGTTAGACTTAACTCGTTTTAGAACTCCAAATGCATTTGATGTTTTCTATGCTAGAGAAGCTTTAGGTGTAAAAACTTGGGATGTTTTTGATGATGTAATTGGTGCATATTCTGGCAGTGTAGATCAAGTTTTTGCCATTGGTGGAGATGGAAGTGCAGCTGCTGCAAAAAATAGAAAAGCAAATAGGTTTAAACCGGTTGTAAAGTTTTTAGGTCCTTTCTATCTAGAAAAAGGAAAAACAGCTTCTCATAAAATTACTTTACCAAATTATATTGGCTCTGTAAGAACAATGGTGGTTGCAGGAAATGTAGCAAATGAAGCTTTTGGAAATGCAGAAAAAGCAGTACCTGTTAAAAAGCCTTTAATGGTATTGGCTACATTGCCAAGAAAATTATCGCCAAAAGAAAAAGTTACATTACCGATTACCATTTTTGCAATGGATAAAAAAGTAAAAAATGTAGCTATACAAGTAAAAACTTCTAACGGAATTACAGTTATTGGCAATAAGACTCAAACACTTAATTTTAAGAAACCAGATGAAAAAATGGTATATTTTGAAATGGATGTTTTAAAAGCAAACGGAATAAATACGGTTGAAATTATTGCATCAGGGAACGGAGAAAAAGCAACTTATAAAGTAGAATTAGATGTAATAAATCCAAACCCAATTACTTCTAAATTGGTAGACGCAACGATTGAAGGGAAACAAACACAAACCATCAATTTTAATACATTTGGAGTTGAGGGATCAAATACCGCAATGTTAGAATTATCTACCATTCCTCAAATTAACTTTTCTGGAAGATTAGAGTATTTAATTCAGTATCCTCATGGTTGTGTCGAGCAAACCACTTCAGGTGTTTTTCCACAATTATTTTTAAATGATATTTTTGATTTAACTGCGGATAAAAAACGTCAGGTTCAGGAAAATATAGAAAACGGAATTAAACGATTAGGAAACTTTCAGCAAGCAAATGGAGGATTGAGTTATTGGTTAGGAGAAAGTGAAACTGATGATTGGGGAACAACGTATGCAGGTCATTTTATGTTGGAAGCGGCAAAAAAAGGATTTGTTTTACCGTTAACTTTTAAGAGTAATTTTATTAGATATCAGAAAAATGCCGCAAGAAATTGGAGACCCGATTACCGAAATAATTATACCGATTTAGCACAATCATATCGATTATATACATTGGCTTTAGCTGGTAGTCCAGATTTGTCTGCGATGAACAGAATGCGAGAGTTTAAACAAATTTCTAACGATGCAAAATGGCGTTTGGCTGCAGCGTATGCTTTGGCAGGACAAAAAGAAGCGAGTTTAGAAATTATGAGTACTGCAAATATTAATTTTACTACTTCTAAATACAATTATTATTCTTACGGTTCTGTAGATAGAAACCGAGCAATGGCCTTAGAAACCATGTTAATTACCAATCATAAAGATGTAAAAGAGGTAGCGAAATCTATTGCAAAAGAATTGTCTAGCAGTAAATGGATGAGCACACAATCTACCGCATATAGTTTGTTAGCAATTGGTAAAATGGTGGTTAAAAATGGAGGGAAATCCATCAATTTAAAATATACAAATAACGGGGAAACGGTTGCTGTAGATACACAAAGTTCTATGGTACAAAGAACTTTAAAAGTGAAAAATGGTGCGAATGCTATCAATATAAATAATGCTGATAATAATATTGTTTTTGCAAGAATTATCAATTCGGGTCAATTGCCTTTGGGAGATGAAATTACAGAAAATAGAGGTTTAAGTGCAGCGGTGCAGTATTTAGATTTACAAGGAAAACCGATAAACATTAACAGTTTAAAACAAGGTCAGGATTTTGTAGCAAAAATAGTAGTGAGCAGCCCCAAAAATGAAACCGTAAAAGACATTGCCTTGACACAAGTTTTTCCGTCTGGATGGGAAATTGTAAACACCCGTTTTACAGATTTTGGAACCACTACCAAAAGCGAAGCGCGTTATACAGATATAAGAGATGATAGAGTCAATTTCTATTTCGATTTGAATCAGCAACCTAAAAAAGTAGCGATAAAAACGTTTACGGTGTTGTTGAATGCAGCCTATTTAGGGAATTATTATTTACCAGGAGTTCAGGTTGAAGCGATGTATGATAATGATTATATGGTGAGAACAAAAGGACGTTGGATTGAGGTTGTAAAATAATAAGATTGTCATTGCGATGAACGAAGCAATCTTTCGATTAAAAAAACAGATTGCTTGGTAGACTTCGCAATGATAGGTAAAAATAGAATTGTCACTCCGAATGAGTTAGGAAGAGGAGTCTCATCATGAATATTTGGTTTGTGAGATTTCTCAATCGCCGAAAAAGCTCATTTCGAAATGACACTCGTGCTTAAAATTAAAGAGTATGATTGTCATTGCGAGGAACGAAGCAATCTTTCGAATAAAATTACAGATTGCTTTGTAAACTGGCAATGACAGGTGAAAATAAGATTGTCATTCCGAATGACGTAGGAAGAGGAATCTCATCATGGATATTTTGTTTGTGAGATTTCTCAATCATCGAAAAGGCTCATTTCTAAATGATAATAGTATTTAATAAAAGATAAACAAACAAAAAATTGAAAATAACAAACTACATAAAACGTCATAAAAAGAAAACAATTCTAGTGGTTGTTTTACTGATTTTCTATGCATTTTGTTTGCCAAGTCAGTTGTTTACCAAGCCAACATCAACTGTAATTACAAGTAATAATAATGAGTTGTTGGGTGCATTAATAGCACAAGATGGTCAGTGGCGTTTTCCGCATAAAGATTCCGTTCCAGAGAAATTTAAAACCTGTTTAATTCAGTTTGAAGACGAACATTTTTACATGCATCCTGGGTTTAATCCGGTTTCTATTTTAAAAGCATTAAAGCAAAATTTACAAGCAGGAAGTGTAAAAAGAGGCGGAAGTACCATTACGCAACAAGTTATTCGATTGAGTAGAGATAATAGATCTCGAACTTATTTTGAGAAAGTTAAAGAATTAATTTTAGCAACACGTTTAGAGTTTAGAGCATCTAAAGAAAAAATTATTTCTTTTTGGAGTTCAAATGCACCTTTTGGCGGAAATGTTGTGGGTTTAGATGCAGCTTCTTGGCGTTATTTTAATAGGCAAGCATCTGATTTGTCTTGGGCAGAATCTGCAACTTTAGCGGTTTTACCCAATGCACCAAACTTGATTTATCCAGGGAAAAATCAACAAAAATTATTGGTAAAAAGAAATCGATTGTTAAGAAAGTTACTCGCTAAAAATATCATTGATTCGTTAACGTATGAATTATCAGTGTTAGAAGAATTGCCTCAAAAACCGTATGCACTCCCTCAAATTACACCACATTTATTACAGAAAATTCATAAAAAAAATAAAGGAGAATTTGTAAAAACAAGCATAAATAAAAAGTTGCAAAATCAAACGAATTTGATTGTAAATAATTATTATAATCAATTGAAAAATAATGAAATATTTAATATTTCTGTGCTGGTTTTAGATGTAAAAACTAGGCAGGTTTTAACTTATGTGGGCAATTCTAAAACATCTAAAATGAATCAAAAAGATGTAGATGTTATAGACAAACCTAGAAGTACAGGAAGTATTTTAAAGCCATTTTTATATACGGCAATGTTAGATAGTGGAGATTTGTTACCCAATATGTTAGTTGCAGACGTACCTACAAATTTTGGAAGCTATCATCCAGAAAATTTTGATAAAAAATATGCCGGAGCAATTTCTGCAAAGTTAGCGCTGTCTAGATCTTTAAATGTGCCAACAGTAAGAATGTTGCAAAGTTTTGGCTTGGAGAAATTTCATGATTATTTGCAAAAGTTAAAGTTGAAAGATTTAAAGAAAGATCCTAATTATTATGGGTTAACATTGGCTTTAGGCGGCGCAGAAAGTAGTTTATGGGATTTATGTAAAAGCTATGCGTCTATGGCATCAACGGTAAATCATTATTTAGAAAATTCTAGTAGGTATTTTAAAAATGAATTTTGCGAACCTACTTTTTATGCTGATAAAAAAATAGACTTCGGAGAAAAATCATCAGAAAAAATCATTTTTGATGCCGCTTCTATTTACCTCACTTTTGAAAGTTTAAAAGATGTAAACAGACCAAATGCAAATCAAAATTGGGAGTTCTTTGATTCTTCTAAACAAATTGCATGGAAAACAGGTACCAGTTTTGGTTTTAGAGATGCTTGGGCAATAGGAATAACCAAAGATTATGTGGTTGGAGTTTGGGTAGGAAATGCAGATGGAGAAGGAAGACCTGGTTTGGTTGGTGTGCAAGCTGCAGCGCCTATTTTATTTGATGTTTTTGATAAATTACCAAATTCAGCATGGTTTGAGAAGCCTTTCGATGAAATGACTGAAGTAGAAATTTGTACCAAAAGCGGTTATAGAGCAACCCAAAATTGCGAAGAAAAAATAACAGAATTTATACAGAATGCAGGCTTAAAAACAGTGCCTTGTCCGTACCATGTTTTGGTAAATGTAGATGTATCAGAAAATTACCAAGTAAATACTTCTTGTGAGCGTTTAGAAAATATCCAACAAAAATCTTGGTTTGTGTTGCCTCCTTTAATGGAGTATTATTACAAGGATAAAAATCCGTTTTATAAACCGTTGCCAAAATTTAGAAATGATTGTTTGGGTGAAGAAAAAAATGCAATGAAGTTTATTTATCCAACAGAAAAAAGCACCATTTTTTTACCAAAGAATTTCGATGGAAAGAAAAACGAACTTGTTTTAAAAGTAGCACACGCTAATAGTGACGCAATTTTATATTGGTATATTGATAGTACCTATTTAGGTAACACAAAAGAGGTACACGAATTTGGCGTGAATTTAAATACAGGAAGCTACCTTATTTCGGCTACAGACAATTTTGGAAACGAGATTCATCAACAAATAATAGTAAAAGAATAATTAACTTAAAGCAGGTAAACTGCAAGTCATAGATAGTAAACTGCAGCTTATCGAACAAAAAAGGTGAAAAGCTAATTTCTATAGTATTTTTGTGTAACCAAATTTCACTACGTTTATGATGATTTCACATGTGCTAGCGGCAACCAACCAATTTCTTTTTGACAATCAATTGTTATTTGTTGTTTTAGGCTTAACAGCTTTTGTTTTTATTGTTATAAGAGTTGCTAAATTTTTAAGTCAATTGAATTTTAATAAGACTTCTAAATAAGTAAACTTCTAATTCAGACTATTTTATTTTAAGGAAAGTTAACTCAAATTTATAATTAATTATTTTGGGTTAATCTTTAGACTTTTCTTAACAAAAAATTATGTTATTTTCTCCATCTTTGCCTTCTGTGTACTTTTAAGAAGTATTATGAATATATTGAATTCTAATTGATTATTTTTATAGTCAATTTTTTTATGATTTTAATCTATACAGAATGAAAATATACCCTATAGAAACTGGAAATTTTAAATTAGATGGTGGTGCAATGTTTGGTGTTGTACCTAAAACTATTTGGCAAAAAACAAACCCTGCAGACGCTAATAATTTAATAGATATGAGCATGAGAAGCATGCTTATAGAAGATGGAGATCGTTTAATTTTGGTTGATACAGGCTTAGGGGCAAAACAGTCAAATAAATTTTATAGTTATTATTATCTTTTTGGAGATTTTTCTTTAGATACTTCTTTAGCAAAACATGGTTTTCATAGAGATGATATTACAGATGTTTTTTTAACACATTTACATTTTGATCATTGTGGAGGGGCAATAGAATGGAATGCGGAAAGAACTTTTTTACAACCTGCTTTTAAAAATGCTAAATTTTGGTCTAATGATAAACATTGGAAATGGGCTACAGAGCCAAACCCAAGAGAGAAAGCGTCTTTTTTTAAAGAAAATATCAACCCAATTAAAGAAAGCGGACAATTAAATTTTATTCATAGTAATTATAAAGATCAAATAGGTTTTGATGTCCTTTTTATGGATGGACATACAGAAAAACAAATGTTACCGATGTTAACTTATCAAGGAAAAACAATTGTTTTTGTGGCAGATTTATTACCAACTATTGGGCATATTCCATTGGCTTACGTTATGGGCTATGACACTAGACCTTTGTTAACATTAAAAGAAAAAGCTGCATTTTTAAACCAAGCAGCAGATAAAGAATATTACCTTTTTTTAGAGCATGATGCTTATAATGAGCTTTGTACCGTACAACATACAGAAAAAGGAGTTAGATTAAAGAACACACACAAATTTATAGATATATTTAATTAATATTATGAGAGTTTTAAAACCAATTTTATATACAGCTTTTGCTGGACTTGTTTTTACAGGTTGTAAATCAATTTCTAACCTTCCAGTTCCTCAAGGTTCTGATGTAGCAATAACAGCAGTAGCTAAAAAAACACCATTAACACAAGAACAAAAAAACACCTGGGGACATTTAGATTTGGTAAAAGATTCTATTCCTGGAATGTCTGTAGACAAAGCGTATGATTTTTTACAAGGTAAAAAAAGTGTTACAGTTGTTGTAGGTGTTGTAGATTCTGGAACAGATTTAGGGCATGAAGATTTAAAAGATGTAGCTTGGGTTAATACCAAAGAAGTTGCAGGTAATGGAATTGACGATGATAAAAATGGTTATGTTGATGATATTCATGGATGGAACTTTTTAGGAGATGCTTACAAAGAAAACATGGAAGCAGATAGAATTTTGCAAAATCCTTCTTTAGAAAGTCCAGAAATTGTTGCAGAGATTCAAGCAGCACACGACATTAAAGTTGGCAATGCAGAAAAGACAAAAACTAGATTTGAGCAAATGTTAAGCGGTGTTAAAGGTGCAGATGAAAATTTAGCTAGACACTTTGGTAAAGACGATTATAGTGCTATAGAAGTTGCGGCAATAACAACCGAAGATCCTTCTTTATTACAGAGTATTGCAATTGCAAAACAAATGTTTGGTTTTGGTTTACCTTCTTTAGCGCAAGCGCAAGAAGAAATTAAAAAGGAGTTAGACAAATCGATTGCTTTATTAAATAACGAATATACTAATTATAGAATAGGAGATAACCCAGAAGATATTAATGATTCTCCTGGTTACGGAAATGGAAATTCTGGAGTTTCAATTAAAAGTGAAGCGCACGGTACACATGTTTCTGGTATTATTGGAGCATCAAGAAATAATGGAAAAGGAGTGAATGGTGTTGCTGATAATGTAAAAATTATGGCAGTACGTTCTGTACCAGATGGAGATGAGTATGATAAAGATGTTGCTTTAGGTTTACGTTATGCAGTAGATAATGGTGCAAAAGTAATTAACACTAGTTTTGGTAAAGGATATTCACCTCATAAAGAGTGGGTGTATGAAGCAATTCAATATGCAGCAAAGCACGATGTATTAATTATAAATGCAGCAGGAAACGATGGTAAGGATATTGATGTAGAAAGAACGTACCCTAACGATTCTAAAGATTTAATAACAGAAGTTTCTGATAACGTATTAACTATTGGAGCAATGAGCTCTAGTTATAATGAAAACTTACCAGCTAATTTTTCTAATTACGGTAAAAAGAATGTAGATATTTTTGCTCCTGGAGTTCAAATTTATTCTACAACTCCAGAAAATGAATATAAACACTTTAGTGGAACTTCTATGGCTGCACCTTCTGCAGTAGGAGTAGCTGCTTTAGTACGTTCTTATTATCCTAAATTAACAGCAAGTCAGGTAAAGCATATTTTAATGAATTCTGGTGTAAAAATTAATTTAGAGGTAATTAAACCAGGATCTCAATCAAGAGAAAACCCTGAAGGAGAATTAGTTCCTTTTGCAGATTTATCAGTTACTGGTAGAGTTGTAAATGCTTATAATGCCTTACAGATGGCAGACAGAATGGTAAACGGAAAAAAGTAATTTATTAATCATAAAAAAGCAGCATTGTTAAAATGCTGCTTTTTTTTTGAAAATTAATCAACATAAATATGAGAAAAATTTATTTTTTAGGATTGTCACTAATAATGTTAACCTCTTGTAAGGTTATAAAAGATACAACGTATGTGGCTAAAGAAACTTATTGGCAACAACATGTAGACTATACAATGGATGTTGATGTAGATGTAAACAACTATCAATACAAAGGAAAGCAGACGTTAGTTTATACAAACAATTCTCCTGACGATTTAAATAAAGTATTTTATCACTTATACTTTAATGCGTTTCAACCTGGTTCTCAAATGGATGTGAGATCGTTAAATATTAAAGATCCAGATAGAAGAGTTAGAGACAGAATTAGCAAATTACAGCCTAATGAAATTGGGTATATTAAAGTTGGTTCTTTAAAGCAAAACGGCGTAGAAGTTTCTCATGAAACTGTAGGAACTGTTTTAGAAGTTCAGTTAAATAAGCCAATTAAATCTGGTGAAACAGTTACTTTAGAAATGGATTTCGATGCTCAGGTGCCTGTTCAAATTCGTCGTTCTGGTAGAAATAGTAGCGAAGGTGTTGCTTTGTCTATGTCGCAATGGTATCCTAAATTAGCAGAATACGATTTTCAAGGTTGGCATACGCCTCCATATATTGCAAGAGAGTTTCAAGGTGTTTGGGGAGATTTTGATGTAACCATTCATATTGATAAGAACTATACTGTAGGTGGTACAGGGTATTTACAAAATCCACAAGAAATTGGTCATGGTTACCAAGATGATTCTAAAGATTTAAACTTGCCTAAAGGCGATAAATTATCATGGAATTTTAAAGCACCAAATGTGCATGATTTTATGTGGGCAGCAGATCCAGAATACATTCACGATGTTTTAAAAATGGAAAACGGAATCGATTTACATTTTTTATATAAGAAAACATTAGAAGCAGAATATTTGAAAAACTGGAAAGATTTACAGCCTAAAACGGCAGAATTAATGACGTATTTTAGTGAGCAAGTTGGTCAATATCCATATAAACAATACTCTGTAATACAAGGTGGAGATGGTGGAATGGAGTATGCAATGTCTACTTTAATTACAGGAAAACGTAAATTTGGTAGTCTTTTTGGAGTTACAGCACACGAGATGGCACACACTTGGTTTCAGTTCTTATTAGCATCAAACGAAAGTTTACATCCTTGGATGGATGAAGGTTTTACTTCTTATATTTCTAATAAAGCAGAAAACTTAATTTTAGATGAAGGTAAAGAAAACCCACATGCAGGTTCTTACAGAGGTTATAGATCTATTGTTACAAAAGGGTATGAAGAATCGTTATCTACACATGCAGACAGATACCATACAAATTGGGCGTACAGTACTGCAAGTTATTCTAAAGGAAATATTTTCTTAAGTCAATTAGAATATGTTATTGGTAAAGAGAATGTAGCAAACGGATTAAAGAAATATTTTAACGATTTCAGTTTTAAACATCCAACACCAAATGACATTAAACGATCTATGGAAAAAACTGCAGGATTGGATTTAAGTTGGTATTTAAACGAATGGACACAAACTACACATACCATAGATTATGGTGTAAAATCTGTAGATAACAATACAATTACATTAGAAAGAGTTGGGCAAATGCCAATGCCAATGGATGTTGATGTAACTTATGTTGATGGAACTTCAGAAAGTTTTAACATTCCATTAGAAATGATGAGAGGTAGTAAGCCAACAACAGCAACCATTTTAAAAGATTGGGGTTGGGCAATGCCAACATATTCTTTTACAGTTTCTAAAACTGTAAAATCTGTTACTATTGATAAAAGCGGATTAATGGCTGATATTAATTTAGAGAATAATGTTCTAGAAGTGAAGTAAAAGTGTTAAAAACCAAATTAATAACCTTTCCTATTAGGAAAGGTTTTTTGTTTGGTTATTTTTGCAATAGAAACAAACCGTGTTAAACTGTTAATTTTTCCATTAAAATAAATATAATTTTCCAACGCTCCCTATTTCTTCAAATGCCCCTAAGAAGTTTTTTCGTTCTTTAATTTTAATTTGCATTTTACATTTTTCTCTATTTTCGAATGGACAAACAGCTGTAAGTACTGTTTATGGAGATAATGGAGGTTTTTATACTTCTACAACGGCTGTGCCTGTAACTTATGATGATTCTAATAATTTATTAGGATTTACAGTAGATGGTGCTACATATTCTACCGGTGTTAATGATGCAACTTTAACAGCTAATAATATAACATATACTACTGGTAATTTTGTTTCATTTCCAATGCCTGCTTCTATTGATTATAAATCGGAAGAATTAATTGGTATTGGAACTAATTGGGGAGGAGTTTCGCAAAACAATAATGCAACAGATTATATAAAAACGTTTAACCCTATTGTTCCTTCTCATTTTGTAAGAGATGGTAGTAATGGTTTAGAGTTAGCAACAAATTTTTTTAATATAGAAAGTCAAGTAATCATATACGATGCTATTGTAATAAATCAGGCAGTAAGTATTAATGATGCGATGCCAGATATTATTGTAACTCAGACAGGAGCTCCTGGAAATACAGATAAGTTTAAATTTATAGATAGTGCAGGTGTTATAGTAGGGTCGGAAATCAACGTTACTTTTGGAAATGTAGCTATTGTAGGAGGAACAGATTGGACTATTTATAGAGTAAATCCTGCTACAGGGTTGGTTAAAAATACATTTGGTATAGACACCTATAGAGACCTAAGGGTTCTTTCTATAAAGTTAAGTGATTTTGGTCTTACAACTAGTAATTTTAACCAAGTAACTAATTTTGTACATACTACTTCTGGTAGTACAGATATTGCTTTTACGGCTTATAATTATGATGCCATAAAAATACTACTGCCGGCAACTGATTTAGAAGTGTCTAATTCAATGATTTCTGCAGATGATTTTTGTGCGCCTACTACGGCTACTTTTACAACAACGATAACTAATAAATCTGCTACCGAATTATCAAAAGATTTTGAGGTAGATTTTACAATTCCAGTTGGTATGACAGCAACTAGTAATTCTGCAGTTTTTTCCGAAGCAGGTGTTTCTCCTTTATCAGCAAGTTTTAATAATACGAATAATACCTGGACTATTGATAATTTATCAGTAGGAGAAAGTGTAACGCTAACAGTTAATACATCCGTAAGTACGGCTTCATTTCCTATCAGTTTTACAGCTACAGCAACCGGATTGTTTCAACCAGATAGTGACCCAAGTAATAACACACAAACAATATCTGAAGCAGGAGAAGATAATGATTGTGATGGTGTAAAAGATACGGATGATTTAGATGATGATAATGATGGGATTTTAGATTCTGATGAAGGAACTGGAGATTTTGATGGAGACGGAATTGCTAATTATTTAGATTTAGATAGTGATGGAGATGGTTGTCCAGATGCTTTAGAAGCAACAGGTACTGTTAAGCAAACGGATTTAGATGCTAATTTTGTAATTATTGGAGCTGTAAATGTACAGGGAATACCAACTTTAACAGAAGCTGGTGCTGGAGTAGGACAAGATATTGGTGATAGCCAAAATGGAAGTGTTTTAGCTTGTGATACTACTGATACTGATTTAGATGGAATAATTGATATTATTGATTTAGATGACGATAATGATGGAATTTTAGATACTGCAGAAAATGCATATAGCGGAAACCCGATTGCAGATACAAATAAAAACGGAATTATAGATTACAAAGACCCAGCTCTTAGTGGTTTTGTAGATTCTAATTCAGATAATATAGATGATCGGTATGATATTGATTTAGATGGAATCATAGATCAGTTTGATACAGATAGTGATGGAGATGGCTGTCCGGATGCTTTAGAAGGTGGTGCAACTTTTACTTTTGCAGATGTAGATGGTAATAATCGATTAAAAGGGGATGTAGATGAAAAAGGTATTCCTGTAGTAGCTAGTAGTAATGGTCAATTATTAGGGAGTAGTCAAGATAATTTAATACAAGACCAAAGCTGTAGTTTGTTACCGGTAATTATTAGTCAAGTGTATCAAACGGCGTCGGGTAACGCAATAGAATTAACAAATATTGGAACAACAACTGTAACTAATATCAGTTTAGTTTTATTTAAAGATTTAGGTATTGCTTCTGCAAGTGCTATTATGCCTACGGCGGATTTAACAATAGCAAGCATACCTGCAGGTGGTTCTGTTGTTATAAAATCTGTTGCATCAATTCCGGGAGTTACTTTTATAAATAGTCCTACCGAATTAACAGATGCTAGTATTACGGATTTAGCAGATGGAGACGATACTATAATTCTTTCAAAAACCATAAATGCTTCTGCATGGGAAAATAGATATGATGTTGTAAAAAATATTAGTAATGAAACTTCTCTGGTTCGTATCGATGAAATAACCAAAGCAAATACTTCTTTTACGGTATCAGAATGGATTTCTTTTATAGATGATGCTATAGCTGTTGTTGGAGATGCAGAGCCAATTCCTGCAATTGTAAGACATGCAAATGCGCCACTTTTATCAGAAGTAAAAACACCAATTAATGAAACAAATTGTGGTTTAGGTTTGCATAGAATAAGTCCAACTATTCGTACAGGAGCTGCGTGGAGTAACGGTTTTCCGGATAAGTCTAGAAATGTAATTGTAAGAGAAACGTATACACATGCTACAGGTAGTTTAAATGCAAGAATCTTAGATGTGCAAGATAGTAATGTGTTAAGTGTGAGTGATAATGCGTTAATTGTGTTAAACAATACTAATATTAATGTGAAAGCGCAAATTAGAATTTTAGGAACTGCACAGTTTATTCAGGTACACGATGGTAAAAGTGCGGTTACCGGTAATGGAAAATTATTAATAAGCCAAAAAAGTAAGGTTCCTAATGTGTTTAGATACAACTATTGGTCGTCTCCAGTTGTAGAATTTATTGGTGGTAATACGTATAGAGTATCAGAAATAATGAAAGATACAGGAGGAGACCTTTCTGCAAATTCTACAATTACAGATATTAATTTTGTAGGTGGTTATGATGGTGCTTCTACTAGTCCTATACAAATATCTAGTTATTGGATTTGGGCTTATTTTAATAGTGCCGGAAATAATGATTGGGTACAATTAAAAGAAGAAGGTTACTTGTCTAAAGGTTTAGGGTATATTATGAAAAGTACAGGTCTTAATCCACAATATTTTACGTTTTATGGAAGTCCGGTTGATGGAGATATTTCATTTAATTTATCAGCAAATACAAATAGTCTTATTGGAAACCCATATGCAGGTACTTTAGATGGAAAAGCATTTATTTTAAATAATGAAGACACTATTGATGGGACGCTTTATTTTTGGGAACATTCTGGTGAAGCATCAGATCAAGGGCACACAAAAGCGGGTTATGAAGGAGGTTATGCTCAATTAACTTTTTCTATGGCAACAGCTGCTACAAGTGTTGTTGGTACAAACGGATTAACAGATTCTTACACGTATACTACTCCATCAAGGTATGTTGCTTTAGGTCAGGGATTTTTTGTGTTTTCAGATACAGACGGAGGAACCATTAATTTTAATAACAAGCAAAGAAGTTATCAAACAGTAGAACCTTATTTTTTTAAAGGACAAGAGAAGAAAACAACTAATAGTTCGCTTCCTATTTTAAAGTTAGGTATGGATTTTACAAATAAAGACTATCTAAAGCTTCATAGGCAAATAGGAATTTCATTTAATGAAAATCATTCTTATGGTTTTGATTATGGTTACGAAAGTGTAATGATAGATGTTCAATCGTCTGATGTTTATTGGGATTTTGATGAAATGGATCATAAGAAATTAGCTATTGCAGGAGTTGAGGGGATTAATGAAGCTTTAAAAGTTCCACTTACAATTCTTGTAGATTCTAATGAACCTCTTTTTATCCGAATAGATGAATTAGAAAATATTGACCGTAAAATTTATTTATTTGATGCTTTAGAAAATACAACTAGAGAATTAAAAACTGATGAGGTAGTTGAATTACCATTGTCAAAAGGAGTTTATGAAAACAGATTTTTTATCACTTTTAATGAATCTAAAGTATTATCTGTAACGGATGAGGTTTTAGAATCTAATTTAAAGGTTTATATGGATAATGATTCGAATAAAATATCAATAGTTAATAAAAGCAGTTTTACTATAGAAAACGTTGCGGTTTTTAATGTATTAGGTCAGAGAGTTAAAAATTGGAGTCTAAATGTATTAGATGAAAAAATTGACTTAGAAGTAGGTGAATTATCAGCCTCTGTGTATATCGTACACGTAAAAACAAACAAAGGAACATTTTCTCGTAAAATGTTAAAAAAATAAGGGATTAATTCATGTATTTACAAAAAGCCTTTCCTATTTGGAAAGGCTTTTTTGGTTATGTAACAAAACATACAAAACTGTAATTTAAATTCAATTATATTTGTGGTTATGAATGAAAACTTAAATCCTGAAAACAACAATTTATCGAACGAAGATTTAGATGTAGAAAAAAAATTACGTCCGCTTTCTTTTGATGATTTCACAGGACAAGATCAAGCCATAGATAACCTAAAAATATTTGTTGAAGCAGCAAATCAAAGAGGAGAAGCTTTAGATCACACATTGTTTCATGGACCTCCTGGTTTAGGAAAAACAACCTTGGCGCATATTTTAGCCAACGAATTAGAAGTAGGTATAAAGGTTACTTCTGGTCCTGTTTTAGACAAGCCAGGAGATTTAGCGGGTTTGTTAACAAATCTAGATGAGCGAGATGTTTTATTTATTGATGAAATTCATAGATTAAGTCCTATTGTAGAAGAATATTTATACTCTGCAATGGAAGATTATAAAATTGATATTATGATAGAATCTGGCCCCAATGCCAGAACAGTTCAAATAAATTTAGAACCTTTTACTTTAATTGGAGCAACAACCAGATCTGGGTTGTTAACTGCACCAATGAGAGCTCGTTTTGGAATAAGTAGTAGGTTACATTATTACAAAACAGATTTATTAACTACAATTATTCAAAGAAGTGCATTTATTTTGGGAGTTCCTATTTCTATGGAATCTGCAATTGAAATTGCAGGAAGAAGTAGAGGTACACCAAGAATTGCAAATGCCTTATTAAGAAGAGTTAGAGATTTTGCTCAAATAAAAGGAAATGGAAAAATTACTATAGATATTGCAAAATTTGCGTTAAAGGCATTAAATGTAGATGCTCATGGTTTAGATGAAATGGATAATAAAATTCTAATGACTATTATCGATAAATTTAAAGGAGGACCTGTAGGTTTAAGCACTATTGCAACTGCAGTTTCTGAAAACACAGAAACGATTGAAGAGGTGTACGAACCTTTTTTAATTCAGCAAGGATTTATCATGAGAACTCCTAGAGGAAGAGAAGTAACCGATTTAGCGTACAAACATTTAGGACGCGTAAAAGGGAAAAGTCAAGGAGAATTGTTTTAGAGAAAAATGAAACAAGAGTAAAGAGAATAGAAAATAGACAACAATTTATGTTTTTGATGTTACTATGTGTTCGTTATTTAATTTTAGAAACAAGAGTGTGTTGTGTGAATAGATGAAATTAACCAATTAAATAAAAATATTAAAGTAATAGAATAAGAATATCTGTCTTTATTCTTGATTCTATTTTCTTGATTCTCAAGAAATGAATATAAAAAAAATAATACCAATTTTAGAGTGGTTACCAAACTACAATACAACTCTTTTTAAAGGAGATTTATTGGCAGGAATCACTGTTGGTATTATTTTAATTCCGCAAGGAATTGCGTATGCTTTAATTGCAGGTTTACCACCAATTTATGGTTTATATTGTGCTTTGGTGCCCCAAGTTATGTATGCTATTTTTGGATCTTCTAGGCAGGTGGCAATTGGTCCTGTAGCGATGGATTCTTTAATTGTAGCTACTGGTGTTTCTACCTTGGCTTTGGCAGGTTCTGAGAGTTACATAGCTATAGCTATACTGTTAGCTTTAATGGTGGGGGCAATCCAATTTATAATGGGGGTTTTTAGTTTGGGGTTTATTGTAAACTTTCTATCTAAACCTGTTATTACTGGTTTTACATCCGCGGTAGCGTTAATTATTGGCTTCAATCAATTTCGGAATTTATTTGGAGTCGATTTTGTGCAAAGTGATCAATTACAGTATGTTGTGGTTGATGTTTTTGATAAAATAGTCAACTTTAATCATCCAACAACTGTTATTGGTTTAATTTCTGTTGTGGTCATTATTATTTTTAGAAAAATCAACAAAAAAATACCAAGTGCCTTAATAGTTGTTGTTCTCGGAATTGTAGTATTAAAATATTTTGGTGCTTCTTTTGGTGAGGTTTCTATTGTAAAAGACATTCCTTCTGGCTTGCCAACATTTGGTATTCCGGAGTTTGATATCGACTTAATAAGAGAGTTATTACCAATTGCATTTACATTGGTGATGGTTGGTTATTTAGAAACCATTTCTATAGGTAAATCATTAGAAGCAAAACAAGACGAATATAGAATAATACCCAATCAAGAATTAATAGCATTAGGAATCAGTAATATGGTAGGATCTTTGTTTAAAGCATATCCAACCACATCTAGTTTTTCTCGTTCTGCAATTAATCAAGAAAGTGGAGCAAGAACAGGTATGGCAGCTTTAATTTCTGTTGTAATGGTTGTTTTTACACTATTATTTTTAACGCCATTATTTTATCATTTACCAAAAACAGTTTTGGCAGCCATTATTATTGTAGCGGTTTTTAATTTGGTAAATATTAAAGAAGCGGTTTTTTTATGGAGAGCAAATCATTTAGATTTCTGGTTGATGTTAGCCACATTTATTGGCACATTATTATTAGGAATCGAATTTGGTATTATAGTTGGCGTAGGGTTGTCTTTAATTGTATTAATTTATAGAACATCTAGACCTTATGTAGCGGAACTAGGGAAAGTGCCCAACTCTAATTTTTACAGAAATAGAAGTCGTTTTGAAGAAGTTATTATAGAAGATGATGTTTTAATTTTTAGGTTTGATGCTCAGATATTTTATGCAAATTCGAGCTATTTTAGAGATAAGCTAGATGAAATGGCACATAGAAAAGGAGCGGCTTTAAAATTGATAGTTTTAGATGCAGAAAGCATAAATAGAGTAGATAGTACGGGAGTAGAAATGTTAAAAGAGCGAATTAAATACTATAAAAAGAAAGGTATTACTTTTTTATTAGCAGGCGTAAAAGGCCCTGTAAGAGACGATTTATTTAGAAGCGGAATTTTATCAATTATAGATATCAATCACTTTTTTATGCGCTCTAATGATGCCGTAAAATTCTACAAAACTGGCGACAGAAAACAACAAGAAAAATATGCTAAATACATACACCAAGCATATCATTAAAAAGAATTAGTCACTTATCCTATGAGTATAATTTCTGAATTTAATTCAGTATTAAAAATACTTTGTAGGTGTTAAAAATTATAAAAATGATTATAGAACAAATTTATACAGGTTGTTTAGCTCAAGGGGCTTACTACATAGAAAGTAATGGCGAAGTTGCTATTATAGACCCATTAAGAGAAGTACAAGATTATATAGATAGTGCAGCAAAAAATAATGCAAAAATCAAATATATTTTCGAAACGCATTTTCATGCAGATTTTGTGAGCGGGCACGTTACATTGGCAGAAAAAACAGGAGCAGATATTGTATTTGGTCCAACAGCAGAAACTAATTTTAATGCAATTATAGCAGAAGATAATCAGGTTTTTAAGGTAGGAGATATTACCATTACCGTATTGCATACTCCAGGACATACTATGGAGAGTACTTGTTATTTATTGAAAGATGAAAACGGAAAAGATCATGCTCTTTTTAGTGGAGATACCTTGTTTTTAGGTGATGTTGGTCGCCCAGATTTAGCACAAAAAGGAGATATTACAGAAAAAGATTTAGCAGGGTTTTTATTTGATAGTTTGCGTACTAAAGTAATGACTTTGGCTGATGAGGTTATTGTATATCCTGCACACGGAGCTGGTTCTGCTTGTGGTAAAAACTTAAGTAAAGAAACGGTAGGTACTATTGGTAATCAAAAAGAAACCAATTATGCTTTAAGAGCAAACATGACTAAAGAAGAGTTTGTAAAAGAAGTAACTGATGGTTTATTGCCTCCTCCAGCTTACTTTCCTTTAAATGTAAAGCTGAATAAAGAAGGGTATAAAAGTATTGATGAGGTTATCAAAAATAGTGAAAAGCCATTATCTGTTAAAGATTTTGAAATTATTGCAAATGAAACAGGTGCAGTTATTTTAGATGTTCGTCATCAAACGGAGTTTGTAAAAGGCTTTATTCCGCAATCTATTTTTATTGGTATCGATGGTGGTTTTGCTCCTTGGGTTGGTGCATTGATTAAAGATATTAAGCAACCAATTTTGTTGGTCGCTCCAGAAGGAAGAGAAGAAGATACCATTACGCGTTTATCTAGAGTTGGTTTCGATAATGTTTTAGGATATTTAGAAGGTAGTTTTGATGCTTGGCAAAAAGCAGGTAAAGAAATAGATACATTAACCTCTGTTTCTGTTCAGGTTTTAGAAGATAAAATCAAAGAAAATGCGGTAGTTTTTGATGCTAGAAAACCTGGAGAATATGCAAGTGAACATATTGTAGGAGTTAAAAATACTCCGTTAGATTTTTTAAATGATCATATTTCTGAGTTTCCAGAAAAAGGAGATTTCTACGTGTATTGTGGTGGAGGTTATCGCTCTGTAATTGCAGCTTCTATCTTAAAAGCAAGAGGTATTCACAATGTAATTGATGTTGCAGGTGGTTATGCTGCCATAAGAAATTCTAATATAGAAAGATCAGCAGCTGTTTGTCCTTCAACTTTAAAATAAAAAATGAAGAAAAATGTTTTATGCCTTTTATTGATGAGTTTCTTTTTTATGAATTGCAGCTCGCAAGTAGAAGTAAAATCAATTTCTACAAAGGAATTAAAAGAATTACTTTCTAAAGAAAAAATTCAATTAATGGATGTTAGAACACCAAAAGAAATTAAAGAAGGTGCAATAGCAACGGCCACTTTTTCAAACTATTTTGATACTAATTTTAAAGAGAAAGCTTCTGAGATATTAGATAAATCTAAACCAGTTTACTTATACTGTAGAAGCGGCAATAGAAGCGAGAAAGCCTCTAAAATACTTCAGGAAAATGGTTATGAAGTCTACAATGTTTTAGGAGGATATAACAAATGGAAACAAGAAAACTAAATTTAATTAGAAACTCTAGAAGTAGATAATAAAAACAGGGTTTTACACAACGTAAAAACTATTGTTTGTTATACTATTGATAGAATAGATTCTTAACGTTAAAAAACACATAAAAAAGAGAGAACAAGAGCTTTACATAAGGTTTTTGTTCTCTCTTTTTTGTATTTTAGTTTCATATAAAACAGACAAGTTTGAGCATTTATAAATTAGTTTTTCTTACATTTTTTTTATCAATGGTAACAAGCTTAAACGCTCAGTATTCTGCAGAGTTTTTAAGATATAATAAAGCGCATCCAGAAGCTGCAAGAGTTCGTTTACAGCAAGAAACTACTATTGCAATAACCGTTGTAAATGATAGTTTACAAATAGATCAAGCGTTTTTTGAGGAAGATTTGTATTTAAATGATGCTGCCACCTATAACTCTAAGAATACTTTAAATTTCTCTGCCTTTTTTGAATTAAAGAACATAGAAGCTTCTTCTTTTTCTTTTGACAATAATGAATATGTAGAAAATAAAGTAGAAAAATTTACTAAAAAAGATGAATTAAATCAGTCTTTTCATGATGATTCTACATTGTTAAATTTTGTATATCCAAATTTAAAAAAAGGGTCTAAATCGATTTTGAAATATTCTCAGAGAATTAAAAACCCTCGTTTTTTAACTCCTTTTTATTTTGGTGATTATTTTCCTGTTCAAAAAAACAAAGTCACTATTATTGTTGATGAAAATGTGCATTTAGAATTTAAGAAATTTAATATTGTTGATGATAATATTCAGTTTACCGAAGCTAAAAAAGGTGATAAGGTAATTTATACATGGGTTTTAAATAATCAACAGGAATATGATTTTGAGTCAAATACACCCAGTTACAAAACTATTTTACCGCACATTGTACCAATTATCACTTCTTATAAAATTAAAGGTGAAAATATTAAGTTATTAGGTAAGGTTTCAGATTTATACACTTGGTATTATTCTTTGGTAGAAAATGTAAATACAGAAGCACCAGCTAAAGAATTGGTAGACTTGGTTTCTAAAATTACAGCAGATAAAAAAACGGATCTAGAAAAAGTGAAATCCATTTATTATTGGACGCAGCAAAACATAAAATACATTGCTTTTGAGTATGCCTTAGGTGGCTTTATTCCGAGAGAATCGAATGAGGTGTTTAGAAAGAAATATGGCGATTGTAAAGACAATTCGAGTATACTTTATAGCATGTTAGAAATTGCAGGTGTTAAAGGAAATTTAACATGGATTGGTACAAGAAGCATTCCGTATACGTATGATGAGGTGCCAACACCCGTTGTAGATAATCACATGATTCTCTCTTATGAGAACAACGGAAAAACCTATTATTTAGATGCTACAGGTAGGTATATTAAATTCGGAACTCCAACTTCATTTATTCAAGGTAAAGAAGCGTTGGTAGGTTATGGAAAAGATTTTAAGATTAAAACGGTGCCCATTATAGCTGCGAAAGAAAATGCAATTATAGATGTAACTAATATTAAAATTGAAAACGGTAGTGTTTTTGGATCTTCTAAAACAACGATTTCTGGGTATCCAAAAATTGATATTTTTCATACGTTAGAATCTGGAAACTCAGAAACTAAGTTGAAGAAATTCTATAAAAGTGCGTTTGAGAAAGGGAATAATACTTTTCAAATCAATAATTTTAAAGAAACGAATAAGTATCATTATGATAATGATTTTATTGTGGATTATGATTTTGAAATTAAGAATTATGCTAAAAATTTGGGTGATGAAATTTATATCAACCTAAATTTGAATAAAGAGATTTCTTTCTATAAAACGGATAAAAACCGAAAGAATGCGATAGAATATGAGTATCAAAAACAGTATAATTATACCACTAAATTAGAAATTCCGGTAGGTTATAAAGTAGATTATGTGCCAGAATCAGTAACTGTTTCTAACGATTTATTGACTTGTAAAATTACGTATCAAATAAAGGGAAATGAGGTGGTTTATGAGCATGAAATTGAATTAAACTTCTTAGTTTTATCAACAGAACAACAAAAAGAAGTGAACAAAGAGATTCAAAAAATAGAAAGAAATTATAAAGAAATTGTAGTTTTAAAAAAAGAATAAAGCAGAATTATGAAGATTAAAATAAACCTATTAATAGCCTTGTTATTTACTTTTCAGATGGTCGTTTCTCAGGAAATACCTTTTTTTGAGAGTTATGATTGGGAAGTAAGTCCGAATTATACGGTAGATAATGAAATTGAAGAAGATATGATTGCTGTTAAAGAAAAAACAGTCACAGAGTTTTATTTTCAAGATGAAGATTTGGTTGAATTTTATTTAGAACACAAAGTTTTATGGCTTAATTCTGATGATGCAATTGAGGAGTATAATAAAATCTATTTACCATTTTCGTCAGACGCAGAATTGCGCGTAAATAAAGCAAGAGTAATTACTCCAGGCGGAAAAATCATCAACTTAGACAAATCTAAAATACTAACAGCAGAAGATGAAGAAACTGGTAATACTTACAAATATTTTGCCTTAGAAGGTATTTCAAAAGGAAGTTTTATAGAATATATGTATGTGGTAAAAAGACCGCCAAATTATACTGGGAAAAAATTTTACATCCAAGATGGGTATTATAAAGACAAAGTAGAGTTCGATTTATATTCTCCGAGTAATTTACTTTTTAAGTTTAAGAGCTATAATAATATACAAAATGTAGAAAGAGACACTTTAAGTACCGTAAAATTACATTATAAATTACATGCTGCTAAGGTTCAGAAATTAGAGAATGAATACCAAGCTCCTTACAATGCTTCTAGAGGTTTTATAGTGTATAAAATGGATAAAAATGTAGATAATATGGACGAAGATATTATCTCTTACAGTAGTATAGCGCAAAATGTATACGCTTCTTATTATCCAGAATATTCAGAAAAGACAAAGGGTTTACTAAACGATTTTATTAAAGAATTAGCATTGCCTAAAAATGCAGATCAAGAAAGTATCATTAGAAAATTAGATTTTTATATAAAATCAACGGTATATTCTCAAGATGTTTATAATGAAGATTTGCAAGATTTAGATCTTATTTTAACAACACAACTAGCTAATGAAAGCGGAGTTATTAAGTTATATATAGCTGTTTTAAGAACGTTAAATATAGCACATGAATTAGTAATAACAACGGATAGAACTGAAATGAAGTTCGACCCAGAATTTGAAGCGACTAATTTTTTAACAGACTTTTTATTATATTTTCCTACTTCTAAAAGGTATTTATCTCCAAATGCATCCGGAACAAGGTATGGGTTTCCAATGCCTTATGTAACGGATAATTATGGATTGTTTTTAAAAGAAGGCGTAGTTGGAGATCAGAAATCTGTTACAGGAAGAATTAAATATATAGAACCTGTAAAAGTAGATGAGGTTTTAGATGTTATGAAGGTAACAATCGATTTTAATAAAGAGAATTTAACTGAAAACACCGTTCATTTAGATAGAACTTTTAGCGGTTATTATGCAATGAACATACAGCCTTTTATGCATTTAATTCAGGGTGAAGATGCTAGAAATGACTTGGTAGATAGTTTTGTAGAAAGCATGACTTACGAGTTTGAAGCTCAAAATAGAGAATTGATAAATGATGATGCAGAACTATTTGGAGTAAAGCCTTTACAGATTAAGGTAGATTTTACTACGGAAGCTTTTGTAGAAAAAGCAGGAAGAAAATACTTGTTTAAGCTAGGTGATTTAATTGGGCAACAGATAGAATTGTATCAAGAAAAAGAAAGGGTTTTACCGTTAGAAGGACAGTTTCATAGAGGTTACAAGAGAACTTTAACACTTCATATTCCTGAGGGGTATAAAATTACCAATTTAGATGATATTAATATTGACAACTCGTATGTGAAAGACGGAAAAGAAATCTTCTTTTTTAAATCTTCTTATCAATTAGAAGGAAACACGTTAACGGTAACTGCCAACGAATATTATAAAGAAAATATTATTGAAGTTGCTATGTATGAGGATTACAGAACTGTTATTAATAGTGCTGCAGATTTTAATAAAATTGTATTGCTATTAACTGCCGAATAGTGTGGTAAGGTGTATATAAGAAAATAAAAAGGGAGCATATCGCTCCCTTTTTATTTGTAATAATTTTGTGAAAAAAAAATAAACAAAATGTTTATCCTAAATATGTTTTTAAAAGATGTGTCTTAGATTGATGTTGTAAGCGTCTAATTGCTTTTTGCTTTACTTGGCGCACTCTTTCTCTAGATAAATCAATGGTTTCTCCTATTTCAGTTAAACTATAAGGACTCGGTAAGTTAATACCGTAAAACATTTTTATCACTCTTGCTTCTTTTTGAGATAGTGTATCTAAAGCTCTATTAATCTCTATAGATAATGATTGTTTTATTAAGTCTTTATCGGGTCTTGGAGACTCGTCAGACTGTAAAACATTGTATAGATTAGTATCTTCACCTTCTTTAAACGGTGCATCCATAGATACGTGTCTACCAGAATTTCTTAGAGATTGTTCTACCTCAGTTTCCGTCATGTCTAACTGTTTTGCAATTTCTTTATTAGTAGGCATGCGTTCCGCTCCTTGTTCTAAACGAGCATATATTTTTCGTATTTTATTAATACTACCAATTTTATTTAAAGGCAAACGTACAATACGAGATTGTTCTGCTAAAGCAGACATAATAGATTGACGAATCCACCAAACAGCGTAGGAAATAAACTTAAAACCTCTTGTTTCATCAAAACGTTTTGCTGCTTTTACCAAGCCTAAATTCCCTTCATTTATCAAATCGGATAACTTTAAACCCTGACCTTGATATTGTTTTGCAACAGAAACAACGAATCTTAAATTTGCTTTTACAAGTTTATCTAACGCTCTATTGTCTCCTTTTTTTATTTCTAAAGCTAGTTCTACTTCTTCATCAGCAGTAATTAGCCCAATTTTACTAATTTCTTGAAAATATTTTTCTAAAGATTTGGCGTCACGATTGGTTACTTGTTTTACAATTTTAAGTTGTCTCATATATTGTTTGGGGTTTTTTAAAATTAATTTTAAATAAATAAATTGCAATCATCACATGTTTTCACTTCTCCATAATACGTTTCTCTGTATTCATGGATTGTTTTAATAGGGATCCCTAAAAAGTATTTTTTAATGCAGGTTACTCTAGAGTTTAAAGTTCCCATTGCAGAGGAATAGTATTTTTGATATTTTGTTTTTCTTTGAATTTTAATAATTTTCATATATATAATTTTAAATAAGTGTGAAAACACTTATTATGAAGTTGAGGATTAAAAAAGGTATAATTTTCTTGAAAAAATTAAGGTATAGAAAAACTAGAAAGCAAGTGTAATTGATTTATCTGTATGATTTTCTAAAAGAGAAAAATCGAAACAATAAATGCTTGTATTTTTTTGAATGTAAAAAGATGAATTCTTCATAATTAGCAATATACGAAAAAACGAGCGATTTTCAATAGAAAATGCTCGTTTTGTTTCGTTTTTGCGTTATTTTTAGTTAAAAATGACTAAAAATGATCTTTTTTTAAAACTTTAAAGTAACCCCAACTAAGAAGTTTCTAGTGGCTTGTGGGTAGTAACCTGCGCCATCTACCGTTGTAATTTTGTTTGGGTCAGACCAAGTATCATCATACGTGTAATAATAACCTCTGTCTACATATTCTGTATTAAAAATATTATTTATTAAGGCAGAAAACACAATAGATTTGAAAATTTTGTTTGGGTTTATTTCATAAACAATATTTAAGTCAGAAGTAAAATAATCGTTTAAAACATCATTGTCAGAAATTTTACTACTAAAGTTGCTCATAAATTGTTTACCAACATATTTAGATAAAAATGAAACTTGTAAGTTCTCTATAGGTTTGTAAATAAACATGTTTCCTGCAACAACTTCCGGAGAAAAAGATAAGTCTGTGTTTCCTAAACTTTCTGGTGTATCAATTCCGTTTCTTGTTATAAAAAAGTCTTCGTTTTTATTAGAACTAAATGCAGCATTTGGTTTTATAGAAAACTGATCGCTTACAGTAATGTCTGCATCAATTTCTAAACCTAAACGATAACTGTTACCAGAAGTTGCTCTTACTGGCGCACCAACATCATCTAAAGCACCTGTTAAAACCAACTGATTTTTATAATCCATATAATAGATGTTGGTATTTAATTTAAGGTTTTCCTTTTTTAAACGCCATCCAAATTCTAAATCATTTAAAGTTTCGTGTGTGGTAACTCCGCCTTCAAAATCGTTTCTATTAGGTTCTCTATTTGCTACCGCAAAAGAAGTGTATAAGTTATTATGGTCATTAATCTTATAAGTTAATCCAACCTTTGGGTTAAAGAAATTAAAATTGGCATCAACATCAATAGCAGCAATGTCAGAAGTAATTCCTTTTGTTTGGTAACCAACAAAACGCCCTTGTAAATCAGCATAACCAGACAATTTCTCACTAATATCAAAAGTAGCTTTTGCAAAGATTGAAAAGTCTGTTTTCTTTGCATCAGAAAAATAATAACGATCTCTAATATTTACATTTGGAGCTAAGTCTTCTCCCCAAATTACTTCACCAAAATGATCTCCAGTATAATTAGAATAAGAAATTCCAGATATAAAATTCAACTTATCTGTTTTGTAATTCGTGTTAAAGTTTACCACATAAAAATCATTCTGCAACCAACGTCTTACAATTACATCTGTACCATCAACAATTAAATTACCATAATCTGCTGCATCTCTTTCCTCTTTAAATTGCTCGAAAAAACCAGCACCTTTTGTGTAGTTTAAACCTAAGGTTGTAGACCAATTTTCATTCAGTTTTTCATTCCAATGTAACTGATAATGGTTTTGGTCATAATCATCTACTTCATTCTCGTACGTATACGGGTTCTGTCTTCTATCTTCCTTTAATTGATCTGCTGTTAAACCTTCCCAAGCTTGGTAAGTAACCTCTTTACCACCAAAAGTAATCGCTTTTATCAACGTGTTTTCATCCGTATAACTACCTTGTAAATAATAAGATTTTAAATCTGCAGAAGCTCTATCTACATAACCATCAGATTTAATGTTAGACAACCGACCAGCAACTTCAAAGTGCTCGTTAATTTTACCAGTACTAAATTTTACCGTATGTTTTCTAGTTCCGTAAGAACCAAAAGAGTTCGATATTTCTGCAGAAGCCTCTTCAGAAACCGCATCTGTTAAAATATTTAAACTCGCACCAAAAGCACCAGAACCATTTGTTGATGTACCAACACCACGTTGTAATTGTAAATTCTGAGTAGAAGAAGCAAAATCGCTTAAATTTACCCAAAAAGAACCATGGCTTTCGGCATCATTATAAGGTATTCCATTTACTGTAACATTAATTCGCTCTCCGTTAGAACCACGCACGCTCATATAAGTGTAACCAACACCTGCACCAGCATCACTAGAAGAAACTACAGAAGGCATATAATTTAGTAGAATAGGTATATCTTGACCTAAATTACGGGTTGCAATTTCTTTTTTAGAAAGGTTAGAAAACGTAACAGGTACATCTGCATTTACTCTTACTGCAGAAACTAAAACCTCTTCTAAAACAGTAGCATTAGGTACTAAAGAAAACGCAATTGTATCATTTTGGGTTAAAGAAACTGTTTTAGAAACTGTTTTGTAACCAATAAATGAAACTTGAATGGTATAATCTCCTTTATTAAGATTTACACTAAATTTTCCATCAAAATCTGTAGAGGTTCCTTTCTTAGTTTCTTTGACTAAAATAGTTGATCCTGGCAAAGAATCATTGTTTTCATCTACCACTTTTCCGTTAAGTGTAAATGTCTGGGCGTTTACAAGAATGCTTGCAAACAAGAATAAAAAAAATGTGATTTTTTTCATTTTAAAAATTTTAAAACGAATAAAAAGAGGTAATTATTCTTGTGATTTATGTTGAATAATTAATTTCTGTCATTACGAGGAGTATACAACGTGGTAATCTCTTCAATAAGAAAAATTGCTTCAGAAAAAAATCTTCGCAATGACATTTTATATTTCCTAAACAGCATTACCTGTTCTAGGTTCAATGGGTATGATCTCAGCTTTTTAAAGCACCCCTTTATGAGAACGCTGCAAAATTACCTCAGTTTTTTGACATAGAGAATAACAAAAGCACTTTTTTTTAGAAGCTATTTCCTGCTTTCCGCTATATCTTTTTTTGTAAAAAACAAAAAAAGGATGCCGCTGCAATCAGGGCTAAGTTTACTTGCCAAATCTTAGTGTTTCCTGAAATAAAATTTCAGTTTAAAATCTTTTACCTAAAAACGAATAACTTATATGTTAAATATTATTTTAGCTTTTGTAATTTGCTATATATAATTACGACTGTTACAATTTAAAATATTTTTTTTGATCAACTTAAAACATTCTAAGACTGCTATTCTTATCTTTTCGCTTTCGCAAGAAGCCGAAAATTTACGTAAGCCTTTCCTTCAAAAAAAGGATACGGTTAGCAAACTGAATGCTCTAATTAAAGAAAAAGTTAGTTCTTTAGGTGTAGACTATTTTCACTATACAGAGAAAGATCAAAAAGGAAATAATTTTGGTGAACGTTATGTAAATACCGTTTCGGATATTTTTAATAAAGGGTATAATAATGTTATAACAGTTGGTAACGATACTTTAGGTTTAGAAAAAAAGCATCTTCGTGCTGCCATAGAATCCTTAGAAAACAATCAAATACCTGTTGGACCTTCTTACGATGGTGGTTTTTATCTTTTAGGTATACGTAAAGATCAATTTAAAGCCTCAGAATTTCTTTCGCTTCCTTGGGAGTCATCAACATTATATAAAGAATTAAAAACACTTTTATCAGCAAAAGAAATAGCAACTGCTACACTTCCTTGTTTATATGATTTAGATGAAGAATTAGATATTTCTAAAAACATTGCGTCACTTTCTTTTCTAAAAATAAAAGCACTTAAATTATTACAAAATCTACAAGTAGTAATTTTAAAAGTAAGCAAATACATTCTTCAAAAATTTAAAGAAGCTTCTTTAAACCACCTATACAATAAAGGACCTCCATTGGTTTGTAATTAATTATAAGTACAATTTTCTGTAAAAACAGGACTTATTATTTTACATACATTTTAACTCAACTAATGAAGAATTTATTTTTCGGGTTACTTGCGCTATTTACTATTAGCCTAAGTGCTCAAGAAAATCTTGTCGTCTACGTTATAGATTATGAGACCAAAGCACCAATTAAAAACATAACTGTTACGCTTGTTAACGACCTACAAGGTTATGAAGCAAAAAAGACCACAAATGAAGTAGGTAAAGCCTCTTTTAATTCCATTGCCGCTGCAAACGGTTATCAAGTTATTTTTGATGGAAACAAAACATACGGAACCACTATTTCTGATATGGTAGGTGTTCGTACTAATGAAGAATCGGTAGTCAAATTGTTACTGTTTCCGGCTTCATTTCAGCAAGAAATATTAAACGAAGTTGTTGTTACTGCTTTAGGTATTAAAAGAGAAAAGCAATCTTTAGTATCTTCCGTAACCACTATAAAACCTGCGGCTCTTACAGAAGTTACGCTTACGAACGTGGTAAATAGCCTTGCAGGACAAGTTGCTGGTGTAAAAGTTACCAATGGTTCTTCTGGTGTAGGATCTTCTTCTCGTATTGTTATTCGTGGAGAAAACTCTTTAAGCAGCTCTAATCAACCTTTATTTGTTGTTGATGGTGTGCCTATTAGTAATGAGCAAATTACAAGTGATTTAGTAAACGATGGCTCGTTACAAGAAGTAGATTATGGTAATGGAGCATCTGAAATTAGTCCAGATGATATTGCTTCTATCTCTATTTTAAAAGGAGCAGGTTCTGCTGCTTTATATGGTGCAAGAGCCGCTAACGGAGTGGTATTAATCACTACCAAAAGGGGGGAAAAGAAAAAAGGTTTAGGAGTTAGCATTAATAGCTCTTTAACTATAGAAACTTTATTAACCTTACCAGATTATCAAAATGTATATGGTGGAGGTTCTAATGGTGAATATTCTTTTCAAAATGGTGCTGGCGCTGGCGTTAATGATGGTGGTTTAAGTAGTTATGGTCCTCGTTTAGACCAAGGTCTTTTAATCAACCAATTTGATAGTCCATCTGTAGATATTAACGGAAACCCTGTTCGTGCTGGAGACATTATAGCAAGAACCCAAGCAGACGGAACTTTAACGCCAATTACACCTACTGCTTGGGTTTCTAACCCTAATAATGTACGTGATTTTTTTAAAACCGGAATTACGAAGCAAAACAATATTGCTATTAGCTCTTCTGGTGATAAAGGAAGTAGTAGATTTTCGTATAGTAATTTAATAAACGAAGGAATTGTACCAAATACAGATTTAAAAAGAGATGGTATTTCTATAAGTTTAAACCAAGAATTGCACAACAAGTTACATGTAAATGCTTTTGTTAATTATATTAATACAAGAAGTGGTAACCGTCCTAATTTAGGTTACGGATACGAAAATCCTCTTTATGGTTTTAATTGGACAGGTAGACAAGCAGATATTAATTCTTTTAGAAATTATTGGCAAGCAGGACAAGAAGGTTCTCAGCATTTTGATATTAACTACAACTGGTTAACAAACCCTTATTTAACTGTTTTTGAAAACACCAACAGTTTTAATAAAAACAGATTTTTAGGAAACGCTGCTGCCGTTTACAATATTACAGACAAATTAACAGCAACCGTACGTACTGGTTTAGATACTTATAATGATAAGCGAGAATTTAGACGTGCTGTAAGTACCAATGCAAATCTAGAAGGATCTTATAGAGAAGACAATGTGTTTTTTAAAGAATTAAACACAGATGTATTAATCTCTTATGATGATGTAATTAATGAAAATTGGAAATACAATCTAAGTGCAGGTGCTAACCGTTTTGATCAAGAAATTGAATACAGTTATACTTTAGCGCCTCAACTAGCTATTCCAGATATCTTTACACTTGCAAACTCTAAAGCTGCTTTGGTTGCAGAGAGTAATACGTTTACTAAAAGAATAAATAGTGTATATGCAACTGGTAATGTAAACTATAAAGATGCTCTTTATTTTGATGTTTCTTATAGAAATGATTGGAGTAGTACTTTACCTGCCGATAACAATTCTTTTGGATATTATTCTGCAGGCGTAAGTGCTGTAATTAGTAAGTTAGTGACATTACCTGAAGCAATCTCTTTCTTAAAACTTCGTTTTAGTGGCGCAAGTGTTGGTAATGATACAGATCCTTATCAAAACAATCAGAACTTTTTATTAAATCAGAACTACGGAACCAATTTTCGTGTAACTAATGAGAATGTACTAAAGAACTCTAATTTAAAACCAGAAAGATTAAATGCTCTAGAAACCGGTATTGAAGCTTGGTTTTTAAACAATCGTTTACAAGTAGATGTTTCTGCTTATCAAAATACGAGTGTAGACCAAATTATATCTAGTCCTATTTCTCAAGCGAGTGGTTTTGGTAATTTTAATATAAACGGTGGTGAAGTTCGTACTAGAGGTTTAGAAATTTTATTGAGTAGTATTCTAATTAAAAATAAAGATTTTAAATGGGAAAGTTCTGTAAACTTCTCTACTTCTAGAAGTATTGTTACAGAATTACCCGAAGGAGTAGATCAATTTGTAACAGGTTCCGCAGACGTATTTTCTGGTTCTGGCGGATCTAATAGTGTTTTTTATATTGCCCAAGAAGGTGGTCGTGTTGGAGATATGTTTGGTACTGGTTTTGTTGAAATTGATGGAGAAATTCTTCATAATGCTAATGGTTTACCTGTACAGGATCCTAATTTACGCTTATTAGGAAATTATAATCCAGATTTTCAAGTAGGTTTTAATAACAACTTCACCTATAAAAATATAAACGTATCCTTTTTATTCGACTGGAGACAAGGAGGAACAATCGTTTCAAGAACTAAAGCTTTAGGTAGTACTTCTGGCGTATTAAAAGAAACTTTAATAGGTAGAGAAACAGGTATTGTAGGTAATGGTGTGGTTAATATAGGTACGGATGCAGCTCCACAGTATGTTGCAAACACAACTAATGTTTCTGCACAAACATACAATAATAGCTTTTTTGATCGTGGTAATGAAGCAAGTGCATTATATGATGCTTCTTATTTAAAATTAAGACAACTAAGTATTTATTATAAGTTTAATAAAGACTTAGTAAATAGAATTGGTTTCCAAAAAATAAAAATTGGGTTAACAGGTAGTAATTTATTCTTATTTACAGAAAACCCTCACTTTGATCCGGAACTAAATGCTTTACAAGGACAAAGTGTAACACAAGGTGTTGAAGATTTCTCATACCCATCTACAAGAAGTTTCGGAATTAGTATTAAAACTGAATTTTAAGAAAATGAAAAATTATAAAAACATATTTTTAGCAATCTTCGTTTTTAGTACGTTTTTTACTGCGTGTACTAACGGTTTCGAAGAAATTAATACAAATAATAATAATCCAGAATCTGTTGCTCCGCAATTTTTATTAACCAATATTCTTTCAGTTTCTTCAGATTTAAACGCATACGACCAAGGCTTTAGACAAGCCAATTATTTAGCTCAATTTTCGGCTAGTATTGAGTTTGAACGTATTGATCGTTATGAAATGGGATCTAATAGTGAGTATTGGAATGCTATTTTTGGTTTGCTTTCTGATATTGAATCGATACAAAATTCAGAAACCACAAACAGTGCTTATAATGCGGTTGGTGATATTATGAAAAGTTATTTATTTTCTCAACTTACCGATTTATGGAGTGATGTTCCATATACAGCAGCTTTAGGGGCTATTGATGGTGTTTTTTCTCCTAAATACGATACGCAAGAAAATATTTATACAGATCCTGAAACAGGTATTTTGGCAGTTTTAAAAAAGGCTGTTACAACATTAGAAAACAACAATGCTATTATTGAAGGTGATGTTTTATTTAATGGCGATTTAAGTAAATGGATAAAATTTGCCAACTCTTTACAAGTCCGTTATTTAGTACGTATTAGTAAACGTTTAAGTGATTTTTCAGATTTACAAGCTTTAGCCGATTCAGGTAACATCATGCAATCGAACAACGATAATGCGGTTCTTCCTTATTTAAGTACATCACCCAATCAGTTTCCTTTGTTTAATGCAGCTTCTGGTATTAATAATGAACATACCATGACGATTACTGTAGAAGAAATTTTAAAATCTTGGGACGATCCTAGAATGGGAGTTTTATATAAACCAACAAATGCAACGGCTAATACTACCGCAGAATTTCATGGTTTATTAAACGGACAATCTAGTAATAGTATTGCCGCTAGTGGTGTAGACTTAAATAATATTTCTTTATTCGGAGCTATTTTTAGAGATACTCCTAATGGCGTAGATGCACAATACATGCAATATTCCGAAACTCAATTTGCTTTGGCAGAAGCTGTTGTAAAAGGTTTTATTTCTGGTGATGCTAATACGTATTACCAAAACGGAATTACAGCTAGTTTTGATTATTATAACACAGAAATTCCTGCAGATTATTTTACAAGAACTGCTATTGCTTTAGACGGAAGTGAAGATGATATCACAAAAATTATGACTCAAAAATGGTTGAGTTTAATTTCTGTAGGTCATGAAGCTTGGTTTAATATTCGAAGAACAGGAATTCCTAATTTAATAGCTGGTCCAGATAATTTTAACCAAGACCGTTACCCAGTTCGTTATTTGTATCCAGAATCTGAACAAGCTTCTAATAACACTAATTATAAAGAAGCAGCAGAAAGGATTGGTGGAGATAATATTAATAGTAAAGGTTGGTGGGAAAAAGATTAATTTATACTTTAAAAATTTGGGTTTACAATCGAAATATAAAACATCTTATATAATGACAAATTACATGAAAACGATATACACATTTATACTGTTCTTACTGATTTCTGCCTTTGCAGAAGCACAACAAAAACCAATACATTTAATTATAGATGCAGACACAGCAAATGAGGTTGACGACCTCTTTGCGCTTGTACGTGCTATAGATGAACCGGCATTTAATCTTTTAGGAATTACATCTGCACAGTTTCATACATCGCCACAAGCAACTGAAAATACGGTTAGCGAAAGTCAGCAAATTAATGAACAGATTATAAAGGTGATGAATCGCCCAGAAATTAAATTGCCTTTAGGTAGTAATGTTCCGTTAGCATCTATGACAACGCCTTCTCCTTCTAAAGCTTCTAAGTTTATTATAGAAAAAGCGCACGAAATGAAGGATAACGAAAAATTAGATTTGGTTATTTTAGGTTCTTGTACCAATGTTGCTTCTGCAATTTTAGAAGATCCTTCTATCATTTCTAAAATTCGTGTAAATTATCTTGGTTTTTGGCACACGGTAAAAACCAATACGTATAACAAAAAAGAGTTTAATTCTGGTAATGATCCACTTGCAGTGGATGTACTTTTAAATACGGTAGATTTAGAATTTAATGTGATGACGGCAACTACTTCTCAGCATTTAGTTTTTAAAAAGAAAACGATAGATAAGCAGTTAAAAGGAAAAGGCGGAATTAAAGATATTTTAGTAAATCGTTGGGATACGTATAATCGTTGGTGGACAAAAAAAGATCCTAAAAAGAAAGAATGGGTAATGTGGGATGTTGCTCTTATTGAGGCTTTAATAAACCCAGAATATGCAACGATAACGCCTTTAGAAACACCAAAAGAAAACACAAAACGAACTATTGGTGTCTACACAGATTTAGATAAAAAAGCAATGGAAAAAGCATTTTGGAAACACCTTAATAAATTATAATATGAAGTATATTGATATACATACAGATTTAAAAATCATCAAAGAATTTCTATTAGAAATCAATTTTTTAAAGGAGTCTGAAGAAATTTTATCCGCAGAAAAACCAGGAGAAGGTAATATGAATGTGGTGTTGCGTGTAACAACAAATCAACGTTCTTTTATTGTAAAACAATCGCGTCCTTTTGTACAGAAGTATCAAGATATTCCTGCGCCAGAAGACCGAATTGATGTAGAATATCAGTTTTATAAAGCTATTGAAAGTCCTGCAATAACTTGTCATATTCCTAAAGTTCTTGCTTACGATACTAAAAATTATGTATTAATTTTAGAAGATTTAGGAAATTGTGAAGACATGAGTCTTGTTTATAAAAATCGTGTTATTGAAACGGAATCAATTCAACTTTTGGTGGATATACTTTCTAATATCCATAAAAGTGAAGTTTCTAATACGTATCCAGAAAACAAAGAATTACGCGCTTTAAATCATCAACATATATTTGTTTTACCTTTTGCTGTTGATAATGGTTTTTCTTTAGATACCATTCAAGATGGTTTAGAAGCGGTATCACAAACTTATAAAAATGATGAAAAATTAAAAGCAGAAATTGCTTTAGTTGGAGAATGTTATTTATCCGAAGGAACAACTTTACTACACGGAGATTATTATCCGGGTAGTTGGATGACTAAAGGGGATGAGGTGTATGTAATTGACCCGGAATTTAGTTTTAAAGGTTTTGCAGAATTTGATTTGGGTGTTATGGCGGCACATATGGTGATGGCAACTGGAAATAAATTAATGATTTCTAAAATAAAACAAGCGTATACATTAAAGTTAGATGAGCACCTTTTCTTACAAATAATAGGTATTGAAATAATGAGAAGATTAATTGGTTTAGCCCAACTTCCGTTGGATAGAACTTTAGATGAAAAGAAAGAATTACTTGAAATAGCGAGATTATTAATTATTGATTAATCTAATCCTGGTTTTTTTCTCAATGCTTTTTTCACAGAAGTTCTCTTTTTCTTTTCAGCATTTTTTCGAACAGAAGATTTACTTGGTTTTGTAGGTCTTCTTTTTTTCGGACGAATTAAATTGACACGTAATAATTCTAAAAAACGTTTGATAGCTAAATCTTTATTTCTGTGCTGAGAACGAGATTCTTCACAAAATAAGATGAGGTTATTTTCTTTTGTTAATTTAGAAGAAAGTTTGGTTTTTAAAAGTTCTTTTTCGTTATCAGAAAGAGACGGTGAGTTTTCTAAATCGAAAGTTAATTCAATTTTAGAAGACGTTTTATTTACATGTTGGCCACCAGCTCCAGAGCTTCTAATGGCTTTAAAATTAAGTTCTTTTAGTATGTTTTCTTTGTTCATGTTCTAAAAATAAAGTCTATAAAAAGTAAAATAGTTAGAGTAGTTGTATAAAATTTAGATATTTTTATCAGTTCTCTATATTCTTTCCTCTTGTATCTTGTTTCTCTTTTACATTTAATACTCAAATGGAGTGCCAAAATCACCCGTATTTTGATGTAGAAAGTGCATGTCTACATCTTGTAAAGAATCAGAAAAAGAATGTAAATTTTCTTTATCAGCAATTATTTTATTAATAGCTTCTGTAGCATTCCTTAAACGGGTTTCTTTATCTCCTTTTAATAAAATATAAGGTCTGTTATTGTCTATTAAAGATTTTTCAAAAGCATTAAACATTTCTAAACGTAGCTCTGGTCTGTCTCGTAAATCATCTTCTTCCCAAGGCGTGTCTATGTATGTTAATAAGTACAAATCGTATGTGTTTTCGCTTGCAGCTTCGTTTAGTCTTTCATCAACAAAACCACCATAAAATTCTTCGGAATATACTTTTGTTTCTAATAAATCGGTATCACAAATTAAAATTTTATCAGCCTTTTTTGCTAAAGAATTTTCTAATTTCATTTGTCCGATGGCAATAGGAAGTAAATCTTCTTTTTCGCACGTTTTACGCTCGTTGTTCCATTTTTCTTGTAAATATTCACGTGCAAATTCTGGCGCCCAAACTGTATTATAATAACGTGCTAAATGACGAGAAAGTGTTGTTTTACCAGAAGATTCAGGTCCGAATAAAACAACTTTTACGATGTTAATTGGTGCTTGTTTAAGTTCTTTTTCCATGCTAAATAACCAAATATTGCTATAAAAGTAAATATTAAATACTGAAAACTAGTAAAAGTAAACCCTTTATAGAAATAGAGAGGCGCAGAAATGATGTCTCCAACAATCCAATAAATCCAGTTTTCTATTTTTCGTTTTGCCATTAACCACATACCTACAAAGAAAATTGCTGTTGTAAAGGTGTCTACATAGGCGGTCCAACTTGTCCATTTTTCAAAATAAGTATATACGGCATACACAAAAATAAGTGTTGCTATAAAAATAACAATACTCAGTTTTTTTTCCTTTAATGTTGTTCTGCTTATTGGCGTTTCATGCTCTCCATCACTTTTATATGTCCAAATATACCAACCATAAACACTCATTATAAAGTAGTAAGCATTTATCATCATATCACCTAAAAGTTCCCATTTATACAAAAGGTATACAAAAATTAGAGTGCTAATCATTCCTGTAGGAAACACCCAAATTTTATTCTGTTTAGAATACCAAACCGATAAAAAACCGAAGATTATGGCAACAATTTCTAAAGAGATGTCTATAGTAGAATAGGTTTTGTACTGTCCAAAAAGGAAATTGATAATCTCTAACATGGTTGTTTTTTAAGAGTTGTAAATGTAATCTTTTCAGGTTTTAATAGTAAAGGTACAATTCATTTATAACTATAAAAAAATACAACTACTGTCATTTCAACCTTTTGGGAGAAATCACATGAAGCTTGGTTGTTGTGTTATCAATGTTATGAGATTTCTCCTATCGTCGAAATGACAATTGTTGAGGTTTCTTTTATGTTCAGTTTTGTCATTTCAAACTGTCGAGAGAAATCTCATAAAATTTTGTAATTGTCTTGTTATCACTGTTGTGGGATTTCTCCTTGCGTCGAAATGACAAACTGTAGAGAAATATTATAGCGTATTATTTTTTAAGTTGATTAAAAAAAGCTTCATCATTTTCGAAAGCAGTACCAATAACTACTAAATCTGCACCAGCATTAAAAGCGTTTTCTAATTGTTTTTTTGTTCTAATTCCTCCGCCAACAATTAAAGGAATCGATAAATTAGCATTCACAACAGCGGTAATATTTGCATCTACAGGTACTGTGGCTCCAGAACCTGCTTCTAAATAAATCAATTTTTTACCAGACAATTCACCAGCCAAAGCAGTGTTTAAAATCAGTTCTGTATTTTCTTGTGCAATTGGTTTTGTGTTGCTTACTTTTTGAGTAGCCGTTTCTTTTTGTCCGTCAATTAAAATATACCCCGTAGAAATAATTTCTAAATTAGAATCCTTTAAAAACGGAACACTTTTTATCTGTTGTTCTATTAAATACTCCGGATTTCTACCAGAAAGCAAGCTTAGAAATAGAATTCCATCTGCTTTTTGTGTTATTTGTTTTACATCACCAGGAAAAAGAACAACAGGCAATTGAGTTTCTTTTTTAATAGCAGCAACCACATTTTCGGTTAGGTTGTTTATATCAGTACTGCCACCAACAAAAATATGCGTAGCAATAGATAGATGTACTTTTTCGAAAAAAGAAGCAATGTTATCTAGATCTATTTTTTCTGGATCTATTAAAACGGCCAATAATTTTTTGCCCTCTTTTTTTGCTAATAAAATGTTTTGATAAATATTCACAACTGCGAAAATACGAATTACTAGATTATGAATAATGTAGAAATTTATATTTCATTTATAGGTTCTCTATTTTATAAAATAATATTTTTTTCTAAACCCCATAGGAGTAAAACCTGTATTCAATTTAAAAAACCTTGAAAAATAAGCGTAATCAGAAAACTGAAGAGTGTCTGCAATGTTTGCTAAATTGTTTTCAGAATGAATAATTAATCTCTTTGACTCTAAAATAATTCTTTCAGAAATTAATTGACTAGTTGTTTTGTTAAGAGCTTTTTTTACCACTCTATTTAAGTGCTTAGTTGTTATATTTAATTGATTGGCATAAAATTTAGGGAACTTCTCTTTGTAAAAATGTGTGTTTATTAAATCTTCTAAATTCTCTAATATTACAGCGTAATAAGGAGAAACTAATTTTTCTATATTAACATTAGCAGTGTAAGCTCTTGTTAATTCTATGTATATGTTGTTTATGGTATTTATTATTTTTAACTCTCTTAATAGCTTTTTTTGATGATATTCTACATAGATTTCTTCAAACTTAAGTTTTAATTTATTTAAATTTTCTGTTGATAATTCTAATAAAGGAGGGTTTTGATTAGAGTAGAAAAACGGAAATGACTGCAGTGTGTGGTCTAAAAATTTTAGGTTGTAAAACTCTTGCGAATGAAAAAATATAAAACCTTCAGGTTTTGTATCAAATTTCCAAAAATGTGTTTGTCCTGGTTTTAGAAAAAAGACCTTACCTGGGTTTACTGTGTAAGAATTAAAATCAATTTCATGAATTCCAGAACCTTCTGTAAAAAGAACACACAAGTAAAAATTATGACTGTGTGGTTTGCTTAGTAATTTCTTATTCAGTTCAATATGATTAGAAAAAGAGTTAATATAGAAATCATTTAATGAGTGTGATTCTTTAAATTGTTCAATTTTTAAAACAGGTATCTTCATAATTATGTCTTAAAAGTACAAAAAATAGCGATTATACTATATAGAAATTATGTATTTGTCAACTTAATTTTGTATATAAATTAAACGATAAGTTATGGCAAACGTAATTGATGTCTTAAAATGTAAATGTCCTAATTGTGAAGATGGAGAAATGTTTTACAAATCTGGAAACTTTCTTTTATTGAAAGCCCCTAAAATGAATTCAGTATGTACAAAATGTAGTTTTAAATTCGAAAAAGAACCAGGTTTCTTTTTTGGATCTATGTTTGTTAGTTATGCTTTGGTGGCTGCAGAAATGATAGCTAGTATCGTTTTATTTAAGGTAATCTTAGGTTTTTCGTACATAAACGTTGTGTTTATAGTACTTGCTGTAGCTGTATTACTAAGTACTTTTAATTTTAGAGTTTCTAGATCTATCTGGATCTATATGTTTTATAGCAATGAATCTAAAAAGCATACACACACGTAAAACCTTCAAACTCTAAAAACTCAATATTATAGGCAGTGGTTTTACCTTCATACCTAATTTCTCCAGTCGTTTTTGCATTTTCAAAATCAAAATCTTCTATATAAATATTTTCTAAAAAGCGTAATTTTTTCTTTCCGTATATTTTATACAAGCTCTCTTTTCCTCCCCAAACAATGGTTAGTTTACTAATTAAAGCATCGTGGTTTGCAATGGTTACATACTCTTTAACGTGTGTAAATTTGTGCGCAATTTTCAGAATTTTATCACGTTGCATTTCAATATCAATACCAACATGTAAATTATCAGAAATTATCAACCCAGAAAAAGTGAAGGAATGTGTTATAGAAATAAACTTTCCATCCTTTAAGTGTGGTTTTCCAAATTCATCATAAACTAAATCCGAATCAGAATAACCAGCTTCTTTTAATAAATGACGCACACTTAAAAAACCTCTTTGGTGTAGGTCAGATTTCATTCCGTCTAAACGAGTCTGACTTTTATCAGTAAGTAAAACGTTTGTATTTAATTGATTAAATGATTCTTCAATTTTCCAAATGAATACTTTAGTGTTTTTGTTAATCGTTAAACTTTTGTAAAGAGGCATACTTTTTTAAAATGGATGTCGTAACTTTGCAGTTCGAAAAATTAGAATATAAATATACATAATATGAGCACTAAATTAGCTTACGTACCAAATAAAGTTAAAGATATTTCTTTAGCAGCTTGGGGAAGAAAAGAAATTTTATTGGCAGAGGCAGAAATGCCAGGATTAATGTCTTTAAGAGAAGAGTACAAAAACGAGCAACCTTTAAAAGGAGCTAGAATTGCAGGTTGTCTTCACATGACAATTCAAACAGCAGTTTTAATAGAAACTTTACAAGCTTTAGGAGCAGAAGTTACTTGGAGTTCTTGTAATATTTTTTCTACACAAGATCAGGCAGCAGCAGCAATTGCAGCAGCAGGAACAGCAGTTTATGCTTGGAAAGGTTTAACTGAAGAAGAATTTGACTGGTGTATAGAGCAAACTTTATTCTTTGGAGAAGATAGAAAACCATTAAACATGATTTTAGATGATGGTGGAGATTTAACGAACATGGTTTTAGATAAATATCCAGAATTAGCTGCAGGAATCAATGGTTTATCAGAAGAAACTACAACAGGAGTTCATAGACTTTACGAAAGAGTAAAAGCCGGAACTTTACCAATGCCAGCAATTAACGTAAACGATTCTGTTACAAAATCTAAATTCGATAATAAATATGGTTGTAAAGAATCTGCAGTAGATGCAATTCGTAGAGCAACAGATATTATGTTAGCCGGTAAACGTGTAACTGTTTGTGGTTATGGAGATGTTGGTAAAGGTACAGCAGCTTCTTTTAAAGGAGCAGGTTCTATTGTAACGGTTACAGAAATCGATCCTATTTGTGCTTTACAAGCTGCAATGGACGGTTTTGAAGTAAAACGTTTAGAAACTGTTGTTGGTAATTCAGACATTATTATTACAACTACAGGAAACAAAGATATTATTCAAGGTCGTCATTTTGAGGCTATGAAAGACAAGGTTATTGTATGTAACATTGGGCATTTCGATAACGAAATTGACATGGCTTGGTTAAATAAAAACCATGGTAATACAAAAGATACAATTAAACCACAGGTTGATAAATACAACATTAACGGAAACGACATTATTTTATTAGCAGAAGGTCGTTTAGTAAACTTAGGTTGTGCAACAGGTCACCCAAGTTTTGTAATGTCTAACTCATTTACAAACCAGACTTTAGCGCAAATAGAATTATGGAAAAACGCTGATGCTTACGGAAATGATGTATACATGTTACCAAAACATTTAGATGAAAAAGTAGCAAAATTACACTTAGCAAAAATAGGAGTAGAGCTTACAGAATTACGTGAAGAGCAAGCTTCTTATATTGGTGTAACTGTAGATGGTCCTTATAAGCCAGAACACTATAGATACTAGTAATTAGTAACTAAAAAGTAAAACTGTCATTTCGAAATGAGCCTTTTTGGCGATTGAGAAATCTCATATAAACACAAAACCCTTTCATTAACTTGAGAGGGTTTTTCTTTTTTCTGTCATTCCGAAATGAGTCTTTTTAGGAGATTGAGGAACCTCATGATAATTATGCTTTTTTGGGACGTTTTAACAGGCTTTTACTACTCGCTTTTTTTACTGCTAGTTCTCGATACAAATTTTTCATTCTTCAAAATTCACTCGAACTGACAATAAAAAAAGTGCTACAAACATATAGACTGTCTTGAGCGTAGTCGAAAGACTCAATCCTTAATGCGGGTTTTTGGCATTTAAAAAATTGCTGGCTTCTATTAAAAATTAGTAAAAAAATTTCAATTTTTTCTTTATTAGAAACTTTATAAACTAAAGAAATATATTCTTAACAACACATTTATGTAAATCTAAATAATCAGATTTAGGACAAAAGTAATTGTGTTTTGTAATTTTAGCCAACAATAGATTTGCTTGAAATTCAATTTATCTAAATTTTCAATTATCCTACCCTTCTAGAATCTATTTTTCTTATTCTATTTTTAATTTAAAGCCCTTTGTATTCTAGAGATAATTGAATCCATACCAAATAATTGTAGGGAATAAGTTTCAAATAATATTGCGACAATTTTATTTATTAACCTCAATGTTTTTAACAAAATTAACATAATGTCAAGAGTCCGTTTTTTAAGTGATAAGAAGATGTTTCTATAGTTGTCTGTAATAGAGTGTGATAATAGTTAATAAGAGGGAAGTAATAATTAGTCAAAAAGGAGTATTATTTAGTCTTATGATTAATTAAACCTAAAATTGAATAAAACTTTCACTACAAATTATAAATAAAATTTCATATTTGGGAGTAAATTAACAGATAATTAACAATATGTACTTAACAAAAATGCCTCTAGTTATGAGCTTTGAAAAGAGGAGTGTGAGTAACGAAAACCTTCTTTAGGTATTAAAGAAACTTATTAATTAACCAAAATAATCACAAATATTAACTTTATGAAAAAACTATTTACTTTCTTTCTGTTATCGTTATTGTTGTCATTTAGTTTAGAAGGCTATTCGCAGTCCGATCAAACTACTATAATGGGAACTATAATCGATGTAGACAAAACTCCAATTTATGGAGCAAATGTTATAATTCAGGGTACAACTATTGGTACAACTACCGATTTTGATGGAAAATATACCCTTAAAGTACCAACATCAGCAACATCACTTACATTTTCTTATTTAGGTTTTACAACTAAAACTGTTCTCATAGAAAATAGGAGTGTAATAAATGTAACTTTAGAAGCTTCTTCTGCAGAGTTAGATGAGATTGTTATAGTTGGCTTTGGATCTCAAAAGAAAATTAGTGTTGTAGGAGCAGTTTCTACAATGGCTTCCGAAGATTTAAGGTCTGCTAATACCACCATTTCTAGCTCGCTAGCAGGTAATGTAGCAGGTATTATTGGTGTGCAACGTTCTGGACAGCCTGGGGCTGATGGAGCAAGTTTCTATATCCGTGGGGTTGCTACTTATAGTGGTGTCTCCAACCCATTAATTTTATTAGATGGAGTAGAAATCTCTCAAGGCGATTTAAATAGTTTAAGTCCAGAAGTTATAGAATCTGTTTCTGTACTTAAAGATGCAACAGCAACAGCTGTTTACGGAACTAGAGGAGCTAACGGTGTATTAATTGTTGCTACTAAAACAGGTAAAAATTTAGATAAACCAAGAATTAATGTGCGTGTGCAATCTCAGTTTACTATGCCAACATCAACACCAGAGTTTGTAGGTGGTGTAGAATATATGGAATTATATAACGAAGCTGTTACTCAAAGAGGTACTGGAGAAATATTGTTTTCTCAAGATAAAATTAATGGTACACGAGATGGCTTAAACCAATATGTGTTTCCAAATGTAGATTGGTATGATGCTATGTTTAATGATTTTGCAGATAACCAAGAGATTAATGTTAGTGTTCAAGGTGGTGGGAAAAAAGTAGGCTACTTTATGAATGCTACTATGAATAACCAGAATGGTATGTTAAAGAAATTTGATGTAAACTCTTATGACAATAACATTAATGTTAGAAAATTTACTTTTCAAAATAATATTGATGCCGATTTATCGTCAACTACAAAAGTTGCGTTAAAATTAAATACACAATTAAGGTATTACAACGGACCATCTACAAATGTTCAATCTATTTTTAGTTCAGTTATGAATACGAATCCAGTTGTTTTTCCTATGTATTATCCATTAGAAGAAGGCGCAGATCCTAGAGACTTAATGTATGGTGGTAAAAGTGGAGGAGCCGTTAATGATGGATTTGAAAACCCTTTTGCTTCAATGACCCGTGGTTATACTGATAACTTTCAAAGTACGGTATTGGCTACGTTTACAGGAGAACAAAAATTAGATTTTATTACAGAAGGTTTGGTTTTTAAAGGTTTAGCGTCTTTTAAAAACTGGTCTACTACAACGGTTACGCGTTCTAAAGGTTACAACCAATATGAACTAGGTTCTTATCAAGTGAATGCAGATGGTACTTATGATTATAGTTTAAATCAAGTAGGAGCAGCACAAAGTATTTCTTTAGGAACCTCTACAGCGACTTCAGGAGATAGAAGGTTTTATATGCAACCATCTATCGAGTATAAAAAATCTTTTGATAAACATGAGGTGTCAGGGTTACTTTTATATAATCAAACAGAATACCTTATAAATAGTCCTTACGATTTATCAAGTTCATTACCAGAAAGAAGAATGGGGTATGCAGGTCGTGTAACTTACGATTTTGATAACAGATATCTTTTTGAAGCTAACTTTGGTTATAATGGTTCTGAAAACTTTGCAGAAGGTAATCGTTTTGGATTTTTTCCTTCGGTAGGTGCAGGTTATGTTATTAGTAATGAAAAATACTTCGAGGGGTTAACAGATGTTATTGATGTTTTAAAAATTAGAGCCAGTTGGGGTAAAGTTGGTAACGACCGTATTGGTGGTGCACGTTTCCCTTATTTGTCTGATATTGATCTTAACGGTAGTGGTTTTACAACAGGTGTTGAGCAAACCACGAATTACTCAGGTCCGGTTTATAATCAATTTGCTAACACAGGCATCTCATGGGAAACGGCTGAAAAATTAGATATAGGGCTTCAGTTAGATTTAACAAATGGATTTAAATTTAACATCGATTATTTTAGAGAAAAAAGAGATAATATTTTTGTTGATATTTCTACTACAATACCTACTGTATTTGGAACATCTGGAACTAATGTATATGCTAATTTAGGAGAAGTTTTAAATAAAGGTTTCGATTTTTCGCTTCAATATGACAAACAAATTGGTGAAGATTTCTTTATTTCTTCAAGAGGTACATTTACGTTTGCTCGTAACAAGGTTTTAGTTAATAACGAACCAGCCTATAGTGATTTTCCAAATTTATCAGCTGTTGGCTATCCTATTGGAACGCAGTTGGGGTATAAGGCAGAGCGTTTATTTATTGATCAAGCAGAGGTAGATAACAGTCCTGTTCAACAATTAGGTGGTTTTGTTTCTGCAGGTGATATTAAATATACGGATGTTACAGGCGATGGAATTATTAATAGTGATGACCGTGTTAGAATGGGGAATCCTGCAATACCTGAAATTGTTTATGGTTTAAGTACATCAATACGTTATAAAAAATTGGATCTGTCCTTTTTACTTCAAGGTGTTGCACGTACATCATTCTTTACAAGTGGGTTTCATCCTTTCGGAAGTCAAGGTGTTAGAAATGTATTGCAATGGGTAGCAGATGATCACTACAGTGCTAGTAACCCAGATATCTATGCAGCATATCCAAAATTATCTAAGTTAGATAATGGTAATAATACTCAAAACTCTACATATTGGTTAGAAGATGGTTCTTTCTTAAAACTAAGAAGTGCGGAGTTGGGGTATAATATTGGTAATACTAGAATATTTTTAAGTGGTTATAACTTATTAACTTTTTCTAAATTCAAAAAGTGGGATCCAGAGCAAGGTGGTGGAAGTGGACTTTCATACCCTACACAAAGTATCTTTAATTTAGGTGTACAATTAAAATTTAATTAAAAAAGAAAAAATGAAAAAACTAATAACATATTTAACAGTAATTGTAATTTTTTCAACCGTATTCAGTTGCGAAGATTATCTAGAGATTGTACCAGACGAAAGACCAACGGAAGAAGATGCTTTTAGAAACCCAAATGCAGCTTTAGGATATTTGTATTCTTGTTATTCGTATATACCAAAACAGAGATCGGGAACATCTTCTATCGATTTAATGACGGCAGATGAAATTGTTACTGCCTTTGAGCATGAAACCTTTGCAAAGTTCCCAAGAGGAGAATATACGGCTTCTTCCCCTGTAATTTCATATTGGGACGATTTGTATAAAGGGATTAGACAATGTTACATTTTTATCAATAATGTAGATGCTGTAGCAGATTTAGATAATAGTACTAAAACACTATATAAAGCTGAAGCTAACTTTTTAATTGGTTATTATCATTTCTTATTATTAAGAATGTACGGACCAGTGGTAATTGCAGATCAGCAATTCGATATTAACATGTCAGTTGCCGATTATCCATTAAGATCAACTTATGATGCTAGTATCGATTTTATTGTTGAAAAATTAGATGAAGCATCTCAAGATTTACCATTACAACCAGTTAGCCAGTCAGATTATGGTCGTGCTACAAGCGTTATCGCAAAGTCTGTTAAAGCTAGAATGTTATTGTATGCAGCATCCCCTTTATTTAATGGAGGAGGTCAAGACATGGCTAGTTTATATGGTAATTTTCTTGATGATGAAGGAAATCAATTAATAAGTACAACCTATAATAAAGAAAAGTGGAAACGTGCAGCAGATGCTTGTAAAGAAGCGATTGATATTGCAGGAGCAGCGGGAATTGAATTATATGAAAATAGTACATATAATTCAGATTTACCTTCAGACCCTATTGAAAAAGATTTACGTTATGTATTTGTAGATAAGAACTCTAGTGAGATTATCTGGGGAGAAACTCGAAAAGAAACTATTTACGATTTTCAATTTAAAAGTACACCAACAGTATCTGGTTTTGCATGGAATGGCGTAGGCCCAACCTTAACTATTTTAGAATCTTTTTACACCAAAAATGGTTTACCAATTAGTAAAGACCCAGAGTATAATTATGGAAATAGATATAATATTGTTGATACAGATTTAGGAGCTACAATGGGACTTAATTTAGAAAGAGAGCCTCGTTTTAATGCATGGATTTCTTACCACAACAGTTATTATGAGGTAATAAGAGGTGCAGAAAAACAAGTTTTAACTCAATATAGACGTAATGATAACTATGGTATTCAAGGTAGAAGTAATAATTACACGCCAACAGGATATCTTAATAAAAAAGGTGTAGCACCAGAATTGGTTCAAAATCAGTATTCTGTTTCTGTTAACTACCCATGGCCAGTAATTAGATTAGGTGAGTTGTATTTAAATTATGCCGAAGCTTTAATAGAATACGGTCAAGATTTTAGCACAGCAAAAGATTATATAGACAAAGTTAGAACACGAGCAGGTATACCAACAATAGACGAAGCTTGGAATCCAATTGGAGGCGCAAATGATCAATCTACACTTCGTGATATTGTTCGTCAAGAAAGAACAATAGAGCTTTATTTAGAAAATCATAGATTTTGGGATTTAAGAAGATGGCAAATCGCTGATCAGTATTTGAATGATAATCTACAAGGAATGAATATACAAGGGGAAACAGATGAAGAATTCTTTAGAGTTACCGAAGTACAATTTCCAAGATCTTTTAGTCAAAGAAATTTTTTAATGCCTATTCCTCAGTCAGAAATAAACAAAAACGAATTGTTAATTCAAAACCCAGGATATTAATAAAACAATATTATTATGAGAAAAATATTATATACCGCAATAGTAGCACTTTTATTAATAGGGTGTGACGATTCTAACGATAGTAACATAGCAGAACCAACCGATGTAGTAAGTGTTAGCGCTGAATCTCGATTAGGAGGAGCCTTAGTAAAATGGGATATCCCTGAAGATGCCGATTATACTTACCTAGAAATAGGTTATGTTAAAAACGGAAAGCAAGTTATTGAACATGCAAGTAAATTTACTGATACTTTATTGGTGGAAGGTCTAATTAATAAAGAAGACTTTTCTTTTACCATAAAATCTGTAAATGAAACTCCCAATGCAAGAACAGAAGGAGCTATACTTACCAGTAATTCGGTAACACCTATTAGAAGGTTACCAGATATTACGTACTATCCAGAAGAATTAGAGAAGTTATCTATAACTAGTGATATGATAGATACTTATACACAAGAAAATAGTGAAGGACCAAAAGCAAACTTGGTAGATGGAGATATTAATACTTACTGGCATTCTGCTTGGTCTAGTGGTGTGGCTCCGTTACCTCACTGGATTGAAATAAACAATACAGAGGTGTCAAATCTTGGTGCTATTAAATATTGGCTTAGACAAAATAATGGAGATAAAGGTGGTAGGCCAACGCAATGGGGACTAGAAACTAGTGAAGATGGAGTTACTTGGGAACGTGTTTGGGAATCTGATGATAACCTATCTGTTTCAGATAGTTCTATAGAACATTCTGTAACTTTTGATAAAAACTATTCTGCAACTAACTTTAGAGTATTAATTCTTAAAGATGGAAGTGGTACTTATGCCCACTTAGGAGAGATTTCATTTTATAAAATGGATTCTAGAATTGTAGACAAAGAACTGGAAGCAGAAGAAGTTTATTATAGCTTCTAAGGTTTCTAAGACCAGATTTATTTTGTTTTTATTGAGTTTGAATTAATGATTGTGCGGTGTGCTTTTTTAAGGATACCGCATAATTACAATTCATTTAAACGCTTAGAATTTTCTATCTTCTTTACTGTATACAACTTTATTTAGAGTAGAGTATTCAGTTAAAATTTAAAACCATTTCAAAATGTACCTTAAAACATTCAAAATATTTTTACTATTTGTAATATTATTTTCTGTTAGTTGCTCAGAAAGTGCTAACACTGCAGTACAACCAGAAATAGAGAATCCAAAAATTACAGATCCAGAAAAATATGAGCCTACCAATGCAAATAGTATAGATAAAGATGTTAAAATATCTCCAAATAGTGCATCTGCAAGTGAGTATCAAAGTGGAACAGATATTCAAAAAACAATAGATGGAGATAAATCCACAATTTATCATAGTAGATGGGGAGATGCTACAGAATATCCGGTAGAACTTATTTATAATTTTTCGGATACTAAAGATTTAATAGATTATTTCGTGCTTTATCCGCGTAGCGATGCTACAAATGGTGATATTTTAGAATTATCAGTTTATACAAAAGCTCAAGGAGAAAGTGATTATGCTTTGTTTAAAGAATATGTTTTTACAAATGGAAATTCTCCTAAAATGATAGCATTTCCTGAAGGGTTTGTAAATCCGGCTTCTATAAAATTATCCGTAACTAAAGGAGTAAACGATTTTGTTAGTCTTGCAGAAATTGAGTTTTATAAAGAAAGCGCAACTTTAGAAGCTAGCTTAAGTGTTTTTAGTGATAAAGCCTGTACAGTACTTGTACCAGGAACTACAAGAGAAGATATTGATAATATAGATAATGAGTTTATAAAAGCGATGGCATTAGCTATTTTTAATGAAGTTTATGAAGAGTTTAGAATAGGCAATTTTAAAAGCTATGCAAATCCAGACATTGCTAGTATTGCAAATAAAACAGGAACCTATGGTATTTACGATAATGCGACCGGAATTTATGTTAAATGGGGTACAGATATGGTTGTTTTTATGAACGATTTTGAAGGAGAAATATCTTTACGAGTTGTAAATCACAATCAAGGTTTTGGAGGTGTCGATTATGTTCTAAAACCAGGAGTAAATAGGTTTCAAGTAAATACAGAAGGACTTGCTTATTTAATATATCAAAATGAAGCACAATATGAAGTAAAAGCTAATTTTGCCACAGGAAAAATTAACGGCTATTTTGATGTTGCCAAGCACACTAATGAAGATTGGCAAGCGCTTATTGATAATGCAGAATATACTTATTTTGATGTGTTGGGTGAATTGTCAATGTTATCTTTTACCACTGCAGATTTCCGTCAGTACAACACCAATATTACAGAGCTTATTGGATTATATGATAATATGGTGGATCTAGAACAGGATTTTCTAGGATTGTATAAATATGATAGAGCCAATAAATCTCGCATGTATTACAGAACAAATACACATCAAGATATGTTTATGTACGCTACAAGTAATAGGACAGAGTACCATAAAAGTACCATGCCAGGACTTATTAACCCTAATACATTAAAAACAGATCCTTGGGGGCCAGCACACGAAATTGGGCATATTAACCAAACTAGTCCAGGTTTAAAATGGCTAGGATTAACCGAAGTTACCACAAATATTTATAGCCTTTATGTACAAACTACTTGGGGTAACGCAGCTAGAATAGATGAAGAAGTTGTTGCTCCTTATAATAATCGTTATGAAAATGCATTAACTGAAATTGTAGCGGCAAATATTTCTCATGCAGAACACGGTGATGTGTTTTGTAAGTTAGTTCCGTTTTGGCAATTACAATTATATTTTTCTGATGTATTAGGAAAAAAAGATTTTTATAAAGACGTTCATGAGATTATTAGAACAACAGAAGATGCTGATACTAATGGAGAATCGCAAATTGAATTTGCTAAAATTTGTTCGGATGCAGCAGAAACAGATTTAACAGCATTTTTTATTGACTGGGGCTTTCTAAAAGTAGTAGATAAAGAACTTAACGATTATGGAGCAGGTACTATAACCGTTACACAAACTATGGTAGATGATGCTATTGCAGATATTAAATCTAAAGGTTATCCAGAACCAGCCATGAAGTTACAATTTATACACGAGCAAAGTTTAAACATTTACAAAAGTAAAGGGGCGCTTAGTATTGGAAATGCTTCTGTGGTTAATAATGAAATAACGATAACAGGAACAAATAATGCGGTTGTATATCAACAAGAAAGAGATGGAAATATTATATATATATCTGTAAGAGATAAGTTTACTGTTACTTCTTTTAATGCTTCAGATAAAATATTTGCAGTTGGTTATGATGGAGAACGTCAAGAAATTTCAGTGCAGTAATTGTAAATCCTAAAAATAATTTTCTAGTAAAAAAAGGAATAAAATGATATATAATAAAATAAAAAACATTCTTTCAAGTATTTCTATAATCACACTTTCGGTGTTTTTGATAGGTAATTTATTCTCTTGTAAAAGTGATAAAAAACCAAATCAAATTGCTGCTACTGCAATAAAACCTCTTTCTTTTGAGATACCAGCAAAAGGAAATAGTTGGGTTACAAATAATGTAGCCTCAAACAATAGAATTATTAGAGAAAACGGAATTAGAAATTGGAACGATTCTGAAACACAAATTAAAACCTATTTTAAAACAGAAAAAACGGGGAAGATTAAGTTGATATTAAGGTTAAATACAATAGACGAATCATCTAAAATTAGCATTTCTTTAGGTAATGATGTGAAGGAACTTACCATAAAAAAATCTGATAAGAAGGAGGTTTTTGCAGGAGAATTTAATATAACTACAGCAGGTTATCAAACTATAGAAATTAAAGGATTACAAAAAGATGGCGCTGTATATGCAGATATCAATGCTTTTATTATTGAAGGAGCTGCTACCGCAGGGAATATTTACTTTATTAAAGAAGATTTTTATTTTGGTAGACGAGGACCCTCGGTACATTTATCTTATGAGTTACCAAAAGAAAAAAAAGTAACCTATTTTTATAATGAAATTAATGTTCCTGAAGGAGAAGATGTTATTGGGTCTTATTACATGGCAAACGGATTTAAAGATGGTTATTTTGGTATTCAGGTAAATTCAGAAACTGAACGTCGTATTCTATTTTCAGTTTGGAGTCCTTTTGATACTCAAGACCCTAATGAAATTCCAGATGATCATAAAATTATTTTACTAGATAAAGGAAGTGGTGTAAAAACAGGTGAATTCGGAAACGAAGGGTCTGGTGGTCAGAGTTATAAAGTTTACCCGTGGAAAGCTTCCACAACGTATAAGTTTTTATTAAAAGGTGTGCCAGCAGAAAATAATTCAACAGATTATACTGCTTATTTTTATAGTCCAGAAGAGAATAAATGGAATTTAATAGCTAGTTTTCGTAGACCACAGGCTAGTAGATATTTACAAAACCTGTATTCTTTTTTAGAAAATTTTGATACAAAAACCGGATACATTTCTCGAAAAGCAAATTATAATAATCAATGGATATATACCAGCGATAATGAATGGATAGAATTAACAAAAGCAAAGTTTACAGCAGACGCCACTGCAAGAAAAGAATCTAGATTAGATTATGCTGGAGGAGTGGAAGGAAATCAATTTTTTATGAAAAATTGTGGCTTTTTTAGTGAAACTATTCCAATAAATACTGCGTTTACAAGAATAAAAAATGGGATAGCTCCAGACATCAATTTTTCTAATCTAGAAACTTTAAAGTAAGAAGTAATCTAAAGCTTAAAAAAATACCTTAATGTTATCTATAGGGTGATGGTTTAAAGTTTACCAATTATAACAACTCGTTTAAAAGATGATTTATCAGTAAAGATGAAAATAGGTATTTCAAAAGATAGGATCTATGTTTCAACTTCAGAGACATATAGTTAATCAAATAAATTGAAGCTAATTCAGTGACCATATATTGTTTAGGGTTAGGTTAAAAAAAAGCAAATGAAACAAAAATTTTCAATCGTATTATTGTTTTTACTAACAACAATAGCATACTCACAAGTTTCACCAATAATTTCAACTTATAATAGTGAAACTTGGTATTATATAAATTTTAAAGTTGGAGGAGCTGTTTTACAGGACATGGGAGATGGTGAAAGACTTTCTACCAAAGTAGCATTGGAAAATTCTGATGCCCAATTATGGAAATTAACGGGATCAATGGACAAGCTCGTTTTAACAAGTAAGTTAGGAAGAACTATTGATTTTGTTGGAAATAATTTTAAAACTAGTATTTCTACCAATGTTGACTTTAAGTTAGTTGAGACTTTGAATCAAAATCTTAGTCCAGCATGGGAATTGCAAATAAATGGTAGCTCTAAGGCGATGAACCAATTAGGAGGAGCAGGACCTGAAAAAGAGTTGGGAGAATGGAGTTTAGGAGATGATAACAATCTTCTAGAGTTTAATTTGCCGTTAGAAATGGGATTCCTTCCAGAAAAACCAGCTGAAGTGAGAATGACAGGAAGTGCAAGTAAACCAAAATCGGCACTGTCTTTATGGTATAGAGAGCCAGCTACTGTTTGGATGACTTCTGCATTGCCTATAGGTAATGGTGAGTTTGGTGCTATGGTTTTTGGTGGAGTTGCTCAAGAAGAAATTCAATTCAATGATAAATCACTTTGGACAGGAGGTAAAGGAGGTTATGGTTTTTATCAAAATTTTGGAAGTTTATTTATTAATACGAATAATATTACAAGTGTCTCTAATTATAGGAGAACTTTAGATATAGAAAATGCTGTTGCAGACGTAACTTTTGAATCGAATGGCGTGCAGTATACAAGAGAATATTTCTCAAGTAAAGTTGATGACGTTGTAGTAATACGATTGTCAAGTTCTGCTTCTAGTATGATAGATGTCGATTTAATATTATGGGACGCACATGCAATAACACCTAAATACCAAGACAATACTATTTCATTAGACGGAAAGTTAGATTTATTAAATTTCAATACAAAAATAGAAGTAAAAAATGAAGGAGGAACTCTTTCTACTTTTGATGGTAAAATAACAGTTAAAGATGCGGATGCTGTAACAATAATATTAAGAGGAAAAACTAATTTTTCTCCTAGTAGTCCAAATTATATTTTTCCTAAAGAAAACCTTAACAGAATAGTACAAGATATCGTTGGGTCAGCTTCTAATAAATCTTATGAATCCCTAAAATCAGATCATATTTCTGATTATAAATCATTATTCGATAGAGTTTCATTGGATTTAGGAGATATGAATAATGTGATACCAACAAAAGACCTTGTAAAAGCGTACGATGGAGGTGTGCAAAATAATTTTTTAGAAACACTGTATTTCCAATACGGACGTTATTTAATGATATCTTCTGCAAGAGGAATGGATTCACCTTCAAACTTACAAGGAATATGGAATAATTCGAACACACCACCGTGGCATAGTGATCTCCATGCTAACATTAATGTTCAAATGAATTACTGGTTGGCAGAGAACACAAACTTGTCAGAATTACATAATACTTTTTTAAATTACCTATATAATGAAGCGATAGTTCATGATCAATGGAAACAAAATGCCCTTGATTCAGGTCAAACTAAAGGATGGACACTTTATACTGAGAATGATATTTTTGGAAGCAATGGAGGGTTTGCAACAAACTATGTTGTTGCAAATGCTTGGGTTTCTATGCATTTATGGCAACATTACAGGTATACGTTAGACAAAACGTTTTTATTAGAAAAGGCATATCCTGTTATGAAAAGTTCTGCAGAGTTTTGGCTAGAACGTTTGGTGAGAGATTCAGATGGTTCTTGGGTTTGTCCTAATGAATATTCACCAGAGCATGGTCCAGAAGCAGAAAATGGTGTAGCCCATGCGCAACAATTAGTTTGGGATTTGTTCAATAGTACAATTCTTACCATGGATATATTAGGAAATGATGTTGCAGCGGACATAGATTTTAAAAAAGAATTACAAGCTAAGTTTGAAAGTTTAGATACAGGTTTGGCAATTGATAATGACGGACATCTTAGAGAATGGAAATATTCTCCTCGTAGTGTTGGGCAACCAGGGCATCGTCACATTTCTCATTTAATAGGATTGTACCCAGGAAATCAAATTTCTCCTCTAATTGACCAAGATATTTTTAATGCAGCAATTGTTTCCTTGCGTGATAGAGGAGATGAAGGGACAGGTTGGTCAATGGGATGGAAAATTAACTTATGGGCACGAGCATTGGATGGCGATCATGCACATGAAATTTTGAGCGGTGCACTAAATTATGTAGAAAACACGAGTAACGGAGGTGGAGTTGGTGGAGGTGTTTATGGTAATCTTTTAGATGCACATCCTCCATTTCAAATAGATGGTAATTTTGGAGTAACCGCGGGTATTGCAGAAATGTTATTACAAAGTCATACGGGTACTATTCAAATATTACCAGCTTTACCAAGTGTTTGGAAGAGTGGTAGTGTAAAAGGGTTAAGAGCAATAGGTCTTTTTGAAATTGATATAGATTGGAACAATAATAAAGCAACTAAAATAGGAATACAATCAAAGTCGGATTCTATTTGTGTTTTAAATTACCCTTCAATAAAAGAGGCGAATATTATAAATAAAGAAACGGGAGAATCTGTCCGTTTTAAGGTAATTTCAGATTCTATAGTGTCGTTTTTAGCAAATAAGAATGTTGATTACATAGTAATATTTCCTAATTAAAAACCATTAGGATTAATCTTTCTAAGATTGTTAAAGTAAAAATATTATAAGGTAATGTTAGTAAAACACATTAAAAAATCAAAAACAATTTGTCTGTTAGTTAGTTTTAAATTTTTTTGATAGAAATGAAGCTGCTTTAGATAGAATTACAGAGGTTAAAAAAAATAAAGTATTTAATTATGAAAAAAATCACTCTAATAGTTTTTTTATTAATCTATAATATATGCGATGCACAAATTAGTAATCAATGGTCGCAAATATTCTTAAAATGGAATGTTAAGCAAGATAATGGAGGAACAGGTGTAGTTCGTTCCATAAGAATTGATCCTAGTGATACAAATTCGGTTTTAATAGGTGCGTCAACAGCAGGAATTTGGCACACAGCAAATGCCGGAGAAGACTATAGATTAGTTTCTGTAGGTGTTCCTGAAGTAGAATGGGTAAATGAAATTGTTTTCAGTAGAAAAAATCCAAAAATTGTATATGCTGGTACTGATATTGGTGTGGTTAAATCTATAGACGGTGGTTTAAATTGGAATTATACAGGATTAAAAAAAGAAAAACCTGCTAAATATGGCGATTTATTATGGGTAGATGTATCAGATAAAAGCAGTAGCATTGTATACGCTACTGTAGAAGAATCAGGTTCGTATAGATTACTGAAATCTAAAAATGGAGGAGACTCTTGGAAAGAAATGTATAAAACATCTTCCAAAATTTGGGATATGCGTGTAAAACCAAATAATCCAAATATTGTATATATTTTAGAAGAATCATCAACAACAAAGTGGATTAATTTTAAAAGATCAACAGATAGCGGAGTTACATTTACAACAATAAATAATGGCTTTCCTGCTGATTATAGCACAGATTCTCACAGAGCAAGATTGGGAACAACACCTGCAAATAATAATGTGGTTTATGTTGCAATTGGTTACAATGGAGGCGGTGATAATGATAAAATTTCTTTCTTTAAATCTTCAAACGCCGGAATTTCTTTTGATAAAAAATGTTGTGGTAACCCAACAAATCCTTTGGAAAATGCAAATGGTGCAACAGACTTTTTATATGAAACTTGCCATTTAGCACAATTAACTTGGAATTTTGCTTTTACAGTATCTGAAACCGATGAGAATTTTTTAGCCTGTGCAGCAAATAAGCTAAAAGTAAGTAAAGACGGTGGAGCAACTTGGGGTTACGATGTTACTGGAAATATAATAACAGGAAAACAGTACGATTATTATAAATCTAACAATGCACATACAGGAGTACACGGGGATCATCACGGACTTTCTGTTATTGGAACTCAAATATGGAATGGAAATGATGGCGGTGTGTACCATTCTTCAGACGGAGGAAAAACAGTTGTGTACGATAAAAGTGATGGCTTAGGTTTACAAGAACTTTGGGGATTTAGCCAATCATTTAAAAATGATATTATGGCTGTAGGGTTAAATCATAATCAAATATGTTTTAGAGATGATGCTGTTTATGGTGGTTGGATTGGGGTAAACGGAGCAGATGCTATGGCAGCAAATGTAAACCCTATAGACGATCAATTTATGTATAATCACCCTTGGGGGCATGAAAGAGTTGAAAGAGCTTTAGCAGGCGTTAAAGGGCATAAAATGCAAAAACTGGGTATTGAGTTAGGGTATATTACATTAGATAATCTTGAATTTCATCCACACCAATATTATACCATGTACGGAAGTGATTATGGAGATAGGAATAAAACGTACAAGCTTACAAAATCTACGGATAATGCAGAGAGTTGGCAAGTTATAAAGAGTTTTGAGGATGAAAAGAAAAATGCCGTTTCTGTAAAAGTAAGTTTTGCCAATTCAAATTATGTATATGCTGTTGTTGAACCGAATCGTGTAATTAAATCTGTTGATGAAGGAAAAACTTGGACAGAAGTTGGGCCACCTAGTACTTTAATTAAAAATACAACTTTATGGAGGTTAGCGGTAAGTGATAAAAATCCTGAACATTTATGGGTTACGTCCAAAAAAGGAACGAAAGCACAAGTCTTTTTCTCTAATAATGGTGGTAGAACTTGGAGTGATTATTCCGAGGGATTGCCAAATCAACCCGTATATTCAATAATTTACCAAAGAGGGAGTGATGATATTCTTTATCTAGGAACTGGTTTTGGTGTTTATTACAGAAAAAAGAATATGTCTGAATGGAAACTTTTTGGAACAGGTATGCAAGCAGGTAAGACTCCTTTTATGTTTATCAATTATGCAAAAGGTAAATTACGATTAGGAACCTCTAGAGGTTTATGGGAAGTTAATTTGTTAAAATTAACAGCTCCAAAAGCTAATATTACAGCCAATAAGTCAACTTTTAATGAAGAAAATCCTGTAATAAAATTTGCAGATTATTCTGTAGCAGATAAAGATGCAACATATGCATGGAGTTTCCCTGGTGGATTTCCAGCTACTTCAACATTAGAACGACCAGAAATTAGGTATTCTAAAGTTAACGGAACTAGCTTTAATGTTACTTTAACTGTTACAGATGCACGTGGTACAAGTACACAAACCTTAAAGGATTTTATAAAATATGCAAAAAATAAAACTATAATAAAATGAAAAAAATAATATTATTTCTTATCGTATTGGTAAGTCCGTTTGTGTTTTCACAAGAAAAGAAGAAAAATGATCATGAATACGAAATGAAGCACAAAGCCAAACCTTGGTTTGCTGAGATGAAGGATGGCAGTAACTACCATCAAGTAAAAGCTAACTTCGATACTTATTTTGGCAACAGAGTTTGGGATAAAAGCAAACCTAGATCTATTGGGCAGCAGTGGTTAAAACAAAAATTATTTTATCTTGATAAAGATGGGTTTGTACAGGCAGAACCGTATGCAAAAGAAATGAGTCAACTGAACTCACCTTTAAATACTTTTCAAAATGAAACTACAAGAGTTTTAGGTTCTTGGAACCTTATTGGCCCGGTAAATAGTAGTGAGACTGGTTACTCTGGCAGTGGTAGTCATGGAGGCTATGTATTTTTAAATCGTATAGATCCAACCAATAGCGCAAAACGATTTGTATCATTTGTAACGGGTGGTTTATGGGTAACAGAAAACTCTGGTGAAAGTTGGACAATTGTTGATACAAATTTACCAGATGATAAATATCAAGATTTAGATGTTGCCATATCAAATCCAGATATCGTATATGCTATTAGCGATCAACAAGTAATTAAATCTACAGATGGTGGTTTAAATTGGGCTTCTACCACCTTAATAAAATCTAATTATAGTGGGGAAGCATATGATATTGCCGTTTCTACAAGCAACCCAGACATTGTTATAGCAAGATGGGGGAAAAATATTTATAGAACTACAGATGGTGGCGTTACTTGGGTGTCGGTATTAACAGGTTTAGCAGAACACCAAACATGGGATAGTAGTGTGCATAGCGAAATGGTAGATTGGAGTACTACAAATTCTGATGTAGTGTACTCAGTAAGTACAAGTCATAATAACAGGGTTCTTGTACACCGTTCAGATGATGCTGGCGCAACATTTTCTTTGATGAAAGTATTAAGTTTAGAAGCCTCGGCAAATGGAAGTATTGTGGGGTGGGCAAAATTAATGTTGCCTTCATCAAATAGCAATTCTATTTACGTAGCTGTTGGTAGTGGCGATAATCCTTATGCCCACAGATCTGCTCATTTGTACAAATTAAATGCAGTTACCGGTGCTATAGAACTCACCAAAACCAATATGATTACTGGTGTAGGAGACCCAAGAAAACATGATTCTTATTTGCATCATGGTGATATTGCTATGGATAGAAGTAATGAAAATAAAATTGTTTATGGCTCTTATGCAGGTACAAAAGTGTTTGTATCTAACGACAATGGAGGTTCTTTTACGCTTTCACAAGCAACTACGCATTCAGATATTAGATCAGTTGATGTTGTAGATGGTTTATTATTAGTTGGCTCTGATGGTGAAACTGTAGATTCTACGGACGATGCTCAAACTTTAAAAACTATAACCAATAGTATTAGTAATCATGAATTATGGGGTTTTGGTAGTGCTTTTAAATCAAATTTAGTAGCTTCTGGTAATAATCATGGACCAGTAATGGTTAAAGAATCAGCTAATGGTTTTGATTGGTATAATGGTCCAGGAGCAGATCAAGGAAACACAGATGTAAATCCTTTAGATACGAGATATATTTATAGTCAAGGGTATAGTAATTACAGGTTTTTTAGACCAGGAGTGCACCAAATAACGAATCAAGCAAACTCTTTAGACCTTGGTGGTATTTATAGTTATTTTAATTCCATTGAGTTTCATCCTAATAATTATTACACCATTATTACGCATCACGCAGGGCAATATCCAACGAATAATCCGAATTTAACAACTTGGAAAAACTCATTAATTAAAACGGAAGATAATGGGAATACTTTATCAATCGTAAAAACATTTAACGAACAAGTTTTTAGAGAAAAAATCTCTATGAAAAACCCAAATCATATGTATGTGGTAACGGGTTTAACCAATAACAAAGTTTGGCACACTGCTGATGCAGGAGTAACTTGGACAAATATAACTCCAAAATCAAGCACCACTTTAGGACAAAAAAACATCTCTGATATTGCTGTAAGTGATGAAAACCCCAATGAAGTTTGGGTTACGTATAGTGGTGTGCAATCGGCTTGTAAAATTATAAAATCTTCAGATTACGGAGCAACTTGGACCAATTTAACTCAAGCTAATTTAACAAGTTTTCCAATGACAAAAATTGTCTTTCAACGAGGTTCTGATGGTGGTGTGTATGTTGGTAATAAAAGCGGCGTTTATTACAGAAACAATAGTATGCCTAATTGGATACCTTTAGGCACTGGTTTACCTATGGTTGATGTTCGATTTATGTTTATTAACTACAATGAAAATAAACTTAAAATAGGAACTTCTAGAGGAGCATTTTCTCATGAATTGTATGAAATAAGCCCACCAAACGCATTAATTTCTTCTAATACTGCCCAAATAACATGTGCAGCAATAGAAAATGTTCAATTTAAAGATTATTCGGTTGTAAGAAATGCATCTGCCACTTGGCAATGGAGTTTTCCTGGAGGTACACCAGCAAAATCAAACGAAGAAAACCCTGAAGTATCTTATGTAAATGCAGCAAGTGGTTTGTATGATGTTACACTTACGGTAACAGATGCTTATGGTACAAGTACACAAACATTAACAAATTTTATTGAAGTAGCCAATGAATGTGGTTCTCCAGAACCAGAACCAACACCTGGAAATGTAGCTTCTTTTTCAGGACCAAGTAATAAGGATTATATTAGTATTGGAGATTTGGGACTTAACAATAATTCTTTTACCTTTTCTACCTGGATAAAACCCGATGGAATTCAAGTAGATTATAGTGGAATTTTTAGTGTACAAGATAGTGGAAATGACTTCATATTAAATTTTGTTGGTGGTAACAATACGCTAGGGTATCATCCTAATTGGAGTTGGACCTCTTCAGGTTTGCAAGTTCCACCAAATGAATGGTCGCATGTGGCATTAGTAAGTGATGGTAGCGTTGTTAAGATTTATTTAAATGGAGTGGAAAGTATACATAATGCTGCTATAGGTTCAAAGGCAATAAACGTTATAGATTTAGGTCGTTATGGTAGAAATCAAGCTGCAGATGTACGTTATACAAAATTAGAAATGGATGAAGTTTCAATATGGAACAGGCCTTTAAGTAAAGATGAAATTAGAGCATCTAGGCATTTAACAAAAAAAACTACAGACCCTATATTTAATGGCTTGGTAGCGTATTATCAGTTTAACGAAACCCAAGGAAATATTTCATTAAATAAAGTGAACAACCCAAGTTCTAGCTTTGGAACTTATAAAGGTATTAGTGGCTCTAATCACATACCATCAACTGCACCTGTTTTTAGCGGTAAAAGTCAAAAAATGACAATTAATTCTGCAGGAATAAAAGATTTTGATACTGCAGGAGTTGCTATGAATTTTGATACAGGTACGTATCCTGATGGTGATGTTTGGGTGTCTACAAGTACTATAAATCCTGATGTTTTGCCAGACGGTTTTACAAACTTTAATTCTTATACTATTGTAAATAATTATGGTACAAATACTACATTTACACCTTTACAATCAATATCATTTACAGGAAACAGCAATTTTACAAATACAACAGCTTCTTTGTATAACCTTTATAGTAGACCAACAAATGCTTTTGGAAATACTTGGGGCTCAAAGATTGATACTGCTGATACCATCGTTGATGCATCTGGCGCTTCTACCGTTGTAACTTTTTCAGATGGACTTGCCATTGATACTTTTGGTCAATTTGTACTTTCTAATAAAGATACATCATTATCTACTGAAGATATAGTGCTTAATGATGATAAAAATATACCAATTATGTATCCAAATCCTATTGATAAAAAAGATACGTTTCATGTTACTCTTCCGCAAAATTGGGAGAAAGCATCGATAATAATTTATAATATTTTTGGACAAAAAGTAGCAAAATCTTCTTTAAAAATAGATGATAATAAATTACGATTAAACCTTACATCAGGTGTTTACACAGTTAAGGTATTTAATCAAACTAAAAATTACACTAAAAAGATAATTATGAATTAAGCGTATACTATTCTTTATTTATGATGAGATCTTCTGCCTAAAAATTAATTTGTTCATAATTTAAGGCAGAAGATTTTCTGTGTTTTATAACTTTTCTCATTACATTTATCCTTTTAATTAAAACACTAAATACCAATGTTTTATAAAATCAATTAAAATTGATAGAAAGTTATATACCAAATAACGAAAGTATAAATACAAAAATTTCAAAAGCAAATGTTGGTTGGCATTAAGATCATAGTTTAAAAGTTATAAATTCTGTGGTACAAGCCATGCAAAGTTCAAACCCTACTTTGTATACAGATAATTTTAGGTTTTTAAGGAAAATATTATTGAAATTCAATTATTTTCCAAGAGGAAAAGTAAAAGCTCCAAAACACGTAAAACCACCAGAAGTAGTATTAAAAGCTGATATCATTAAACAATTAATAACCTCAAAAGAGCATATTACTGTAATTATTAACTTATACAAAGATGCTTATTTTGTACATCCTATATTTGGAAATGTAAATACATTAAGAGTATTTTCTTTTTTAAATGCGCATACAAATCATCATCTAAAAATAATAAAAGCCATTATGTGAAAATGAAATTTCTCCTGGTCTTGGATATTTGCCTCCACCAACGAGCGATACATTAGAAATTGTGTGATGTGGACCTCTAAAAGGATGTTGATGTAGCAATCCGTTATTTTTAGTTTTACCAACCACAGAATGGATTTTGTAGTTTCTAGCGCTTCGTGCAACGTCATTGGTGGTAAAATACTTGGTAACCTTTCTATCAACAAGTACAACCAACCAAGTGGTGCATCATGAGAATTATTCATTATCATACAGCGAAAAATATGAACAAGCAGAATGGGTTGCCTTAGACAAAACAGACGGTAAAATTAAAATGTTGGCTTTTTTAATGCGTAATAAAGAATCAAAATCGCCTTTATACAAATTTGTGGTTTCGGTTGATGAAATAGAAGCGTTAACTGGTATTGATTTCTTTGCGCAATTAGATGACACTATAGAAGAAAAATTAGAAAGTTCTAGCAGTTATAAAAGTTGGAGTTTTTAATAGAAAAAGTAATCAAAATCTTTC